>JBOGDE010000041.1:0-24000 GCA_050701695.1 Micromonosporaceae bacterium
GGCCAGGCACACCGCTGGGGGCGGGCGAACCGCTCGGGGCGACCGGGCCGTTCACCGCCGGCGAGCCGCTGGGGGCCGGGCCGGCGGCCGAGGCCACGGTCACCACGGTCTTCCCCGACCCCGCCGCGGTGGCCGAGGCGCCGGACACCGCGCTGCGGATGCCGAAGGCACGCCGGCGTACGGTCCGGGCGGTGGCCGCGGCGGTGGCCTCCGGCGAGCTGGACCTGAGCCCGTCGGCCGACCGGGAGGCCACCCGCGCGGGGCTGCTGGCGATCCCCGGGATCGGCCCGTGGACCACCGAGTACGTCGCGATGCGCGCCCTCGGCGACCCCGGCGCGTTCCTCCCGACCGACCTGGTGGTACGCCGCAGCGCCGCCTGGCTCGGCCTCCCCGACTCCCCCGCCGCGCTGGACGAACGTTCCCACCGGTGGCGCCCCTGGCGGGCGTACGCGGTGATCCGGCTGTGGCGCCAGACCCCTGACACCGATCCGATCCGCGGAGGTTGACATGACCGCGTTCCACACCACCATCGACACCCCGGCCGGCCCGTTCACCGTGCTCGCCGCCGCCGACGCGGTACTCGCCAGCGGCTGGACCGACACCCTGGACGACCTCATGCCACAGGTGCATCCGTCCCTGCGCCCCGCCGATCCGCGTCCCAGCGCCGACCTCGGCGAGCTGACCAAGGCAGTGCACGCGTACCTGGACGGCGACCTGACCGCGCCGATGACCGTGCCGGTACGGCAGCGCGGCGGCGAGTTCCTCGGCCACGCGTGGCAGGTGCTGCGGGAGGTCGCGCCGGGCGCGCCGGTGACGTACACCGACTACGCCGTGCTCGCCGGTCGCCCCGCCGCGGTACGCGCCGCTGCCCAGGCCTGCGCCCGCAACGCGGCCGCGCTGTTCGTACCGTGCCACCGGGTGGTACGGATCGGCGGCGCCCTGGGTGGGTTCCGCTGGGGACTGCCGGTCAAGCGCTGGCTCCTCGACCACGAGGCCGCGTAACCGGTCCGGGCCGGGTCTCCGCCAGCGCGGAGGCCCGGTCCGAGCTGCGTTCTTGACTTCATGCGCGGTTGAAGTTGCACCGTCGACGGATGCCGTCAGCGACCGCCGTACCAGCGGAAAATCAGAAGAGTTCCACCGCCACCGTCGGTACGGTCAGGCGCGTGCCGTCACCTGATTACCACCCATCGCAGGCCACTCGGCACCCACTCCACAACCTGTGGCGGATCCGGGGCTACCTCACCGCGTACACCTGGCAGATGGTCGTGATGACCGTCGCCGCCGGGTGCGCGACCGGCGCCAGCATCGCGGTCCCGCTGCTGATCCAGCGGGTCGTCGACGGCCCGGTACGCCACGGCGACCCCGGCGCGCTGCCGTTGCTCGGCGCCGCCGCGCTCGGGCTTGGAGTCGCCGAGGCGACGCTGGCGTTCGTACGCCGGTGGATCGAATCCGACGCCGCCCTCGGCCTGGAGACCCGGCTCCGCTCCGACCTGTACGCCCATCTGCAGCGGCTCTCGGTGGCCTTCCACGGGCAGTGGCAGTCCGGGCAACTGCTCTCCAGGGCCACCTCCGACCTGCACGTGATCCGGCGGTTCCTGTCCTTTGGCGTGATCTTCCTGCTGATCAACGCCGTCACGTTCGTGACCGTGCTGGTGCTGCTGTTCCGGCTGTACTGGCCGCTCGCGCTGGTGGTCGCGGCGAGCGCGATTCCGCTGTTCGTCACCGCGAAACACTTCGGGCGGCGCTACCTGGACACCGCCCGCCGGCAGCAGGACCAGCAGGGCGACGTGGCGACCCAGGTCGAGGAGACCGCGCACGGGATGCGCACCGTCAAAGCGTTCGGCCGCGCCGGCGAGATGTTCCGGCGGTTCGACGCGCGTGCGGTCCGGCTGCACGACACCGCCGTCGGAAAGGCCCGGATCGTCGCCCAGTTCTGGGGGCTGCTGGAGCTGGTGCCCGCGGCCATCCTCGGCGTGGTGCTGGTGGTCGGCGCGGTGGCGGTCGACGCCGGCGACCTCACCCTCGGCGGGTTGGTGGCGTTCGCGTCGCTGCACCTGATGCTGGCCTGGCCGATCGGGGCGATGGGCTGGATCCTCGCCAACGGCCAGGAGGCGATGACCGCCGCCGACCGGCTGTACGAGGTGTTCGACGCCGAGCCGACCGTGGTCGACGCCCCGCACGCCCGCCCGCTGGCCGAGCCCCGCGGCCGGCTCCGCTTCGAGCAGGTCGGGTTCACCTACCCCGACAGCGCCGAGCCGGTGCTGCGCGGAGTCGACCTGGAGATCACACCCGGCGAGACCCTCGCCCTGGTCGGGGTCACCGGCTCGGGCAAGACCACGCTCGCCTCGCTGGCGCTGCGGCTGCACGACCCGACCCGCGGCCGGGTCACACTGGACGGTCACAACCTGCGCGAGATCACCCTGGAATCGCTGCGGCGTACGGTCGGCACCGCATTCGAGGAGCCGACGCTGTTCTCGATGAGCATCCGGGAAAACCTCACCCTCGGCCGGCCGGACGCCTCCGACGCCGACATCGCCGAGGCGCTGCGGGTGGCCCGCGCCGAGTTCGTGTACGACCTCCCGTGGGGGCTCGACACCCGGATCGGTGAGCAGGGGCTCTCGCTCTCGGGTGGCCAGCGGCAGCGGCTCGCACTGGCCCGCGCCGTGATCGTGAAGCCGGCGGTGCTGGTGCTCGACGACCCGCTCTCGGCGCTGGACGTACACACCGAGACGTTGGTGGAGGAGGCGCTGCGCCGGGTGCTGGCCGGCACCACCGCGCTGGTGGTGGCGCACCGCCCCAGCACCGTGGCGCTCGCCGACCGGGTGGCGCTGCTGGAAGACGGCCGGATCGCCGCCGTCGGCCGGCACCCCGATCTGCTGGAGACGGTGCCGGCGTACCGCGCGGTGCTTTCGACCGAAAGCCCCACGGCGCTTTCGACCGAACGCCCCACGGAAGCGACCGGAAGCCACACGGAAGCGGAGGTGAACGCATGAGCATCGACGTGGCGGCCTGGCGCGGGCAGGCGCCCGAGGACGACGCGGAGCGTACCGCCGCGGAGGCGGGCGACGCCCGGTCGGTGATCCTGTTGCGGGGACGCAGCCGGGTGCTGCTGCGCTCCCTGCTGCGCCCCCACCGGCGGCTGCTGACGGTGGCGGTGGCGCTGCTGCTGACCCAGAACGCCGCGGCGATGGCCGGACCGTACCTGGTCAAGGTCGGGATCGACACCGGCGTGCCCGCGCTGCGGCGTGGCGACGTCACGGTGCTGGTCTGGATCGCGGTGGCGTTCGCGGTCGCCGCCCTCACCGAGTACGTCGCCAAGCGCGGCTTCATCCTCACCATCGGCCGGCTCGGGCAGGCGGTGCTGCTGCGCCTGCGGCGGCGGGTCTACCGGCACTTCCAGAAGCTGTCGCTGGCCTTCCACGAGCGGTACACCTCGGGGAAGGTGATCTCGCGGCTGACCAGCGACATGGACTCCATCTCCGAGCTGGTCGACGGCGGGATCGAGGACCTGCTGCTCGCCGGGCTGTCGGTGCTCAGCGTCGCCGGCATCCTGCTCTGGCTGGACCTGGAGCTGGCGCTGGTGACACTGCTGTGCTTCCCGTTCCTGCTGTGGCTCTCGGCCTGGTTCCGGCGCAACTCGGCGGTGGCGTACCGGCGTACCCGGGAGAAGGTCGCGCTGGTGATCGTGCACTTCGTGGAGTCGCTGGGCGGGATCGCGGCGGTGCAGGCGTTCCGCCGCGAGCCGCGTAACCAGGAGATCTTCGACGCGGTCAACGACGACTACCGGCTGGCCAACCGGCGCGCGGCACGGCTGATGAGCACGTACGCCCCCGGTGTGAAGCTGGTCGGCAACATCACCATCGCGGTGGTGCTCAGCTACGGCGCCTACCGGGTGATGCACCAGCAGACCGAGCTGGGCGTGCTGGCGGCGTTCCTGCTGTACCTGCGCTGGTTCTTCGAGCCGATGCAGGAGCTGTCGATGTTCTACAACTCGCTGCAGTCGGCGACCGCGGCGCTGGAGAAGCTGGCCGGCGTGCTGGACGAGCGGCCCGGCGTACCTCCCGCGGCCTCACCGGTCCCGCTTCCTTCCCCGGTACGCGGCGCGGTGAGGCTGGACGCGGTGGAGTTCGGCTACCGGGCCGACCTGCCGGTGCTGCGGCGACTGGACCTGACCGTCCCGGCGGGGCAGACCGTCGCCGTGGTGGGCGCCACCGGAGCCGGCAAGAGCACCATCGCGAAGCTGGTGACCCGGTTCTACGACCCGGTGGCCGGCGGGGTGTCGCTGGACGGGGTGGACCTGCGCGACCTGGCCGAGGAGGAGCTGCGGCGTGCGGTGGTGATGGTGACCCAGGAGAATTTCCTGTTCTCCGGCAGCGTCGCCGACAACATCGGCTTCGGCCGCCCCGGTGCGCGGCGCGAGGAGATCGAGGCGGCGGCCCGCGCGATCGGCGCCGACGGCTTCATCCGCGCCCTGCCCGACGGGTACGACACGGAGGTACGCAAGCGCGGCGGCCGGCTCTCGGCCGGTCAACGCCAACTGGTCGCCTTCGCCCGCGCGTTCCTCGCCGATCCGGTGGTGCTGATCCTGGACGAGGCCACCTCGTCGCTGGACCTGCCGAGCGAACGCGCGGTGCAGCGGGCGCTGCGTACGATCCTCGCCGACCGTACGGCGATCGTGATCGCGCACCGGCTCTCCACCGTACGGATCGCCGACCGGGTGCTGGTGCTGGATGCCGGCCAGGTGGTCGAGGACGGCTCCCCCGCGTCGCTGGCCGCCTCCGACGGGCACTACGCCCGCCTGCACCGACAGTGGCGCGACAGCCTGGCGTCCTGAGCGGACTCATAGCCGCAGGCCGAGCAGCAGAGCGGTCTCACAGCCGCAGGCCGAGCAGCAGGGCGTCGGGCGAGGCCTCGATTTCGGTGAAGCCCAGCCGCCGGTAGAAGCGGATCGCCCGTACGTTGCGCCGCCCCACTCCGAGGTGTACGCCGTGCGACCCACGCTCGCGCAGCGCCGCCAGCAGGATCTCCATCAGCCGGCGCCCGTTGCCGCCGCCCTGCGCCCGGGGCAGCAGGTCGATATGCAGGTGCGACGGGTAACCGCCGGTGATCGCCACCGGAGTCCGATGTGGCCGGTGGATCAACCCGACCAGCCGCCCGTCGGGACCCGGCGGCGCGGCGCCCGAGTAGCGCCGCCGCAGCCCCGGCCACCAGTCACGCTCGGCCCGCGCTTCGAAGTCGGCGGTGTCGAGAGCCCCGAGCACGTACCCGGCGGGGGTGCCGTCGTCGACCACCCAGGCCAGCGAAGGCTCCAAGGCGAGGTACGGGCCGACGTACACGTGGCCGAGCAGGTCGGGGTCGGTGTAGAGGTCGCTGGCGTCGCCGCCGCTGTCCCCGGTCGCCAGACAGATCGCGTACAGCGCCTCGCGGTCCTCCGGCCGGTACGCCCGGATCACCGTCACGCCAGTCCGGCCTCCCGCGCCACCTCGTCCAGGTCGATCTCGATCGGCCACGGCTTGTCCACACTGGACACCCCGGCACGCGCGCTGTGCTCGTAGTATTTGCCCAGCTCGGTGAGCTGGTACTCGACCACCGACAGGGCAGGCTTCTGCTCCACCCGCCAGTACGCCGGGATCCCAGCCTCGGCGTACACCACCGGCTTGGTCACCCGGTCCTCCGTCCGCGACCCGGGTGAGACCACCTCCACCACCAAGGCCACCTCGTCGAACCGAACCATCTGATCCGGGTCGCCGTCGCGGTACACGACAATGTCGGGCTGCCGGACATTGCGCGCGTCCTCGGTGAGGACCACGTCGAGCGCAACCGTGGCAGACCACCCCTCGGGTAGGAACGGTTGCAGCGCGACCAACAGCGCGACCGACAGCTGTTGGTGGCCTCGGCGGGGAGAAGGGGACATATGCAGCACTCCGTCGACGATCTCGTGCCGGTAGTCGTCCGGCAGATGGTGGAGATCCTCGGCGGTCCAGTCGTCACGTACCAGCGCGGGCTCCGGAAGGGAGAGCGCAGCCGACATCGGGGGGCCTCCTTGGTCTCGGGTCTCGCCGACGCTATCGCCAGAGTCCGACATGAGGCGAGTTTACGTCCAGGCCCTGTGGATAACCTGCGGCAAGCGCCAGCGGCGGTCCGTACCATCTCTGGGCATGACGCGTCCCGGCCGACATCTGCCCGACAAGCCCAGCCTCGACGGGTTGGAGGAGAAGTGGGTACGCCGCTGGGACGACCAGAAGACCTACGTCTTCGACCGCTCCAAGCAGCGCGCCGAGGTGTACGCCATCGACACCCCGCCGCCCACCGTCTCCGGGTCGCTGCACATCGGACACGTGTTCTCCTACACCCACACCGACCTGGTGGCGCGCTACCAGCGGATGCGCGGCAAGGCGGTGTTCTACCCGATGGGGTGGGACGACAACGGGCTGCCCACCGAGCGCCGGGTGCAGCACTACTTCGGGGTGCGGTGTGACCCGTACCTGCCGCACGACGCGGGCTTCCTGCCGCCGTCGGAGCCGCAGGGCCGAGACGACCGATCTCAGATTCCCATTTCAAGGCGCAACTTCATCGAGCTGTGCCACCAGCTGACCGCGATCGACGAGCAGGCGTTCGAGGAGATCTGGCGCCGTCTCGGGCTCTCGGTGGACTGGACGTACCTCTACACCACGATCGGGGACGCGGCGCGGGCGGCGAGCCAGCGCGGGTTCCTGCGCAACCTGGCCCGCGGCGAGGCGTACACCGCGCATGCCCCGACGCTGTGGGACACCACGTACGGCACCGCGGTCGCCCAGGCCGAGCTGGAGGACCGGGACCGGCCGGGGGCGTACCACCGGCTGGTCTTCACCGCCGAGGACGGCAGTGCGGTGCCGGTCGAGACCACCCGGCCGGAGCTGCTGCCGGCGTGTGTGGCGGCGGTCTGCCACCCGGACGACGACCGTTACAAACCTTTGGTGGGTACGCGGCTGCGCACCCCGCTGTTCGATGTGCCGATCCAGGTGTACGCGCACCCGCTCGCCGATCCGGAGAAGGGCTCCGGGATCGCGATGATCTGTACGTTCGGCGACCTCACCGACGTGACCTGGTGGCGTGACCTGAACCTGCCCACCCGCCCGGTCGTGGGCCGCGACGGCAAGCTGGTGCCGGACCCACCCGAGGACGTGACCGGCCCGTACGAAGAGCTGGCGGGACGCTACGTCAAGCAGGCCCGGCGCCGGATCGTGGAGCTGCTGCGGGAGGCCGGGGCGCTGGACGGGGAGCCACGCGAGATCACCCACCCGGTGAAGTTCTACGAGCGCGGCGAGCAGCCCCTCGAAATCGTCACCACCCGGCAGTGGTACCTGCGCAACGGCGGCCGCGACGACGAGCTGCGCGCACAGCTGCTGGCGCGCGGCGACGAGCTGGAGTGGGTGCCGCCGCACATGCGACACCGCTACCGGCACTGGGTGGAAGGGCTGACCGGGGACTGGTTGATCAGCCGGCAGCGCTACTTCGGGGTGCCGATCCCGGTGTGGTACCGCCTCGACGAGGTCGGGCTGCCCGACCACGCCAACCCGCTGGTCCCCTCCGAGACGGAGCTGCCCGTCGACCCGTCGTCGCAGCCACCGCCCGGCTACAGCGAGGGTGAACGGGGTCGGCCCGGCGGCTTCATCGCCGACCCGGACGTGATGGACACCTGGGCCACCTCGTCGCTGACCCCACAGATCGCCGGCGGCTGGGAACGCGATCCCGACCTGTACGGCCGGGTGTTCCCGATGGACCTGCGGCCGCAGAGCCACGAGATCATCCGTACCTGGTTGTTCGCCACGACGGTGCGCAGCCATCTGGAGCACGGCACCCTGCCGTGGCGGCGGGCGGTGATCTCCGGCTGGATCCTGGACCCGGACCGCAAGAAGATGTCCAAGTCGAAAGGCAACGTGGTCACCCCGGCGGAGTGGCTCGACAAGTACGGCGCCGACGCGGTGCGGTACTGGGCGGCGTCGGGGCGTCCCGGCATGGACACCGCCTTCGACGAGAACCAGATGCGGGTGGGCCGGCGGCTGGCCACCAAGCTGCTCAACGCGTCGAAGTTCGTACTCGGGCTGGAGCCGTCGCTGACCGGCACCGCCACCGAGCCGCTGGACCGGGCGCTGCTGGAGGCGCTGTCCAGGGTGGTCGCCGAGGCCACGGCGGCGTTCGAGCGGTACGACCACACCGCCGTCCTGGAGACCGTCGAGCGCTTCTTCTGGATGTTCTGCGATGACTACCTGGAGCTGGTCAAGGAACGCGCGTACGGCGGCCGCGGCGACCTGGCCGCGGATTCGGCGAAGACCACGCTCGCGCTCGCGCTGTCGGTGCAGCTGCGGCTGTTCGCACCGTTCCTGCCGTACGTCACCGAGGAGGTGTGGTCCTGGTGGCGGTACGGCTCGATCCACCGTGCGCCGTGGCCCACCCCCGCCGAGGTCTCCCGCTCCACCGACACCGACCCCCGGCTGCTGACCGTGGTCGGCGGAGCCCTCTCCCAGGTACGCCGCGCCAAGTCCGACCGCAAGCTGTCGATGCGCGCCGAAGTGGGGTTGGCCGAGATCCTGGCGCCGGCCGACCAGGCCGCGCTGCTGTCCCAGGTCGCCGGCGACCTGGCCGCCGCCGGCCGGATCTCCAAGCTCGACATCAAGCCCAGTCAGGTCAACGAACTCATCGTCGCCTGCGCCTTCTAACGCCCACGCCGCCCCACCCCCCGCCCGCTCCCCGTGGGTGTCGCGGGCAACTGCGGAGTTGTGGGCCTGTCGGCGGGCCGGCAGGCCCCGACAACTCCGCGGTTCCGCGGCACACTGGCACGGCGGTCACTCGTGTGCGTATACTCGTACACGAGTAATCGGAAGCGAGGTGACGACCGTGATGGCGAAGCGGCGGCGAGTCGGCAACATGCTGGCGCTGGCCGTGCTGGCGGTGGTGATCGAGCGGCCGATGCACCCGTACGAGATGGCCACGGTGATCAAGGAGCGCGGCAAGGACCGCGACATGGCGATCAAGTGGGGCTCGTTCTACACCGTGGTGGCCAACCTCGCCAAGCACGGGCTGATCGAGGCGGTCGAGAGCGGCCGGCAGGGCGGCCGGCCGGAGCGCACGACGTACCGGATCACCGACGCCGGGCGTGAGGAGCTGGCCGACTGGGCCCGCGAGCTGGTCGCGGATCCCGACCGGGAGCCGCCCCGGTTCGAGGCCGCGCTCTCGGTGATCCTCATCCTGCCTCCCGAGGAGGCGACGGCGCTGCTGGCCGAGCGGCTGGCACGGCTGGAGGCCCAGCTCGCCCGGCAACGCGAGTCACACGCGCACCACAGCGCCCAGCTCCCGCGGCTGTTCTTGATCGAGAACGAGTACGACATCGCCCTGCTCGCCGCGGAGGTGCACTGGATCCGCGGCCTGGTCGACGAGCTGACCAGCGGTTCCCTGCCGGGGCTGGACGGCTGGCGGACCTACCACGAGACCGGCGTGGCGCCGGCGTTCCCGGAAGGAGGCGACCCGCCCCGTTGACAGACAGATCCCGGTGGGGTGCGGCAACACCGCCACCGGGGCCCTCGACCTCGCACCGAAACCGGTAGGGATCCGGCCACGAGATGGCATCGCAAGGATAGCTGGGCTCCCTCCCGGGTCGGTGGCACGCGACCACAACCAGGAGGAACCCATGTCCCACGTGAAGACCGCGCTGGTGATCGGCGGCGGGATCGGCGGGCCGGTGGCGGCGATGGCGCTGCGCCGGGCCGGCATCGACGCCACCGTCTACGAGGCGTACGCCGGCACCGCCGACGGCATCGGCGGTGGCCTGTCGATCGCCCCCAACGGGCTGCAGGCGCTCGCCGCGATCGACGCCGCCGAGCCGGTACGCGCGATCGGCGTACCGATGCGGGCGCTGGTGCTGCGCAGCTGGACCGGCAGGCAGCTGGCCGAGCTGGCCACACCGGCCGGCCTGGAGCCGATGCGGTTCGTATGGCGGACGGAGCTGTACCGCGCGCTGCACGACGAGGCCGCCGCGCGCGGCATACCGGTCGAAACCGGCAAGCGCCTGGTCGCCGCCGAGGAGACCGGCGACGGCGTCACCGCCCGGTTCGCCGACGGTACGGTCGCCAGCGCCGACATCCTGATCGGCGCCGACGGCATCCGCTCCACAGTGCGTACGCTGATCGACCCGGCGGCACCCCGGCCGCGCTACACCCGGCTGCTCGGCTTCGGTGCCCGGATGGCCGACACCGGCCTGCCGGACACCGACGACAAGGCGCAGATGATCTTCGGCAGGCGCGCGTTCTTCGGCTACCAGGTATACGGCAACGGCGAGGGCGGCTGGTTCGCCAACCTGCCGCACCGGCGTCCGATGACCATGGCCGAGGCGCGCCGTACCGCCAGCGAGGAGTGGCTGCGGGTGCTGGCCGACGCCTTCGCCGGCGACCGTACGCCGGCCACGGAGCTGATCCGGCGTACCGATCCGGCCGAGCTGGTGGTGACCGGCGCGATGGAGGACATCCCGACCGTACCGACCTGGAGCCGGGGCCGGATGGTGCTGCTCGGCGACGCCGCGCACGCCACCTCCCCCAGCTCCGGCCAGGGCGCGTCGCTGGCCATCGAGAGCGCGGTACAGCTGGCCCGCTGCCTGCGCGACCTGCCGTACGCCGAGGCGTTCGCCGGGTACGAGTCGCTGCGGCGCGAGCGGTGCGAACGCATCATCGCGGCGGCCGCGCGTACCAACACCGACAAGGCGGCGGGGCCGGTGGCACGGGTGCTGCGGGACGCGCTGATGCCGCTGGGCATGAAGCTGCTCGGCAGGAGGTTCGCCGAGCAGTTCGAGCACCACATCGACTGGCACGCCCCGGTGGCGGCACCCACGACGGTGGCGGCCTGAGCCGAACCATGTGCCCTCCCTGTCGTCGCGACAGGGAGGGCGCGGCGCTAGCCGGTCGGGCAGAGCGTGCCGGCGCTGGTGCCGCCGTGGGAGAGGCCGGCCTCGGCGAGGGCGCGCTGCTCGTCCTCGGAGAGCTCCCGCTCGCCGTACGTCGAGACCTGCCCGTCGGCGGAGCGGGCCGCCGCGGCCGCGCGGGCCGGGTTCGGCGTGACGCCGGCCAGGATGTCCTGGATCAGGCTCGCCGCGGCCGCCATGTACGACGCGAACGGGTGGTACGAGGCGGCGGCGAAGATGTCGGTGTGCTGGCCGTTGACCCAGGCCTCGTCGCCGGCGCAGGCGTCGTGCCCCCGCGACGGGGTGTACGTGTCGACGTACGTCGCGTCGGTGAGCAGCGCGGCCCGGCGGAGCTGGCGGTTCAACCCGCGCTCCACCGAGTCGGCCCACCGGTAGTCGCCATCGGCGAACGGCACCACGTCGGGACAGGTGCCGGACGGCGGCACCAGCCGGGGATAGCCGACCACCACGATGGTGGCCCGTGGCGCCTTGGCCCGTACGCCCTCCAGCACCCCGGCGACCCGCCGCCCGATCTCCGGCAGCGCGGACTTCACGGTGTCGACGCCGTCGACGGTGAAGTGGTCCCGGCACGGTGTGCCGGTCGGGTCGGTGGCCCGCAGCGTGGGACAGGTGCCGACCAGCTTGCCGAACGTACCGAAGTCGTTGCCGCCGATGCCGACGGTGACCAGGTCGGCGTCGGCGGGCAGCTTGTCGAACTGCGGCCCGTGGGTGCCGAGCGGGATCGACTGGCTGACGGTCATGTGGCTGGTGTCGGCGCCGCTGCAGCTGGCGTCGGTGAATTCAGCGACCTCGATCCGGTCCCGCAGGTAGCGCGGGTAGTTGCGGGTGGATTTGAAGCAGCCGAGTGGGTCGAAGGTGAAGAACGGGATCAGCGGCCCCGCGGTGTACGAGTCACCCAGCGCGACATACTTCCGGAAGGTCAGCGCTGCGCCCGCCCTGCCCTCCACGCCCCGGGCGGAAGCGTCCAGACCCTCCGCGCCCCGGCCAGCGGCGACACCAGAGGCCGCGGCACCAGAGACGGTGGCACCAGCGGTGGCGGGCACCGTTCCTGTCAGGCCGGTCGCCGCCACCAACGCGACCAGCATCGTCACGACGCGTCGCACCATCTCACACCCCCGTGTCGTTGGTGCCCCGAAGCCTGATGATCACCGGCCCGGCTGTCAAGACCCACACGCTCCGGGGCCGCCGAGACCTCAGGCGAACATCCGGCGCAGCTCCGGGTGCCAGCCGCTGGTCATCTCCAGCACGGTGCCCCGCAGGCCGGCGTTGTCCAGGGTCGCCAGGTCCCGCCGATACGCCGACCGCTTCGCGGTGAAGCCCCACATCAGGTAGTCGCCGGTGTTGTCGAACAGCAGCCCCGGGTGCAGCTCGGCAGCGGCGTCGGTGCCGCCGGTGCCGGCCGGCACCGGGACCCGTACCCGGTCGAACTCCTGGATCGCGCAGAACATCGCCTTGCCGCCGGGCGCACCCCCGACGAACGCGGCACCGGAGCGCAGCGGTGCCGGCAGCAGCGGGCGGGTCTGCTCGGTCAGCGGCAGCTTGCCGGCGATCCCGACGATGCCGGTGTCCCGTCGCGGCGCGTGCGGCAGCCGCTGCGCCCGTACCCGGGAGCCGCCGCCGTCGGCGCCCACCAGCACGTCGCCGACCGCCTCGGTGCCGTCGTCGAAGTACGCGACGACCTTGCCGTCGGGGCGCTCGGCGTACCGGAGGAATTTCTTGTCGAAGACGGTGACCTGCTCTAGGCCGGCGAGCAGCACCTGGCGCAGCGTGATCCGGCTGACCGAGTGGTGGCTGTCGGCGGGGTCCTCGCCGCTGCCGCCGAAATCCTCGGCGGTGGCACGCAGCAGCGGTCGCAGCCGCTCGGTGAGCATGGTGAACCCGTCGCCGGACTTCCCGGTGGTGGCGACGAACGCGTCGAACAGCTCCGGCGGCAGGCACTCCCGCAGTGCGGTCGCACCCATCGGCGCGATGTGGATCCGGTATCCCTGCAGCCGGTCGGTACGGGTGCGGTCGCGTTCGTACACCGCGACGCTGACCCCGGCCCTGCGCAGCCCCTGTGCCAGGCAGAGCCCACCGAGCCCGCCTCCGATCACCAGTACATGCACTGCTCTCTCCCTCGCTCGGACGAACACCGTTCGTCATCCACGAACACCGTTCTAACACGGAACGACGTTCGAAACAAGAACAATGTTCGGTGTACGTGAACCCCGTTCGGCGAGGACCGCTAGACTCCCCGGGCATGAGCGAGGCTGAAATCCCCACGCCGCCCTGGCACCGGCCCGCGAAGCCCACCGCCAGCCGTCCCGTGCTCTCCCAGAACGGCATCGTGGCCGCGGCGCTGCGGATCCTCGACACCGAGGGGTTGGATGCGATCAGCATGCGGCGGGTGGCGCAGGAGCTGGGCACCGGCGTCGCCTCGCTGTACGTACACGTCGCCCACAAAGAGCAGCTGCTGCAGCTGCTGCTGGACCGGATCTACGGCGAGCTGACCGTGCCGGCGCCCGACCCGGAGCACTGGCAGGACCAGCTCAAACAGTTCGCCCGGGAGCTGCGCGGGGTGCTGCGCGGGCACCGCGACGTCGCCCGGATCATGTTCGGGCCGATGCCGGTGGGGCCGAAGTTCGTGGTGGTGATGGAGGACTTCCTCGCCCTGCTGGACGCGGCCGGCGTACCCCCCACGGTCGCCGCCGCCACCGGCGACATGCTGTCCCTGTACGCCCAGGCGTTCGCCCTGGAGGAGAGCGTCTCCTACGGACCCGAGGCGGCCCGCGACGGCCGGCGGATCCACGAGTACCTGACCTCGCTGCCGCCGGAACGCTTCCCGCACCTGCTCGGAATCGCCGCGACCATGCGCGACGACAACGCCGACGAACGCTTCGAACTCGGCCTTGACATCCTGGTACGCGGCATCGCCGCCGCCCGCTGAGCAGGGTCTGAGACCCCACCCGGCGGGTCGGCGGAGTTTTGTCGTACCCGGTGATCATCCTTGGGGCATGACCACAGTCCTGCTCGTGCTGAGCTGTCTCGCCGTGGGTGCCGCGCTCGGCTGGTTCGCCGCGCTCTCCCGTCACGCCGACGCGCGTACCCGCGACGCGGCGGAGACGGCCCGGCTCGCCGCGACGTTGCAGGCGGCGCGGGACGGCGAGGTGCGGCTGGAGCAGTCACTGCGGGTGCTGTCGGCCGACGCCAGCCGTGAGCAGCAGGAGGCGGTCGGCGCGCTGGTCGGCCCGCTGCAGCAGTCCCTGATGCGGTACGAACAGCGCATCGCCGAGCTGGAACGGGACAGGGTCGACGCGTACGCCGCGCTGCGCGCCCAGGTCGGCGCGATGCGGGACACCTCCGACGCGCTGCGCACCGAGACCCGGCAGCTGGTCTCCGCGCTGCGGGCGCCCCAGGTGCGGGGCCGCTGGGGTGAGCACCAGCTACGGCGGATCGTGGAGGCCGCCGGGATGCTGGAGCACTGCGACTTCACCGAGCAGGTCACCATCGAGACCGAGGACCGGGTGCAGCGCCCCGACATGGTGGTGCGGCTCGCCGGTGGCAAGCAGGTGGTGGTCGACGCGAAGGCACCGTTCTCGGCGTACCTGGACGCGATGGAGGCGCGCGACGAGCGGACCCGCGACGCCCGGCTCGACGAGCACGCCCGGCACCTGCGCGGACACGTGGACGCGCTGTCGGCGAAGTCCTACTGGGCGGCGTTCCCCACCGCGCCGGAGTTCGTGGTGCTGTTCGTGCCGGCGGATCCGTTCCTGGACGCGGCGCTGCAGCGGGATCCGGTGCTGCTGGAGCACGCCTTCGCCCGCGACATCGTGCTCGCCACCCCGGCCACGCTGGTGGCGCTGCTGCGTACGGTGGCCTACGCCTGGCGGCAGGACGCGCTGGCCGCCAACGCCACCGAGGTGCACACCCTGGGCCGCGAGCTGTACGGGCGGCTGGCCACCATGGGCGGGCACTTCGCCAAGCTCGGCACCGCGCTGGGCAGCGCGGTCACCTCGTACAACCGGACGGTCGGTTCACTGGAGGCGCGGGTGCTGGTCACCGCGCGCAAGCTCGCGGACCTGGGGGTCGCCCGGTCCTCCGACGAGCTGATGCCGCCGGACCAGATCGAGACCGCCGCGCGCCAGCTCCAGGCCCCCGAGCTGCAGGCCAGCGAGCAGGAGGCGCTGGTCGCCATCGACGACGCGACCCGCCTGGTGCTCGACCCGCGTACCGGCGCCTGGGTGCCGCGCCCGGTGCTGCGCCGTACCGCCGGGGAGGCCGATTAGGCCTTGGCGGCCTTGAGGTCGCGGCGCAGCTCAGGCGGGAGCGAGAAGATCAGCCGCTCCTGGGCGGTCTCGACCTCTTCCACGTCGGTGAAACCGCGCTCGGCGAGCCAGTCGAGCACCTGCTGCACCAGGTCCTCCGGCACCGACGCGCCCGAGGTGAGCCCGACCGTGCTGGCGCCCTCGACCCACTCCTCGCGGATCTCGTGCGCGAAGTCGACCAGGTAGGAGGCTTTAGCGCCCGCTCCGAGAGCCACCTCGACCAGCCGCTGCGAGTTCGACGAATTCACCGAGCCGACCACGATCACGACGTCACACGACGGTGCCAGCTCCTTCACCGCGACCTGCCGGTTCTGGGTGGCGTAACAGATGTCGTCGCTGGGCGGGGACTGCAGCAGGGGCAGCTTGGTCTTCAAGCGGTCGACGGTCTCCATGGTCTCGTCGACCGACAGCGTGGTCTGCGAGAGCCACACCACCTTCGACGGGTCCTTGACCTTCACCTCGTCCACCCCGGAAGGGCCGTCCACCAGCTGGATGCTCGCCGGTGCCTCACCCATCGTGCCGATCACTTCCTCGTGGCCCTCGTGGCCGATCAGCACGATGTCGTACCCGTCGTTGGCGAACCGCTTCGCCTCCTGGTGCACCTTCGTCACCAGCGGGCACGTCGCGTCGATGGCGCGCAGGTTGCGCTGCTTGGCCTGCTCGTGCACTTCCGGTGCCACCCCGTGCGCGGAGAACACCACGGTCGCCCCCTCGGGGACCTCCTCGTTCTCCTCCACGAAGATCGCGCCGCGCGCTTCGAGGGTCTCGACCACGTGCCGGTTGTGCACGATCTGCTTGCGTACGTAGATCGGCGCGCCGTACAAGTCGAGGGCCTTCTCCACCGCCTCGACGGCGCGGTCCACGCCGGCGCAGTAACCCCGCGGCTTGGCCAGCAGCACACGCTTGCGGGTGGCAGCGGTCACGTCACTCTCCTGCGGTCGATGCGGCCATCTGCGGCCCATGGTACGTGCGGCCCCACGTACCCGCCTGTCGTCGAGCCACACGGAGACCTTGACCACGTCGAGGACGATCGACCCATGCGTGCCCGTCTGGCCAGCATCGTCCTGCTCGTCGCCGTCGTGCTGTCCGGCCTGATGGTGGTCGTCGCCGGCGGCTACGAGGTGGCGCTGCCCGATCGCGAGCCCGAAGGCCCGTTCCGTGCCTTCCTCGCCATCTGGGGACTCGGTGTGCTGCTGCTGATCGCGGTCAGCGTCGCGCCCCGGTTCGCACCTCGACTCTGGGAGTACGCCACACCGGTCGCCGTCGCAGTGGTCGCCACCTGGGGCAGCCTGAACCTCCGGGCCTATGCCCACCAGTGCTGTGAGACCAGCTGGGTCATCGGGTACGGCTACCCGTTCGGGTTCCGCCGCGGCGGCGTGACGCCGTCCCACCCGATGAAGGAGTACGAGGCGGAGGCGCTGTTGTGGACCCGGGGCGGGCCAGGCGGCACCGACACGGTCGCGCTCGTTGGCGACCTGCTGTTCTGGGGCGCCGCCGCCTTCCTGGCGTACGTGCCGCTGCGGCTACTGGCCCGTTGGGCCTGGCGGCGGTTCGGTCCCGCCGCGCGGGCCACGCCCGGCATGGCGAACGGCGAGGCGCACGCCACGCCGTAGGCTTGGGCACCGTGGCCGAGCCTGTCCCGCGTACCAGTCCGGAGGAGCCGTGGCCGGTCCGTGTGGTGAGCCAGAAGATCAGCTCGTGGATCGCCCGGCTGGGCTGGGTGTGGGTCGACGGCCAGGTGGCGCAGGTGACCCGCCGCCCCGGCAGCTCCCGGGTCTTCCTGACCCTGCGTGATCCTTCCGCGGAGATCAGCCTGCAGGTCGCCACCTTCAGCGACGTGTACGACGCCTGCACTCCCCCGCTGGCCGAGGGCGCCCGGGTGCTGGTGCACGCCCGCCCGGAGTTCTACGCCGCCCGCGGCACCCTGTCGCTGCGTGCCGACGAGCTGCGCCACGTCGGGCTCGGCGAGCTGCTGGCGCGGCTGGAACGGCTCAAGAAGCTGCTCGCCGCGGAGGGGCTGTTCGATCCGGCGCTCAAGCGGCGCCCGCCGTTCCTGCCGCGGTGCGTCGGGCTGGTCACCGGACGCGCCAGCGCCGCCGAACGCGACGTACTGACCAACGCCCGGCGCCGCTGGCCGGCGGTACGGTTCCGGGTGCTCAACGTGGCGGTGCAGGGCCCGACCGCGGTGCCGGCGATGATCGACGCGCTCACCACCCTGGACCGGGACCCCGAGGTGGACGTGATCGTGCTGGCCCGGGGCGGCGGCGGGATCGAGGACCTGCTGCCCTTCTCCGACGAGGCACTGTGCCGCGCGGTGTACGGCTGCCGTACCCCCGTGGTGAGCGCGGTCGGGCACGAGACCGACACCCCGCTGGTCGACTACGTGGCCGACGTACGGGCGTCGACCCCGACCGACGCGGCGAAGCGGGTGGTGCCGGACCTGGCGGAGGAGACCCGCCTCGTTACGCTCGCCCGGCACCGGCTCGACCGCGCGGTGGCCCACCTGCTGGACCGTGAGCAGCACCGGCTGGACGCGGTGCGTACCCGCCCCGCACTGGCCCGGCCGCACACCCTGCTGGACCGGCACGCCGAGCAGGTGCGGGCATTGCGCGACCGGGCGGACCGCTGCCTGCGGCACCGGACCGACGCCGCTGCCGCCGAACTCACCCACACCCGCGCCCGGCTGCGTGCCCTCTCACCGGCGGCAACCCTTTCCCGGGGGTACGCGATCGTGCAGCACCCGGACGGCGGCGGGATCGTGCGCCTCCCCACCGACGTGGCACCCGGCGACCGGCTCCGGATCCGTCTCGCCGAGGGCGAGCTCGCGGCGACCGTCCGCCCCGGCGATTCCGGGGTTGCCGAGCCTTCCGGGGTTGCCGAGCCTTCGCCCGACGCCCAGACCCCATCCGACGCGGGAGAGATCACGTGACTGACGAGCTGAGTTACGAGGCGGCGCGGGCCGAGCTGGCCGACGTGGTCGAGAAGCTGGAGGCCGGCGGCGCCACGCTCGAAGAGTCGCTCGCCCTGTGGGAACGCGGGGAACGGCTCGCCGACCTGTGCCAGGCGAAACTCGACGGCGCCCGCGAGCGACTCGACACCGCCCGCGCCTCCCGGGACGGCGGCAACGGTGACTGAGAGGCTCGTGAAACCGGTGGCTGAGTGTCGTACCCCCGACGTAGTGTCCGGGCAATGGACGACACGCGACCGCTGGCGATCAGCATCCGTGGCATCACCAAGCGGTTCGGCGAGCTGACCGCGGTCGACGGGCTCGACCTCGACGTACCGGCGGGGACCTGTCTCGGGCTGCTCGGGCCCAACGGCGCCGGCAAGTCCACCACGATGCGGCTGCTCACCGCGCAGGCGCTCGCCGACCGGGGCGAGATCTCGGTGCTCGGCTTCCCGGTGCCGTCGCAGAGCAAGCGCGGGCGCTGATGGGCGTGGTGCCGCAGCTGGACAACCTCGACGCCGAACTGAGCGTACGGGCCAATCTGGAGGTCTTCGCCCGGCTCTACCGGGTGCCGCGCCGGGAGCGGGCGGCGGCGGTCGACCGCGCGCTGCGGATCGCGCAGCTCACCGACCGGGCGAGCACCCAGGTCGACAACCTCTCCGGCGGGATGCGCCGCCGGCTGCTGATCGCCCGCGGCCTGGTGCACTCGCCGCGGCTGGTGCTGCTCGACGAGCCGACCGTGGGGCTGGATCCGCAGGTGCGCCAAGGGCTGTGGTCCCTGATCGACGCGCTGCGCACCGAGGGGGTCACGGTGCTGATGTCCACGCATTACATCGAGGAGGCGGAGCGGCTCGCCGACGACGTGGCGATGATGAGCCACGGCAAGATCGTGGCTCGCGACGCGCCAGGGAAGCTGATCAGCGAGCACGCCGGCGAGCAGGCGATGGAGTACTACGGCGCTCCGAGCCGGCTGACGGAGATCGAGTCGCTGGCCCAGGCAGCCGGGATGACCACCCGCCGTGCCGGCCCCAGCGTGTCGGTGCTGCGTGCCGAGCTGATCAGCTCCGCGCTGGCCGCCGCACTGGGCGACGGCGGGGTCCGCCGCCCCGCCAACCTGGAGGACGTGTTCGTGACCCTGACCGGGGAGAGTGTGGAATGAGACACCCCACGAAATGCTCCGCTTCGCTCCACATTTCCGCGGGGACCCCGCGACCACGGCAACCCAGGCCACGCCAGCCCAGGCCATGCCGACGCGGCGGCTGCGCTGGATCGAGACGGCGGCGCTGGGCAGCGTGCTCTTCCACGACCGTACGATCTTCCGGCGCTACTGGGCGTCGACGACGTTCTCGGCGGTGGTGGAGCCGACCATCTACCTGCTGGCGTTCGGCTTCGGGTTCGGCTCGCTGGTCGCCGTCGTCGCCGGGTACGACTACATCGAGTTCCTCGGCACCGGCATCGTCGCCACGGCGGTGCTGTTCAGCACGGCGTTCGCGGGGATGTTCCAGACCTTCATCCGCCGGGTCTACCAACGTACCTACGACGCGATGCTCTCCACCCCGGTCGACACCCACGAGCTGGTCACCGGCGAAGGTCTCTGGATCGGGATGAAAGCCGGGGTGTACGGCTGCGCCCCGATGCTGGTGGCAATGGCGTTCGGCCTCACCCCCAGCTGGGGGATGCTGCTGGTGCCGCTGATCGCGTTCCTGACCGGGTTCGGGTTCGGGCTGTTCGGGATCTGGATGAGCGCCATCGTGCCCGGCATCGACTCGTTCAACTACGTGATCTCGGCGCTGCTGACCCCGCTGTTCCTGGTCGCCGGCACCTTCTTCCCGATCGACTCGCTCCCCGATTGGGCGTCGTACGCGAGCCAGCTCAACCCGCTCTACCACTGCGTGGAGCTGGTACGCCACGCCGTCTTCGGGCTGCGGCCGCTGACCGACCTGGGCCACGTCGGCGCCCTGCTGATCTTCGCCGGCCTGATGTGGCTGCTCGCCGCTCGCCACATGCGCCGCCGCCTCATCGACTGACCCCACCCGCCTCCACCCGCCCCGCCCCGCGCGGCCAAGATCGGCATCTGGGGAACGATCCGTGCCACCAGAGGGCCGATCTGTTCCCCGGACCCCGATCGTCGGGATTCCGGGACCCGGTCAGCGGAGGGAGGTGGCGAGGGCTCGGAGTTCTTCGTCGGGGGCCTGGCCCAGGACGATGACGGTGCGGCGGGGTTCGGTCAACACCACCGCGCGTTCGGACTCCCGCCCCGGGTAGGTCTGCCAGTCACGACCCCCGATCCGCACCGTGCCGTCGGGGCGCCGGCCACCGTCCAGCTCGGTCCGCAGCAGCCCCTCCGGGTCGGCGTTGGACTCGACCAGCTGCACGAACCCGCCGCCGGGGCTCACGTATCCGATGCGCAGCGTGACCGTGCTTCCGCTGACCCGGGTCACCGCGCTGGTCGGCTTCCAGCCGTCGGGCAGATCGTGCGGCGATGCGACCTCGAGGCCGGCGGCCCGAGCCTCGGCGATCGCCGGATCCGGGTCGACCACGGTCACCTCGCGGTCGCCGCCGATGAACTGGAAGAACAGCAGCACCAGCGCGATCGGCACCAGCAGCACCGCCAGCGACCACAGCAGATCGCGGGGCCGGCGCTGGTTACTGGTTTCGGCAGGGCTGGAACGGGTCACAGTCATATCGTCCCTTACCCCGATGGGGAGCGGCCCGTCAGGTCTGCCAAGATTCGGATAAGAGGTCGACCTGTCCGCGGGACGTAGCGTCCCGCGCTGACGGCACGGACCGTGCCACAGCCGCCAGCCCGTAGGAGGCTCGAGATGACCGCCGCGCCGACCACTCCACCGCCCGCCGAGGACGTACGCACCACCGAAGACCTGGACCGCAACCTGGCGATGGACCTGGTACGGGTCACCGAGGCCGCCGCGATGGCCGCCGGCCGCTGGGTGGGCCGGGGCGACAAGGAAGGTGGCGACCAGGCCGCGGTCGACGCGATGCGGCTGCTGATCAACTCGGTGCCGATGCAGGGCGTGGTGGTGATCGGCGAGGGCGAGAAGGACAACGCCCCGATGCTCTACAACGGCGAGCGGGTCGGCGACGGCTCCGGCGCCGAGGTGGATGTCGCGGTCGACCCGATCGACGGCACCACGCTGATGAGCAAGGGCATGCCGAACGCGCTTGCCGTACTGGCGGTCGCCGAACGGGGCTCGATGTTCGACCCGTCGGCGGTGTTCTACATGGACAAGCTGGCCGTCGGCCCGGACTGCGCGGACGCGATCGACATCACCGCGCCGGTGACGGAGAATCTGCACCGGATCGCGGCGGCGAAGCGTTCGGCGATCTCGGACGTCACGGTCTGCATCCTGGACCGGCCCCGCCACCAACAACTCGTACAGGAGGTACGCGACGCCGGCGCCCGGATCGCGTTCATCTCCGACGGCGACGTGGCCGGTGCGATCAGCGCCGCCCGCGAGTCCAGCGGCGTCGACGTCCTGATGGGCGTCGGCGGTACGCCGGAGGGCATCATCGCCGCGTGCGCGCTCAAGTGCATGGGCGGCGCGATCCAGGCCCGGCTCTGGCCCCGCGACGACGACGAACGCCAGAAGGCGATCGACGCCGGTCACGACCTGGAGCGGGTGCTCGACACCGACGACCTGGTATCCGGTGACAACATGTTCTTCTGCGCCACCGGGATCACCGACGGCAACCTGCTGCGCGGCGTGCACTACCGCTCCGGCGGCGCGTCGACCCAGTCGATCGTGATGCGATCCAAGAGCGGCACGATCCGGGTGATCGACTCGTACCACCGGCTGGAGAAGCTGCGCCGCTACTCGATGGTCGACTTCGACGGCGCCCCGCTACCCGCCGGCCCGGTCACATAGCGCGACCCGATCACGGAGCCGGCGCCGGCCGGCCGTGGCTTCGGCGGCATCGGCCGCGCTCCGGCCCAGACGGCCAGAGCCACGACACCGGCCAACGCCGCCACACCGGTCCCTCATGCCCACCCGGACGCGACGGCGTACTCGTCGGGGATGCCTACCGACCACCCCAGGTACGGCGCGACGTACCCCAGGCCGACCAGCAGCAGCGCACCGAGCAGCAGGAACGCCCGACGCGACCGGATGTGGGGCTGCAGGCCCGCGAGCAGGGCACCAAAGCCCAGCAGTGAGTACACCACGACCAAGCTCCACATGACGGAGTCGAACAACAGCAGGATCACCAGCGGCGGCAGCGACACCAGCCCGCCGACGATCGGGATCACCACCCACCAGGCGCTGCGCCACCGGCGTACCCGCCGGATCCGCCAGGCCACGACGACACCGGCCAGCACCGCGCCGAGCAGCATCAACCCGATCGCCACGGGAAGTTCCCGCCCGAGACCCACCCCGAAGCCGGTCAACGGCAGCGGCACGATCCGCAGCGGCTCCCCGCCCCGGTGTTCGGCCAGTACGGCGACCCGCCGCCAGGTGCCGTCGGGTCCGCGTACGGCGAGCCCCTCGATGCCGTTGGCCACGAACACCTGGTGCCCGCCCGGCACCTCGCGGACCAGGATGTCCACGCTCGCCAGGTACCGGTCGTCGCGGGGCCGGAGCAGCTCATGCCGGGCCGCCAGGAACCGCCACCGGCTCGGTGGCACCTGCCACACGGTGCGCCAGGTCCGGCCGTCGGTGGTCTCGTCCACCCCGAGCAGCCGCCCGCCGTTGGGCACGCGCCGCGAGCTGGTCACGTCCTCGACATCCCCGCCGTGCACCCGGTAGCAGTGCTGGGGCTGTCCCGGAACGCACGCCTTGTGCTGTTGACGGGAGGTCTTGCTCGGCTCCGGGCCGAGGTTCTCGGCGGCAGACTCGGCATCGGTGAACACCTCCCAGCCGCCGGTCCCGGTCGCGCTCCGGTACGGCATGGTGGTGCCGGCGATCACGACCGCGCCGTCGATCTCCTCCACCACGGTGATCGCCTCCGGCTCGGCCGGTGCTGAGGTGGCGGTGACGGCTAGCAATGCGAGCGGCAGCGCGACGAACAGGCGCACCCGGGTGACGAGATCCTCGGGTAGCGGCGCGGTGTCGGCGACCCGGCGCCAGGCCCACCACGCCAACCCGAGCGCGGGCAACGCGACCAGGTCGGTCGGGTCGGCGAGCACGTACGACGGCCCGGCCACCACGCTCCACGCCGCCGACGCGAACTCAGCCCCGACATGGGTCAGCTTCACTGCGGCGAAGCCCACACCGGTGCCGACCAGCGAGACCCACGCCAGGACCCCGACCGGTACTCGCGGTGCCACCAGGGCGAGCCCGACGGCGAGCACCGCCGGCGCCACCACCAACCCGGCCAGATCGCTCAGCTTCCCGGTGACCAGCCCCGGCCAGAGCGCCTTGAGTAGGTGGTCGTTGACCAGCAGTACCACGGTCGCCAGCATCGTCACCGGATGCCCGACCCACCTGATTCCCACCGCGACAGCTCGCATGGCGACCAGCATCTGCGGGCCCGGTCACGCGCCCGTCACGGAATTGTGGAGGTTTCCGGCGGAGCGAGAGGTCTGCGGCTCAGGGAGTGTCCATGTTGCTGGAGTGGCCGGGGAACAGGTGCGCGTCGGGGTCGATCGCGACGGCGGCGTTGTTGACCGCGGTGGCCGCTTCACCGAATCCGACGGCGATCAGCCGCACCTTGCCGGGGTAGTCGCAGATGTCCCCGGCGGCGAACACCCGCGGCAACGTGGTCGTCATCGTGGTGTCGACGATGATGTGCCGCTTGTCCACTTCGAATCCCCACTCGGCGAGCGGCCCGAGGTCGGCGGTGAA
>JBOGDE010000042.1:0-23905 GCA_050701695.1 Micromonosporaceae bacterium
GGCGCGAGGCGGCACGCGGACCAGGCGCGAGGCGGCACGCGGACCAGGCGCGAGGCGGCACGCGGACCAGGCGCGAGCCGGCACGGCTAGGCTTGGCGTTCGTGGTGATCGAGAGGCTGCGGTGGTGGCAGATCGCCGAGCTGCTCCCGATCGAGGACGACCTGTTCGGCGCGGAACGCTGGACCGCGGCGATGTTCTGGAGCGAGCTGGCGCACGGCCACTACTACCGGGTGGCACGCGACGGCGACACCGTCGTCGGGTACGCCGGGCTCGCCAGCAGTGGGCCGGACGAGGCCACGGTGCAGAACATCGCGGTACGGCGTGATCGGCAGCGCCGCGGCATCGGCGAGGCGTTGCTGCGGGACCTGCTGGCGGAGGCGGCCCGGCGGGGCGCCACCCGGGTGCTGCTGGAGGTGGCGGCGCCCAACACCGCGGCGCAGGCCCTCTACCAGCGGTACGGCTTCACCACGATCGGCCGCCGCCGCGGCTACTACCAGCCCAGCAACACCGACGCCCTGGTGATGCAACGCCGGGAACCCGCGGAGCAGAGGACAGAGCGATGAACGAATCATCGGCATGGTGCGTGCGCGAGGCGCCGGCCGAGCGAAGCGGGGTCGTGCGGTGAGCGACGAGCCGCTGGTGCTCGGGATCGAGACCTCCTGCGACGAGACCGGCGTCGGGATCGTACGCGGCTCCACGCTGCTCGCCGACGCGGTGGCGTCCAGTGTCGACGCCCACGCCCGGTACGGCGGCGTGGTGCCGGAGGTGGCCAGCCGGGCGCACCTGGAGGCGATGGCACCGACCGTCCAGCGCGCCCTCGACACGGCGAACGTCACTCTCAAGGACATCGACGCGGTGGCGGTCACCGCCGGGCCGGGGCTCGCCGGGGCGCTACTGGTCGGGGTCGCCGCCGCGAAGGCGTACGCCCTGGCCGCCGGCAAACCGCTGTACGGCGTCAACCACCTCGCCGCCCACGTCGCGGTGGACCGGCTGGAGCACGGCCCGTTGCCGGAGCAGGCGCTGGCACTGCTGGTCTCCGGCGGCCACTCCTCGCTGCTAGAGGTGGACCACCTGGCGTACGGTGTGCGGCCGCTGGGGGCCACCATCGACGACGCCGCCGGGGAGGCGTTCGACAAGGTGGCGCGGCTGCTCGGGCTACCGTTCCCGGGCGGGCCGTACATCGACCGGGAGGCGCGCGACGGCGACCGTGCCAGCATCGCGTTCCCGCGCGGCCTGACCGGCCCGCGCGACCTGGAGAAACATCGGTTCGACTTCTCGTTCTCGGGGCTGAAGACCGCGGTCGCCCGCTGGGTCGAGGCCAGGGAACGCGACGGCGAGCCGGTCCCGGTGCGGGACGTCGCCGCGAGCTTCCAGGAGGCGGTCTGCGACGTGCTGACCCGCAAGGCGCTCGATGCGGCGCGGCACCGTGGCATCGACACCCTGCTGATCGGTGGCGGGGTGGCCGCCAACTCGCGGCTGCGGGCGATGGCCCAGGAACGCTGCGCGGCGGCCGGCGTGAGACTCCGGGTACCCCGCCCCAAGCTGTGTACGGACAACGGCGCGATGGTCGCCGCACTCGGCGCTCACCTGGTCGAATCCGACATTCCGGCCTCGACGTTGGAAATCCCGGCCGACTCCGCGCTGCCAGTCACCACGGTCAGCGTCTAAGACCCCTAAGGTGGCGGCGTGATCGTACGGATGTGGGAGGCCCGGGCCCACCCGGAGGGGTTCGCCGACCTGCTGTCCTGGGTGGTCGACGACGCGGTGCCGCGCTACGAGCACGACCCGGCGCACATCAGCAGCGAGGTGTTCAGCTCGGCGGACTTTCGGGTGGTGGTGATCTCGCGGTGGCGTACGATCCCGCCGCCGCTGGGCGACCCGCCGAAGTTCCTGGTCTCCCGCCCGCCGCACTGCTGGGACTTCACCCCGGTCGACCGCTGAACCCGCGACCCAGTCGACCGCTGAACCCCGCGCGCACGGCACGGGTACCCTGGCATCCGGGCCCGCCGCCGCGCCCGGCACCACCGCAAGCCACCGAAGACCGAGCCACCAAAGGACTGCGAACTATGGCCGAGCAGACCGTCGAACAGGCGCCGGACAGTTACGAGATCGCGCTCGACGAGACCGTGACCCGGGACGGCCGCGAGTTCCAGCGGATCATGGCGAAGACCCCGTGGTTCACCGGCCCGGTGGAGCTCGCCGACGTGCTCCGCAAAGGCCTGGGAGAAGAGCTCACCTCCGGGGGTACGGCGTTCATCTGCGAGAAGTTGGCGGTGGTCGGCACCGGCCGCACCGTCGACGCGTCGACGGTGAAGGTGGGCCGGTTCGCGAAGTTCGCCAGCAAGTTCGTCCGCCCGATCGGGGTCGACCTGGCGCAGCAGATCCCGGAACGTATGCAGTTCGTGATGAATCGGATCGGCTGGCCGCGCACCATCCTGGCGTGCGCCGCCGCCGCGGTGACCCGCCCCTTCGGCGTACGCGGCGCGTTCTTCGTGATCGCCGGCCGGGAGGCGCGTGACCTGGACGGCATGCACGAGCCGTACTGGAACACGCTGTTGCCGCCGCTGCGCCCGAAGGAGGCCCGGCAGATCGTCGACGAGGTGGCCGGCGCGCTCGGCACCCCGGTGGCGGTGGTCGACATCAACGACCGCGGCGGCCACATCCGGGCGGTCTCCGCCGGTGGCATGGCCCCCGACGACATCCTCGCGGTGCTCGACGACAACCCGATGGGCCACTGCCAGCAGAGCACCCCGATCGGCCTGCTCCGCACCAGGTAGCCCTCCTGCCGCCGGTCGCGGCGGTCACACGCACACCTCGCTTCGCTCGGCGGCGCGCTCCCGCGCGGTGCTGAGCCGACTGGTTCGCTCGCTCCGCTCGCTCACACCGGATCCACCAGCAGGGTGTACGGCCGTCCGGCGATCCGGGTCAGCACCACCGTGGCCTCGGCGTCGCCGGCCAGGCGCAGCATGCGCCGCAGTTCCTCGGGCACCAGCGCCGAGGCCCGCTTCTTGATGGTCAGGCGGCCCACGCCACGCTCCCGCAGGGTTGCCCGCAGCCGCTTCACCGAGAACGGCAGGACGTCGCGCACCGCGTAGGCGCGCGCGAACGGGGTCGGCACCACCGCGTCCCCGCTGAGGTAGGCGATCCGCGGATCGAGCAGCGTGGCGTCGAGCTGGTCGGCCAGCTCGGCGACCAGGTGTGCCCGTACCACCGCGCCGTCCGGGTCGTAGAGCACCGCCCGCACCGCCCCGACCTCCCCCACCCGCTCCCCGGATCCGGTCAGCTCCACCCCAGGCGCCACACCGGCGGCCGGTACCGGGTCGGCGGCGGGGAGCAGCGTGGCGCGGCGGGGGACCTCGGCGTACCGGCCGTGCCAGAGCGCCGCCTCGACGACCTCGCCCGCCACCGAGACCCACTCCGCCTCCACCCCGGCGGGGATCAGCGCGTGGTCGATGCCGGGTCCGAGCTTGAGCACGGTCCGCGGCACCCGCTCGGCAAGCGAGACCAGAAACTCCCAGGGCGGGGTGTACGCCCGCGGGTCGAACACCCGCCGGCCCCCAGCACGCCGCGCCGGGTCGCAGAACACCGCGTCGACATCGTGCAGCGGCAACTCGGCGGCGTCGCCGCAGACCACCTCGACCCGGTCGGCCAGCCCGAGCGCGTCGGCGTTGGCGCGTACCACCGCGGCGGTCTCGGGGTCGGCGTCGACAGCGATGACGGACAGTCCGGCGCGAGCGAAGGCGAACGTGTCGGCACCCACCCCGCAGCACAGGTCGGCGATCCGGCGTACCCCCGGATCGGCGGCGAGACGGGCAGCCCGCCGGGCCGCGACCGGCGACCGGGTGGCCTGCTGCAGCCCGTCGCGGGTGAAGAACATCCGGGCGGCGTCGGCGCCGAACTTGGCCGCCGCCCGCTCCCGTAGCTCGGCCTGGGTCAGGGCCGCGCCCACCACCTCGGCCGGGTGCCCGGCGGCACGCAGCGCGGCCACCGCCGCCAGCCGGTCGCCGCCGACCAGCTCACCGGCGGAGGCCAACGCGGCCTGCCCCTCGGGGGTACGCAACGCGGCGATCTGCGCAGGGGGCACCGCAGGAGCGTACCGAGCCGGTGGCCGGTGTTAGGTCTTCCGGCCCTGGGACGGTGACTCCACCACGCAGTCGGGGCCGGGGAACACCAGGCCTTCGTGGCCGTCGTCGAACCGCACCAGGTACGGCGGAGCCCCCTCGGCTCCACGTACCTCGAGGATCTCCCCGGTCCGGTCGTGGACCCCGACACTGTGGCTGTGTACGTGCAACCGGTCGCCGACGGCTGCGTGCATGGCTCACCTCCGGGCTACGAGGACGTACCACTCCATCGAAACACGCCGACGGCCGGAGCGCACCTGGTTCGGCCAGCCTCGGCGCCACGCTGGCACTCGCCTTGACGGAGTGCTAACGATCGGCCTAATGTGCGATTAGCACTCTCACGCCGAGGGTGCTAGAAATGAGCCACAGGCCAGCTCATCCGACCCCCGCGACGGCGGAGCGGCCGGCCTCGGCAAGGACACTCATCATCGGCAACCCCAGGGGGTTTTTCCGTGACCACCGCGACCAAGGTTGCGATCAAGCCGTTGGAGGACCGGATCCTGGTCCAGGCCAACGAGGCCGAGACCACGACGGCGTCGGGCATCGTGATTCCCGACACCGCCAAGGAGAAGCCGCAGGAGGGCACCGTCCTCGCTGTCGGCCCCGGCCGCGTGGACGACAAGGGCAACCGGATTCCTATCGACGTCAAGGTCGGCGACACCGTTCTCTACTCGAAGTACGGCGGCACCGAGGTGAAGTACGCGGGCGAGGAGTACCTCGTCCTTTCGGCTCGGGACGTGCTCGCGGTCCTCGAGAAGTGACATCAGCGTTCTGACCAGCGCCCCGGTTGCGACCTCAGCGTCGCCACCGGGGCGCTGCATCTTGTGAGAGGACAGCAATGCCGAAGATCCTGAGCTTCTCCGACGATGCGCGGAAGGGGCTTGAGCGAGGGGTGAACGCGCTCGCCAACGTGGTGCGGGTCACCCTCGGCCCGAAGGGGCGCAACGTCGTACTGGACAAGCAGTTCGGGCCGCCGACGATCACCAACGACGGCGTCACGATCGCCAAGGAGATCGAGCTCGAAAACCCGTACGCCAACCTCGGCGCGCAGCTCGCCAAGGAGGTGGCGACCAAGACCAACGACGTCGCCGGTGACGGCACCACCACCGCGACCGTACTGGCCCAGGCGATGGTCGCCGAGGGGCTGCGCAACGTCACCGCCGGCGCCAGCCCGCTCGGGCTGAAGAAGGGCATGGACGCCGCGGTCGCCGCGGTCAGCGACGCGCTGCTCGAGAAGGCCACGCCGGTCTCCTCGAAGTCCGACATCGCCCAGGTGGCGACCATCTCCGCGCAGGACCCGCTGATCGGTGAGCTGATCAGCGAGGCGATGGAGAAGGTCGGCAACGACGGTGTGATCACCGTCGAGGAGGGCTCCACGCTCAGCACCGAGCTGGAGGTCACCGAGGGGATGCAGTTCGACAAGGGCTACATCTCCCCGCACTTCATCACCGACGCCGAGGCCGGCGAGGCGGTGCTGGAGGACGTACACGTCCTGATCACCAACTCCAAGATCGGCGCGATCGAGGAGCTGGTGCCGCTGCTGGAGAAGGTGATCCAGACCGGCAAGCCGCTGCTGATCATCGCCGAGGACGTGGAGGGCCAGGCGCTGTCCACCCTGGTGGTCAACGCGGTACGCAAGACCTTCAAGTCCGCCGCGGTGAAGGCGCCCGGCTTCGGCGACCGCCGCAAGGCGATGCTGGAGGATCTGGCGATCCTCACCGGCGGCCAGCTGGTCTCCGCCGAGATCGGCCTGAAGCTCGACTCGGTCGGGCTGGAGGTGCTGGGCAAGGCCCGCCGGGTGGTGGTCACCAAGGAGACCACCACGATCATCGAGGGTGCCGGCGCCGACGACGCCGTGGCCGACCGGATCGCGCAGATCCGCGGCGAGATCGAGGCGTCGGACTCCGACTGGGACCGCGAGAAGCTCCAGGAGCGGCTGGCGAAGCTCTCCGGCGGGGTCGCGGTGATCAAGGTGGGTGCCGCCACCGAGGTCGAGATGAAGGAGAAGAAGCACCGCATCGAGGACGCCATCTCGGCGACCCGGGCCGCGGTGGAGAAGGGCATCGTCGCCGGCGGCGGCTCCGCCCTGGTGCACGCCGCCTCCACCCTGGAGAAGGGTCTCGAAGGCGGTGACGCGGACTTCGCGACCGGGGTCGCGATCGTCCGCAAGGCGCTCGACGAGCCGCTGCGCTGGATCGCCCAGAACGCCGGCCAGGACGGGTACGTCGTGGCCAACAAGGTCCGTGACCTCGGCTACGGCCAGGGGCTCAACGCCGCCACCGGCGAGTACACCGACCTGGTCAAGGCCGGCATCGTCGACCCGGTGAAGGTGACCCGCAACGCGGTGGCGAACGCCGCCAGCATCGCCGGCCTGCTGCTCACCACCGAGAGCCTGGTGGTCGAGAAGCCGGCCGAGCCGGAGCCCGACCACAGCCACGGTCACGGCCACGGCCACCAGCACGGCCCCGGCTTCTAGCCGCCCCCTCTCTCCATGATCAAGAGCCCTTTCATGTTGTCATGACAACATGAAAGGGCTCTTGATCTTGGTATGGGTGGTGCCCCGGGTCAGTTGGCGGCGGCCAGGCGGCGCTCGGCGCGCTGCAGCCGTGCCTCCAGGCGGCGGATGTCGATCCTGCCGCGCCGCCGGTCGATCAGGTCCTCCCAGCCGTACGCCGCGATCTGGCCCCGCTCGGTCTCTGTGAAGCCACCCCAGACGCCGTACGGCTCGCGTACCGCCAAGGCGTGGGCGGCGCACTCGGCGCGCACCGGACAACTGTGACAGACCGACTTCGCCCGGTCTTCCCGGCGGGAGCGGGACGGACCGCGCTCGCCGTCCGGATGGAAGAACTGCGCGCTGTCCGCGCCCCGACACGCGCCCCGGAGCTGCCAGTCCCACAGGTCGGCGATCGGCCCCGGCAGCCGGCGGGTGTCCGCCATCGAGCCCTCCTTCGTACGGCAGACATCTGTGATCTCCTCAGCGCCTACCCACGCCTGGTATCCGGCAAACCGTTACGTCCGTCTATCGCCGACAAACCTCCTGAGCTCGTACGATGACCAGCGCGACCCCGAGGTGTGGCGTAGGACACGTTCCCGAAAACCGCGTAATAGTGAGGGACTTTCGCGGTCTCACCTTCAGGGAAGAAGGAGGGACCAGTGCGCTCGGTACTTGTATGCGTCCGTACCGCCGCGGCGGCCCAGCGGATCACGGCCTACGCCGCCCGTCTCGGTGTCGCCAATGCGCTACGGACCGCGCTGTCAGGCGAAGACGCCTTGGCCCGGCTGTCGGAGCGGCCGGCCGATGTGGTGCTCGTCGACACCGCCATGGCCCGACCCGACTGCGTGCACTTCACACGCCGGTTGCTCAGCCGCAGCCCTCACGCCGCGGTGGTACTCGTCGGTGCGGAGGACCCCAGGGTCGCCGCCGCGGCGGTAGCGGCGGGCGCCCGGGGGGTGATCCGTACCGGGGAGCACGGTGATGACCTGGTCACGGCGCTCACCCGCGGCATCCTGATGATCTGCCCGAACGGCGGCCCCCTGGTCCCCGTACCACGGGAAACCAGCGGCAACCACCGGGTGGTGCTCACCGAGCGTGAGCTGCAGGTGCTGCGCGGCATGAGCGAGGGGTGCAGCAACGCCGAGATCGGGCGCCAGCTGTTCGTCTCCGAGGACACCGTGAAGACCCACGCCCGGCGATTGTTCCGCAAACTGGGCGCCCGGGACCGGGCGCACGCGGTCGCGGCGGCCTTCCGGGCCGGTCTGGTCTCCTGAGCCGGGCTGGTCTCCGACCTTCCGCCCTGAGACTTTTCACCGCGAGAGGGGGCCTGGGGGAAGGGAGGGTGGTCGTGGCTCGAGATCTGCCGATCCGGCGGATACGAACCCCTTGGGCCACGACCATCCTCCCTTGGCTACGCTCAGCGACCCTTTCCGGTACCCGATCGATACAGATCAACAGCCTCGGCGCTCTTGCCAACTCGACCCCGTACAGAGGAAGTTGTTAGTTCTACTACCTGGGCTGGCGACCCGGGGCGGGAGGCGATGCGGCACACCGTACTGGCCGGGCGAACGCTGTTTGTGACACGGCCACCGGTCGCCCTGATGGGGTAATTCGGGATACGGTTCCGAGCGTCGGTAACGGGAGGGTGCAGACGCGCGATGACACCACAGGAGGCTGAGCTCACTGAGCTCGCCATCCGCGCAGCGGCGGGCGACCCTGACGTCGTATTCGAGCTTATCGCCCGGATCCGACCCATGGTCGTCAGATATTGTCGAGCACGGCTGGGGCAGACCCGCAGCGGCGCGTACACGACCGCCGACGACGTGGCTCAGGAGGTGTGCATCGCAGTGCTCGACGCACTCCCCCGGTTCCAGGATGTCGGCCGGCCGTTCGCGGCATTCGTCTTCGGCATCGCCGCACACAAGGTGACCGACGCCCACCGCAAGGCTTCCCGGGACATCTCCGACCCGGTGGAGCTGATCCCCGAGCGCAGCGACCCCACAGCGGGGCCCGAGCCGTACGCCATGGCCCGTGACACCGCGCGCCGGCTCTCCGCGGTGCTGGACCGGCTGCCACCCACGCACCGGGAGATCATCCTGATGCGGGTCGCGGTGGGGCTCTCCGCCGAAGAGGTCGGCGAGATCCTCGGGATGTCCGCCGGCGCGGTACGGGTCACCCAGCACCGTGCGCTCAACAAGTTGCGTTCCCTGGCCGCCGGGGTCTTCGACGAGGTGTCCGCATGACCGATCCCGCGCACCTCGACGACGTGGCCCGCGACGACCGGCTGCTCACCCAGTTGGGCGCCGGCGCCCTTCCCGAGACCGACGAAGCGGTCATCCGCGCCCTGTACATGTGGCGCGCCGACCTCTCCCGCGACATCGACACCGTGGTGGCCCCCACCACTGTCACCCGCCGGGCGATCGGCATCGCCAAGGTCAACGGCGCCAACCTCAACGGCACGAAGGTCAACGGCACGAGCCTCAACGGCACAAAAGTCAACGGCAGGGTCAATGGCGCCAAGGTCAACGGCGCCCGGATCAACGGGGCACCGGCCGGCGGGCAGCTGAAGGACGGTGACGACGAGGAGGGCGCTGACGTACGACCGCTGCGGCGTCGTGGCCGCCGCCGGGCGATGGTCGCCGCCGCCGTGGTCGGGCTCACCGGCGGGATGGGAGGCATCGCGGTCGCCGCCGCCGATGCCCAGCCCGGCAGCCCGCTGTGGCCGATCACCAAGGTGATGTACGCCGAGACCGCGCAGGACCGCGAGGCCGAAGCCGACGCGAAAGAAGCGCTGGCCAACGCTCGCAAGGCGATCCGGGAAGGCCGGGTCGACGAGGCGGAGCGCTACCTCGACGAGGCGGGCCGGCAGGCCGGCACGGTCGATTCCGCCGAGGGAGACCAGCTCCAGGACGAGGTCGCGGCGGTACGCGAGGAGCTGAAGGACTCCGACGGGCGCAAAACCTCCGAGCCCGGCCCGGATCCGAGCGACGATCCGGATCCCTCCCCGACCACACCGGGGGCTCCGGTCACCACGCCATCGCTGCCCGCACCCGGCACCGGCGAGCAGGACGGCGGCGAGGGCGGACGCGAACAGGGCCGCGACGGACGCGACGGCAAGGGCAAGCCCGGCGACGAGCAGTCGACTGAGCAGTCCACCGACCTGTCGGTACCCGACACCGACGACCTGATCCCCCCGCAGCTACCCCTCTGAGCAACCCGACGCAGGCGCGGCGCAACCCGCGGCAGGCGCGGCGAGTTCAGGAGTCGCGGGGCTCGCCGGTGGCCTCGGCCAGCGCGTCGTGGACGCCGTCGGCGTAGCCCTGGGCGTACTCCCACTTCACGTACCGCTCCGGGTCCGGGTCGTACGCCGGCTCGTGCACCCGGTGCCGGCCCGAGGTGAGCAGGTGCTGCAGATTACCGCGCAGCAGATCCCAGTCGAAGAAGTGCGGCTCGCGGCAGTCCTCGCAGTCGAAGACCAGCCCGCGGATGCCGGTCGGAGCCAACAGCGCCTGGTAAATCTCCAGGTCGGCGAGGTCGTCGAGCACGTCCTGACGCTCTTCCGACGTCAACTGCTCGTCGGAAGAGTCCTCGTCGAACGCCGCCGCGGGATCGTCCGGATCGCCGTGGAACGGGTCCTTGGGCTCGTCCTGCACCCCTCCACCGTATCCCGGTACGCCGCGATGTGGCGTCCGCCACCCGATAGGATTGCCGTACCGCCCGCGTTTTCTCGTCGATCGGATTCATCTCATGGATCGAGCGTCCCGCCGTACCCACGACTCAGCGCTGCCGACCGGCAGTGTGCCCACCTCCCCAATGGGAGCGGACCAGGCACTGCCCCTCGGGCTGACGTTCGACGACGTGCTGCTGCTGCCCGGAGAGTCGGACGTGGCGCCGAACGATGCGGACACCACCTCGCAGCTGACCCGCAACGTCTCGCTGCGGGTGCCGCTGGTCTCGTCCGCGATGGACACCGTGACCGAGGCCCGGATGGCGATCGCGATGGCGCGCCAGGGCGGCATCGGGGTGCTGCACCGCAACCTGTCCATCGAGGACCAGGCCGCCCAGGTGGACCTGGTGAAGCGGTCCGAGGCGGGCATGGTGACCAACCCGATCACCTGCTCCCCCGACGACACGGTGCGCGACGTGGACGTACTGTGCGGGCGGTTCCGGATCTCCGGCGTACCGGTGACCGGGCCGGACGGCACCCTGGTGGGCATCGTGACCAACCGGGACATGCGGTTCGTGGTGGACAAATCTTCGCTGGTACGCGACGTGATGACCAAGATGCCGCTGGTGACCGCCCCGGTGGGCGTCTCCAAGGACGACGCGCTGGCGCTGCTGCGGGAGCACAAGATCGAGAAGCTGCCGCTGGTCGACAACGCGGGGCGGCTGCGCGGGCTGATCACCGTCAAGGACTTCGCCAAGAGCGAGCAGTACCCGTACGCCACCAAGGACGACGAGGGGCGGCTGCGGGTGGCGGCGGCGGTCGGGTTCGGCGACGAGTCGTACAAGCGGGCCCGCACCCTGATCGACGCCGGCGTGGACGTGGTGATCGTCGACGTGGCGCACGGGCACAGCCGGGCGGTGCTGGAGCTGATCGGGCGGCTGAAGAAGGACACCAGCGTCGACATCGTGGGCGGCAACACCGCCACGTACGAGGGCGCTCGCGCCATCGCGGAAGCCGGGGCCGATGCGGTCAAGGTCGGGGTCGGGCCCGGGTCGATCTGCACCACCCGGGTGGTCGCCGGGGTCGGCGTACCGCAGGTCACCGCGATCATGGAGGCGGTACGGGCATGCCGGCCGCTCGGCGTACCGGTGATCGGGGACGGCGGGATGCAGTACTCCGGCGACATCGCCAAGGCGATCGTGGCCGGCGCCGACACCGTGATGCTGGGCTCACTGCTGGCCGGCTGCGAGGAGAGCCCCGGCGAGTTGATCTTCATCAACGGCAAGCAGTTCAAGTCGTACCGCGGGATGGGGTCGCTGGGCGCGATGCAGGCCCGCGGCGGGTCGAAGAGTTACAGCAAGGACCGGTACTTCCAGGCCGACGTCGCCTCCGACGACAAGCTGATCCCGGAGGGGATCGAGGGCCAGGTGCCGTACCGGGGTCCACTGGCCAACGTGGCGCACCAACTGGTCGGCGGGCTGCGGCAGGCGATGTTCTACACCGGCGCCGCCACCATCGAGGCGATGCACGAGCGCGGGCAGCTGATCCGGATCACCGCCGCCGGGCTCAAGGAGAGCCACCCACACGACATCCAGATGACCGTCGAGGCACCCAATTACCACTCGCGGTAGGGTGCTCCGGCCGGCACGTGGCCGGACGGGCAGCTGAGGAGTCGCAGTGCGTGACGTGGAGATCGGGCAGGGCAAGGTGGCGCGCCGCGCGTACCACCTGGACGATGTGGCGCTCTCGCCGAGCCGGCGTACCCGGGACGTGGACGACGTGTCCACGGCCTGGCGGCTCGACGCGTACCCGTTCGAGATTCCGTGTGTGGCGCACCCGTCCGACGCCACGATGAGTCCCGCCGCCGCGGTGACGCTCGGCAAGCTGGGCGGGCTCGGCGTCCTCAACGCCGAAGGCCTCTGGGGCCGGTACGAGGACCCGTCACCGCTGCTGGAGGAGCTGGCCAGCCAGCCGGACGAGGCGCCGACCACGGCGCGGCTGCAGGCGGCGTACGCGGAGCCGATCAAGCCGGAGCTGATCGCCGACCGGGTCAAGCAGATGCGCGACGGCGGCGTCACGGTGGCGGTACGGGTCTCCCCGCAGCACACGCTGGCGCTCGCCCCGGTGGTGCTCGACGCCGGGATCGACATCCTGGTGATCCAGGGCACGATCGTCTCCGCCGAGCACGTATCGACCGTGGACGAACCGCTCAACCTCAAGGAGTTCATCGCCGACCTGGACCTGCCGGTGATCGCCGGTGGGTGTACGTCGTACCAGACCGCGCTGCACCTGATGCGTACCGGCGCGGCCGGCGTGATCGTCGGGATGGGCGCCGACGACTGGTCCACCACCGAGTCGGTGCTCGGCATCCGGCTGCCGATGGCGACCGCGATCTCCGACGCCGCCGCCGCCCGCCGCGACTACCTGGACGAGACCGGAGGCCGGTACGTCCACCTGATCGCCGACGGCGGCATCCAGACCTCCGGCGACATCGCCAAGGCGCTGGCCTGCGGCGCCGACGCGGTGATGCTCGGCGAGCCGTTGACGTTGGCCGACGAAGCTCCTGCCGGCGGTGCCTGGTGGCACTCGGCGGCCAGCCACCCGAAGCTGCCCCGCGGCATGTACAGCGCCGCCGGCGAGACCCTCGGCAACCTGCAGCAGCTGCTGTACGGCCCCGCCGACGACCCGTCAGGCTACATGAACCTTTTCGGCGGCCTGAAGCGCGCGATGGCCAAGTGCGGCTACTCCGACCTCAAAGAATTCCAGAAGGTCGAGCTCATCCTCGACGCGTAGCCACTGGTCACGGGCCGCGCTCTCCGCACCGCGCGCAGCATTGTCGCCGTTACTGTCAGCGGCCCGACTCTTCGGTTCCGGTCTTTCTCCTACCCTGTCGGCTGTGGCCTGTGAGCTGACGCCGTTCAGTCCGATAAGGACGGTGTCCTCGCGCCGGGCCGGTCCCGTTATGCCTGCTCTCCTTTAATCCTGGAGCGACGGATGAGGCGTCTTCGTGCATGGTTCGACTCGCTTGGGCCGTTGGGGAAGGCAACCATCATCGCCCCCGTACTAGGTGCTCTGGTCGCTGGCGTCTTCGCGATCCTTGCCGCCTCCATCCAGGCCTCGGGGCGGGAGGCGGATGCCACACTCAAACCGGCCCCCTCCCCCAGCAGTGACCAGGCGTCGCCGACCGACTCCCCAGAACCGTCCGACGTGGACACCACCTCACCCGCCGGTGAATGGGGCGAAGCGTCGCCGTCCGATACGGCGAGTCCCGCACCGCAGCCCGGATCCATCGCATACCTGGACACGCTGGACCCTGTCGGTGACAATCGCCTTCGGTCGGAGCCCAAACAGGTCAGTCACACCACCTACGCCCACGCGCTGTTTGACCCGCGTAGCCACTGTTCCAACGCCCGGCCGGTGGAGTACGTGGTCCCCAAGGGCACCCAGAAGTTCACCAGTATCGTCGGTTTGGCCGACGACTCCCGCGTCCCAGAAGCCAAGATCAAGTTCACCTTCTATGTGGACGGGAGAATTCCGGAAGGCGGCCAGATCACCGTGGGGCTCAAAGAGACCCGCAGTATCGAATTCGCTCTCGACGGCGCGCTCCGGTTGCGGCTGGAGGCGATCCTGGTGGGGGGAGCCGACAAGAGCAGCTGCCGCGCCGAAGCCGTCGCGGTATGGGGCGACCCCACCCTCACCTGGTGACCACGTACCCCGCCAGCCACACCCACGCTCGGCGTACCCACGCCGTCACGCACCAAGTCGGCGGAGGATCTCGGCGATCTCCGGAGCTGGCGGCTGGCCGTCGAGGTCGCTCAGCAGGCTCCGCAGGGCGGCGACGGCGGCATCGGTCTGGCCCGCCGCGGCTTGCAGGAGGGCGACGTGACGGCGTAGCCGCACCACCGCCGGCGCAAGTCGGCCGAGCCTGTCCCGCTGGGTACGAAGCACTGGCGCGAGCTGATCGAGCGCTTCGTCCGGCCGGCCGAGCGCATCGAGACACACCGCCACCTGGATCCGCCAGGCGAGCACCTCGGCATCGTCGGCGCCGCGTTCCGGGGTGACCTCGGCGATCAGCCGCTGGTATTGCGACAGGGCCGCACCGTAGTCACCGCCCAGCAGCAGGGTGCTCGCCAGCTGCAGACGCAGGTTGCGAGCCTCGCGCGATGGTCGATCCCGCACCAGGAGACCGGTGAGGATCTCAGCCGCCTGCGTGAACCGTCCAGCCTCGGCCAGCTCGGCCGCCTTCGCACGGAGTTCGGTCAGATCCCCGGCCGGCGCCGCACGCCGCGCTTCGCGGTCGGCACGGGGGCGCGGGGCGTATGGCCGGCGATACGGGCGGGTCGGGTCCACGGGCTGGCCAACTCCGGTGTCGCCACCCGGCACCGGCAGGAAGGGGCTGAGCCGCTCGTACACCTCCTGGGCATCGCTCGGACGCTCGCTGGGATCCTTGGCCAGCAGCTCGAGGACGAGCCGCTCCAGCGCCTCAGGGACGTCGGAACGCACAGAGCGCAGACCTGGCGGGGACTCCTCGAAATGTTGCCGCATCACGGTGAAGGAACCGTCCCCGAGGAACGGCCGCGTGCCGGCGAGCATCTCGTGGAGAATGCAGCCGATCGCGTACAGGTCACTGCGTGGGCTCGGGACACCGCCCACGATCTGCTCCGGCGACATGTACGCGGGACTTCCGAGCGTCTCCCCGGTGATCGTCAGCCGGGTGACGTCCGGCTCCATCAGCGCCGCGACACCGAAATCGAGCACGACGACGGTGCCGTCCGGCCGGATCATGACGTTGCGCGGCTTCAGATCGCGGTGGACCAGTGAGACCGCGTGCGCCGCGGCCAGCACCGCGACGATCTGGGCGGCGACCGCAGCGGCCGAGTCGATCGCCAACGGTGCCCGCTCGGCGATCAGCCGGGCCAGGTCGATCCCGGGTACGAGCTGCATCACCAGGTAGAGCCGGCCACCTTCAGCCCCAGCATCGAACACCGCGGGCACCCCAGGGTGCTCGACACGTGCCGTCAGCCGGGACTCCCGTACGAACCGTTTGCCGATCGCGACCCGGTCGGCGCCGGTCGGCAGGGCGTCGGCGCGCAGCAGCTTCACGGCGACCACCCGGTCGAGCCGCTTGTCGTACGCCGCCCAGACCTCCCCCATCCCGCCACGCCCGATGCAGGAGGTCAGGTCGTAGCGGTCGGCGAGGGTGCGGGGCGTCTCGGTCACGCCACGTCCCGACGGAGCGACTCGTACGCGTACCGCCGGGCGATGCTCTTCAACTCGGCGTTGAACTCCGGGTCGTCGGCGAACTTCTGGAACGCCAGGGTGTTGTCCTCGATCCGTTCGATCATCTTCTCCTCGAACGGGCCGTCGAAGACGTGGGCGAACGCCTCCAGGTCGTTGTTGAGGGCCGCCGCCTTCATCATCGGGTTGGCGGCGATGGCGGCGTCCGCGGGCGCGCGCACCAGGTCGTGTTCACCTAGGTTGACGCCGAACCGCTCGTTGAGGTCGTCGATCAGCTCGGAGAGCGACCTCTTCGGCGGCTCGTGACGGGCGCCCGCCCCGTCGCCGGTGAACCCAGGCAACATCTGCTCGCCTTCGGGCTGCAGCCCCACATCGTGCTCGCCGGTCTTGCTGATCCGCAGGTGGGTCAGGTCTACCTGGCCGAGGTCGATGCCCGGGTCCTCGCGGCGCGGCAACACCTGCAGGAGCAGCTTGCCGTACAGGTAGAGCCGCTCGAGGTTGCGTTCGTCGAATCCCATCACCTGCGCGAGGAATCCGTACTTGCGTACGTAGTCTCGCAGGGCGGCGCGGAATTCCTCGGCCGTCTCGCGGTCGGCCTCCTCATCGGAGCGCACCAGCGCCGCGAATCTGTCGCAGGATGGCTGCAGGAAGCGGTTCAGCTGTGCATGGGCCTTGCGCGTCGGCGGCTGACCACCAGCAGCAGCCTGGGCCGCCGCGAATTCGGTCGCGAACGCCTCCATCTCGCTGTCCCCAAGGAGCTGGAAGTCCATCACCTGGCGTTCGGCGGTGTAGATCAGGTTCGGGTCGGTCGGCTGGGTCACGGTGACCTCGTAGTACGGCCGGAACGCGTCGGCGATGTCGTCCGACTCGTTGGCGAAGTCGAGCACGAACAGGTCGTCCTGCTCCTTGCGCGGATGGGTCCGGTTGAGCCGGGACAAGGTCTGCACCGCCGCCACGCCCTTGAGCGACTTGTCCACGTACATCGTGGTGAGCAGCGGCTGGTCGAACCCGGTCTGGTACTTCTCCGCCACCACCAGGATGCGGTACTCGTCCCTTGGATTGGTCGCGGCGTGCGGATCGTCGGCCCGGGTGTACGCGAACTCCTTCGGCAGCCTGGCCTCGCTGATGCCGTTGAGCCCCGGCTCGGTGACTCTGTCAGTCTCGAGCCCGTCGACCTTCACCTCTCCGGAGAACGCGACGAGCGTGCCGCAGCCGTGGTAACCACGCATCTCGGCGTACGCCTTGATCTTGCGGTAGAGCTTCACCGCGTGTTCCCGGGAGCGGGTCACCACCATCGCCTTCGCACGTCCGCCCAGTCGACCGCGAGTGTGGGCCACGAAGTGCTCCACGATCAGCTCTGCGCGTTGCTCCATGCTGGCGGGGCTGAGGACCGCGAACCGCGCCAGCGCGGCGCTCGCCTTCTTCTCATCGACTTCCGGGTCGTCGGGGTTGCCGTTCGCCAGCCGCCAGTACGTCTTGTACGTGACGTAGTTGCGCAGCACGTCGAGGATGAAGCCCTCCTCGATGGCCTGCCGCATCGAGTACACGTGGAACGGCCGCATGGTGCCGTCGACGTTCGTACCGAAAAGTTCCAGGGTCTTGGCCTTCGGCGTGGCGGTGAAGGCGAAATACGACAGGGTCTCGTGGCGTCCGCGCGCCAGAGCGGAGGCGGTCAACGGGTCGCCGTCCTCGTCGATCTCGTCACTGCCCAGCTTCAGCAGCACCCGCTTGAGCGCGGCGGCCGACTCTCCGGACTGTGAGGAATGAGCTTCGTCGACGACGATGGCGAACCGTTTCCCCCGCAGGCCACTGATCTTGTCCAGGGCGTACGGGAAGGTCTGCAGCGTGACGATCAGGATCTTCGTGGTTTCACCGGTCAGTGCTTCGGCGACCTGCTCGGATTTGGAGCCCTCCGCCTTCTCGCTGATCTTGCGTACCACTCCGGCCTTGTGCTCGAACTGGTAGATCGTGTCCTGCAGCTGCCGGTCCAGCACGGAACGGTCGGTCACCACGATCACCTTGTCGAAGACCTGCTCGTTGTCGGCGTTGTGCAGGCTGGACAGTCGATGCGCGAGCCAGGCGATCGTGTTGGACTTACCGGAGCCGGCGGAATGCCCGACAAGATAGTTGTGGCCGCTGCCGTTCGCGGCGGCGTGCTCGGTCAGCGCGCGTACCGCGTGCCACTGATGAAGCCGCGGAAAGATCAGCGTCCGGTCGTGGGGCGTCAGCCGCTTCTTCGACGTCGGCGCTTCTTCCAGATGCGCGAACCGCCGGATGATGTCGAGCCAGGCGTCCGGCTGCCACACCTGTTCCCAGAGGTACGACGTCCGGTACCGACCCGGCGTCGCGCCGGGATTTCCCGCCCCGCCGGCGTTCCCCGGCCCATCCGAGCCGGTGTTGAACGGGAGAAACCGCGTCTGGGGCCCGGCGAGCCTGGTGGTGAGAAAGACCAGGTCCGGGTCCACCGCGAAGTGCACCATCGTCCGCTTGGCGAACAGCAGCTCCCTCGGGTCACGGTCGTGCCGATACTGCGCCTTGGCATGCTCGACGGTCTGCGCCGTGAGTGGATTCTTCAACTCCGCGGTCGCGACCGGGATCCCGTTCACGAACAGCGCGAGGTCCAGCTCTTTGCCACGGTCCTTTTCCGAGTACGCCAGCTGCCGGGTCACCGAAAGCCGGTTCTGCTCGTACTGGACGAGTGCGTCTTCGGCCAGGGTGTGGGCGGGACGGAAGTACGCCAGCCGGATCAGCTGACCCCGGTCGCGTACGCCGTGCCGCAGCACATCGAGCACACCCCGCTCGTCGATCTGTGCGGCCACCCGCCGAGCGAACTGCGCCATCGCACTGTCGGTGTCGGGTCCGTACGCCGCGAGCACCTTGCCCCAGACATCGCCCTGGGTCGCACCGATGAAGGCGAACATCTCGCCGGTGTCCAACCCCAGCGCCCGGTTGTAGGACCCCGGCAGCCCCTGGTGCCAACCCGATGTCAGCAGCGACGCCTCGATAGCGTCCTCAAACGCACGCTCATGATGGACGGTCATCCGTCAACTCCCCCATGGTCGTCGTCGGCTGCCAGAAGCCACCGTGCACACTCCCGAGCGAACGTCGGGCAGCCATTCCCGGGCCGCCCGAGAGCCGCCAGCAGATCGGCAACGGTCCGCGGTGCTCGACGATAGCGAGACGCCTGCCGTGCGAGCGCCCGATGAACAACCGTCGGGGCGAGATCGAGCTGAGCCAGGAGGAAGGCGTCCTGGTCGACCACCTCGATGTCGTACGGCTTGGTGGTGGCGGCAGGAAAGTCGCGCAGGTTCTCCGTGACGATCAGGTCGGCTCCGCCCTTGACCGCGGCGGCCACGACGTGGCGGTCCTTCGCCTGATTGGTCATGGAGGGAATCAGTGGCTCGTAGTCAGTGATCGTGGAACCAGGGAAGTGTCGCGTCATCTGGTCGATCCGGTGATTGACCTTCGCCTCCTCGATCCCGTAGCGAAGCAGATTCCGCCGTAACTCGTCGAGAATGTGACCCGACCACAACGGCTGGAACAACCCTTCCTCTGCGATGGACAGCACGGCGTCGCAGAGCAGGGGCTTGAACAACACGCACGTATCGGTGACCGCCCGGAACATGAGTGTCAGTCATTCTCCTCGGTGGTGGCTGGTAGCCGCTCAACGGTCGCGTCGTCGGGCAACTCGTACAGACCCGCCTCTTCAGCGTCACGGACCATGTCGTCCAGTGCGGCTGCCCGGGCCCGACGCGCCCGCTGTTGGTACGCAAGGACGTCGTCCAGCTTGACCCGCCGGTGCCGGCCCGGCTGCTCGTACGGAATCTCGCCAGCCTCCAGCAGGCGGACCAGCGTGGGCCTGGAGACACCAAGCAGATCAGCGGCCTCGCTCGTGGTCAGGACTGTATGTCTCGGTGCAACGGTGATCGCCAAGCCCTGGGCAAGTGCGCCGACGACGTCACGGAGCACCTCGTACAGGTCCTCGGGCAGCTCGATCCGCGTACCGTCGGCCGCAACCAGTGCAGGCCGCCTGGCCGCACCCGGCGCACCGAGCGCGCCCAGCAGCTCTGCCATGCGGCTGGGCCGGTCGGGCGGGAGCAACGTGCGTTCGCTCATGCTGGTGGACATGACCCAACCGTACGCCTGAAACGAACGAAACGAAAGAGTTGCTCCGTCCACCGCAGGTGGCCTTCCCTCACTCGAAGAAGTCCTCGTCGATCTCCTTGAGGACGAACGTCTGCTCCGCCTGGACTCCTACGTCATGTTGGACCTGAGCGCAGCAAGCCGCAGACCGTCGATGAGCACGATCCGGTTGGGAATCCGTTTCACGTAGTCGAGCGCGTTGGGTGTGAAGCGGCTGGTGGTGATGAAGACTCCCCGATCGGCCTGAACGCCGTGGAGTGCGCCGACAAATGCCTGGATCTCCTGGCTGCCCACAGCCTGATCGGCGTACCGCTTCGCCTGGACGTATACCCGGTCAAGGCCAAGCGGATCCTGTCGGATCACCCCGTCGATACCACCGTCAGCCGGTCCACCGCGATGCTCGATGTCGCCACGCTCAGCGCCGTAGCCCATTGCCCTCAGCAGCCTGAGTACAAGAAGCTCCAGAAATACCGGCGGCTGCGCGACCACTCGGCGCAGGAGCTCCTTCTGAAGCGCTGCCGTCGCAGTCAAGACTGCATCCTCGATGCTCTCCTGCGGCGTCGTCTCCGAAGACGCCTCGGGCATCGGTCCGCCAGTCGTCGCCTTGCTGACGGGCTGCCTACCGCCTTTCCGATCGCGAGCGAGGAAGTCGCGGAACTCCGGATAGCGACGAAGGTAGTCAGAGTTAATCGCGCCCGGCGGATCAGCGAGCACCTGACGGCCTCGGTCCGTGATCTGCATGGTCCCTCGGCGGGGCCGATCGACAAGGCCTGCCTGGAAGAGATACGCGGTCGCCCATTGCACCCGGTTGTCCACCCTCGGCTCGCCACTGCCGATCCGTTCAGCCTGATCCTCGTCGGAGATAGCGAACTCCCGTACACAGGCATCACGCAGCTCACGCCAGTGCCGCGGCTTGCTGTCCGACAGATGCCGCAGAATTGGCAGCATGAACTCGTCGAACTTGGGAACACTCATACCCGCACCCCCGACCGCGCCGTCGTCACGTCAAGCTGCCCCGTCACCGCCGCCGTAATCAACGCCCTCCTCCGCTCATGAAGAAGTTCGACCTGGCGACGAATTGCAGAAACTAGTCGATCGACTAATACCCGCGCCTCCGATGCCGTGCGGACAAATTCACGTTGCACAGAAAGGGGGGCTGCGCATACTGGCCATTGTTTAATGTCGTCGCCTCGCAACTTGACCATTGATTGGGAAGTGCCCCGCGCGGTCGCCTCAATCAGGCCCCGGACACGGCGACCATTCACCACCAGCGAAGCAAACGCGGCCTCATAATCACTTGTAACACGCACCCGGTAAATGAGGTCGGGAAGCAGGATCTTCGTAGCCGTGTCGACAAGCGCTACTGCGGAATCTCCAACGAGCTCTGGCGTGTTAGCCCTGGTTATTAGAAGATCGCCGTTGTGAACTCGGTTACGCAGATTTGGAATCATCCCGTCTGGGATGCGCTTGTTCGCTGACGCGTGGAAGCGTCCTCGCTTCACCGCGCTCAGCTTAAGAACGCCCCATTCCTCTGAAGTAGCTGGCGTCGCTTCGCACTCTGGACTCGAACCTTGCTCAATCCCGCGAACAACTCTGCCGAAGGCGACGGTGCCGAACCGTTTCGCGAGCCCATCCAGAGCTTGCTCTGTATGTGCGCGGCACCTTTCCTCAAGGCGGGTTGACAAGGTCCGCCGCAGCGCAACTAGTCGGTCGATGCGGGAGGTTTCGGCGTCTAGGAAGTCGGCGATGCGCCGCTGCTCCTCGACCCCAGGAAAAGGGATGCGCATGTCACGGACTTGCGACTCACTAACGTATGGAACGGGCGCCGAACCTGCTAGCTCCCCTAGGTCGGCGGCAGCAAGTACGTAGTACCAAAAACGTGGGTAACCCTCCCCTGGTACCACGGCCATTAGATTGTTGTCCATAGCAGCCAGCACCAAGAGCATGTTCCGCGTGTTCTTGAGCAGCGCAGCGCCAACCTTTGGGAAAACTATTGAGCCAGGTGGCGCGAGGCGCGCTCCGAGCTGTTTTGCTTGCCGCTTCGATACCCAGTTAGCAGACCCAATAATACCCGCCCTATTACGGTCACTTGACAGGTCCGAAACCTTCAAGAACGGAACATCACCTGTCTGAAGTCCCTGCTGCTCGTGGGGGAACCCCACACCACTTATAGGCCGCGCTACGCGGCCTAACTTTGCGATCGGAAAGTCCTTCATCATTCAGTCACCTCGTTGAGCAGGCGCTGAATCTCGGCTTCGAGTTGCTTGAGTTCGGCGTCGATTTCTTCAAGAGGTCTGGGCGGGAGGTAATTATAGAAGTGGCGGGTGAAGGGGATCTCGTAGCCGATCTTCGTCTTCGACTCATCCACCCAGGCGTCGGGGACGTGGGGTAGGACTTCGCGGGCCATGTAGTCATCGATGTTCTCGCCGAGGGGGATGTTTTCGGCATCGCGGAGGTCTGGGTCGGGCAGCGGATCACCCTTCTTGTCGAGCCGCAGCTCGCCTTCGGGGTCGCTCACCGACACCGCCGCCCAGAGCGCCTTGGTCACTGGCGACGGCAAGTTACCGAGCGGGGCGATCGCCTCCGACAGGTTCAGCTCGAACTCGGCTCTCCGGAAGGACGCCGGCTTCCCCACCAGCGGCCGTAGGGCGTCGAGCAGCTTGTCGCGGTGGTCGTACTTCGCTAGCGGCTTGGCGAACTCCAACTCCGTGAGCGCTTCTTCGGTGACTTCGAAGCGGAGGCGTAGGGGGCGTTCTACGGTGATCCGGCGGTAGCCGAAGTCACGCGGCGAGAAGACCTTGACCTTCTCGTGTAGCGGGTGGTCGGGATCGGCGGCGACGGTCAGCGCGTCGACATACAGCTCGGTGAGAGTGGCGATGTCCTCGTCGGGGACGTATTTTCGTTTGTCGCCGAGTGACTTGCGCATCTTCTTCCAGTGCTCGCGGGCGTCGAGCAGGATCACCTTGCCCTGGTGGGCCGCGTCCTTACGGTTCGACAGGATCCAGAAGTACGTCGAGATCCCGGTGTTGTAGAAGAGCTGATCCGGCAACGCGACGATCGCCTCCAGCCAGTCGTTCTCCAGAATCCACTGCCGGATCCGCGACTCGCCGGACTCGGCCGCCCCGGTGAACAGCGGCGAGCCGTTGAACACGATCGCGATCCTGCTGCCGCCATCCTCCGGGCGTCTCATGTGGTGGATCATGTGCTGCAGGAAGAGCAGCGAGCCGTCGTTTATCCGAGGCAACCCGGCGCCGAAACGACCGGCGAACCCGAGTTGTGCCTCATCCTCGACCGCGTCCTTGACCTTCTTCCACTCCACGCCAAACGGCGGATTGGCGAGCAGATAGTCGAACCGTTTGCCGTAATGCCGGTCGTCGCTGAAGGAGTTCCCGAGCTTGATCTCGTCTGCGTTGTCGCCCTTGATGAGCATGTCTGACTTGCAGATCGCGTAGGACTCGGGATTGAGCTCCTGACCGTGCGGCACCACTGTGGCGTGGGGGTTGTGGTCGGTGATGAACTCCTCGGCTGCGGTCAGCATCCCTCCGGTGCCGCACGCCGGGTCAAGCACCGTCTTGACTACGGCCGGCGTGGTCAACTCCGGCTCGTCGGGGGCGAGCAGCAGGTTCACCATCAGCTTGATGACTTCGCGGGGCGTGAAGTGTTCACCCGCGGTCTCGTTCGAGATTTCCGAGAAGCGCCGGATCAGCTCCTCGAACGCGTACCCCATGGCATGGTTGGAGACCTTCTCCGGCGACAGGTCGATCTCGGCGAACTTCGCCGCCACCTGGTACGTCAACCCGGCACCGTCCAACCTCCCGATCTGTGACGTGAAGTCGTACGCGTCGAAGATCTCCCGCGCGTTCTTCGAAAAGCTGCTGACATAGACAAGCAGGTCTCTTCCCACGGAGTCCGGGTCGCGCACGATCGCGGCGAAGTCCAACTTGGACTCGTTGAAGAAGCTCAGCTTCGCAGCGATCTTCAAGGACGACTCCATGCTGTGGATGCCGCGACTGGTGAGTGCGGCCTTCCTGTCGAGCACGGCCTGCCTGGTGGGCGCCATCACGCAGTCCAATCGCCGCAGCACGGTGAACGGGAGGATCACCTTGCCGTACTCAGACTGCTTGTAGTCGCCGCGCAGCAGGTCAGCGACCGACCAGATGAAGCTCGCCAGTCGCGTGTGGGTCGTGCTCATCTATGACCTCTCTGAAGGTGTCGTTATGCTCATGCCAATGCCATGCATTC
>JBOGDE010000043.1:0-23691 GCA_050701695.1 Micromonosporaceae bacterium
CTTCCGAGCCGGTCTGGTCAGGTCCTTGACAAACCCGATCATCCCAGCTCAAAGGGCACTCTCATCGTCTCCACACCGCAGTCGAGCCATCACAGACCGATCCGGTCCACGGATCGAGGCTTAGATGGTGTGGCAGGTGCCGCGGTGGCTAGCGCCGGGCGTCGATGGCGGATGGAGCCCGTTCCGCGGCCTCCTTGATCTGAGCCGGCGTACGCCGGTTCGTCGCGGATTCCTTGGAGCTCTCGGCATCCAGCGCGCTCGTGCCGGACCTGCCGGCGGTGTTCGCGCCCGATACCTGGGTGAATCCGGCCGGCCCGGAGATCCAGGCGCCGACCTGGGTGTCGATCGCCCCGCTGACCGCGCCGGTGCCGCCGAAGATGACCCCGGTGGAGATGGAGCCGCTCCGGATGTCCAGCAGGGCCTCGCTGTACCAGCTGAGCGTGGTGCCGGTTGGGGTGAGCAGCAGCGGGCCGTTCCGTGTGGCGAGCAGCGCACCGCCGGACAGCGCGTCGGGCCAGTTGGTGCCGGTGGACACTCCGGCGATGTGCTCACCGTCGAAGAACGTGAACGCCACCAGCAGCGCGGTGTGGTACCGGTTATCGCCGATCAGCTCGTACCGGGCGTATGGAGCGATCGCCGCCGCGGCCTGTCCGCCGATGCCGAACAGGGTCGTGTCCGGGTTGGCGGTGACGGTGTCCAGGTAGGACTTGGTCTCCGCCGGCAGTACGGAGTCGGCGGTGAGCACCAGCACGGCGGAAAATCCGGTGCCAGGCACGTCGAACGAGCCGGCAGCCGCGCCGGCGGCGAGCGCGTCCGGGAAGTTCTTACCGGTCGCGGCGAGCACCAGGTCGGGCGTGGTGTCGATCGCGTTGGCGATGGCGATCGAGGTGCTGAACCGGTTGGCGCCGGCCAGGCGTACCACGGTGTAGCCCATCGCCTCGACCTCGTCCTGTACGGCCTGGGAGATCGCGCCGAGGCCGCCCAGCAGGTAGACCGTGGCGCTGGCGGTGCTGCCCAGGACGCGAGTGATCTCGGTCTTGGTGTCGGCGTTGAGGCTGGTCGGCTGGGTCAGCAGCAGCGGGCCCTCCTTGGCCGCTGCCAGTGTGGAACCACCCAGCGCGTCGGCGAAGTTGTCCGACCGGCTGAGCACCACCGATTTCGCCGGCTCCCGCTGATCCGCGGCGTCGCCATCGGTGGCCCAGTGGTAGTTGGACACCGCGACGGCGGTCGTGAACCGGTTGGCCCCGGCCAGCCGTGCCACCTCGTTCTTGCGGAGCGTCTGGTACGCGGGTACCCCGGACAGTCCGGTGACCGGGCTGACGACGCCGCCTCCGGCGGAGGGCGCGGTAGCCACCCCGTTCGTGCTGGTGGTGAACGCGATCGTGACCCCGTCGTGCGACCAGGTCGGGTTCGACTTGCCGGTGCCGCCGGTGCCGCCGGTGCCGCCGGTGCCGCCGGTGCCGCCGGTGCCGCCGGTGGTGACCGGGACGAGGTCGGTGCCGGTGAGGGTGCTGGTGAAGATCTGGTCGATGCCTTCCACGGCGCGGACGAAGGCGACCCGGGTGCCGTCCGGCGAGAGCGCCGGCTGCCTACCGTCGGCGATCACCAGCGCGTTGGCGTCGGTGGCGACGTTGTGCTGCCAGATCTCGGGCGTTCCGGTTGGTGTGCCACTGCCGTTGTCCAGCTCGCGCTGGGTGACGAAGATGTCGCCGGGACCACCGTCCGGGTGGGTGTAGTGGTATTCGTCGTCCGGCGAGATGGCGATGGTCGGCCCCATGCCCGAATTCCAGGTCGCCAGTGTCCGCCACACGCCGGAGGCCGAGGGCCGCTCGGCCCAGGCGATCAGCGTGCCGTTGGTGCCCCAGGTCGGGTGGCTGCGCTCGGTGCCCGGCGGCGGTGCGTCATCCGGCCCTTCGTTCACCCACCACAGGTTCTCGCCGTCGTTGTAGCGCACGGTCATGATCTTGCGGTTGTCCGCGAGGTACGCTCCCCGGCTGCCGTCGGGCGACCAGGCGAGATGGCGCACGTTCTCGGCGACGGGCAGCGTTCCGCCGCCGGCGAGCCTGACTGTGCTGGTGCCGTTGGTCGAGGTGAGGGTGCTTCCCTCGCCGCTGTGGGAGGCGTCCGCGGCCCGCAGGGCCCCGAATAAGCCGAGCGCGGTGACCGCGGCGAGCCCCGCGGCCAGCACGGACTTGGACAGGCGTGGTCTGAACAAGAGAGGACTCCTTGATGGCAACGCGCCCCACGTCCCCGTCGTGGCCGGCCTTGTCCGACCCAGGGCGGCGCGAACATCGGGACTTTACGGTGGCGGCCTCCGTGTCGCCACCCCTCGTTTCGCCCCGAACCAACTATCGATCGGGAATTCCGGGCAAATCACAGTGAATTCGATCCGAAAGGGTGAGGCCGAATCCATGCATGCCCTGGCAAATCGGTAATAGCAGGGCTATCAGGATGGAGCTGGTACAAGCGGCGGTGGCTGTCTCGGGACTGCCCGAACGGACGATTCCTCGCGTGAACGCGCCCCACTAGCTTTAACCCGCTTTATGCGCGGATCGCTGCCCGCCTCGACGGGTGAACGGTGGCACCGGTCCGACTGCTGGACATTCCTCGTACGGGGGCATCATGACAAGATCCCGCCAGGTCACCGCGCGCCGCATCCTCGCCTTGGGGGTGCTGGGGCTGGCCCTGATTCTGGCTCCGCCGGTCTCCGGAGCCGAGAAGGCCCCGGAAAAGCGGGACAATTCCCGTAACGTGTCGATTCGCTCGGATTCTGAGCTGGACCCGATCGAGGACGGCACCCCTCGCAAGCCGTCCCGCGACGTCGGCAAGGTCAAGCGTGAGCAGCAGCAGTTGAGCGCACTCGAAGCCGACCCACTGGTGTACGACCGCGACGGCTACACGCCGCACGACCTGCCCGCCGACCGGCTCCCGTATGCGCACGACTATGCCCGGGTGGAGGACACCGGCCTGCACGACGAGCAGGGTGTACGGATGTTCAGCTTCAACGGCCAGATCTGGGACCACCCGGTGTTCCAGGGCGGGTGGGGCCTGCGAAACCTGTCGAGTTACCGGGTCACCAAGAACCAGCTCTTCCTGGACCGGGCGATCGCCAACGCCCAGCGCAATCTCGACCGCAAGGTGGAGTCGCGAGGTGCGTGGTGGTATCCGTACGACTTCGACCTGTCGCGGTGTACGGGGCGGCCGCTGCTGCGCGCCCCCTGGTCCAGCGGAATGGCGCAGGGGAGACTGCTGACCCTGTTCGTCCGGCTGTACGAGGTCACCGGCGACGAGAAATGGCGTACCGCCGCCGACTACACCTTCGCCAGTTTGACGTTGCCACCGGATGCCGGTGCGCCCTGGGCGAGTTGGGTGGACGGGGAAGGCCATTTCTGGCTGGAGGAATACCCCGAGACGGCGGCGGTCCAGGGCGAGCGGGTGATGAACGGTCACATCGCCGCGCTCTACGGCGTCTACGACTACTGGCGCGTGACCAGGGACGCCCGCAGCGTCGAGGTGCTGGACGGTGCCGCGACCACGGTACGTCGCTACCTGCCGGTTGAAGTCCGGATGAAGCGGTGGGCGAGTCGGTACTCATTGGAGTGTCCTTTCCCGCATCTCCGCTACCACATCATCCACACCGCCCAGGCGCTGAGTCTGTACGACATCACGTACGCGCGGACCTTCGCGTTGACCGCGTACCTGCTGCGTTCGGACTATCCGACCCCCGCCGTCGACGGCGGCGTGCGTTTCAGCGCCGGGACCCACACGGGTTACAAATTCGACAGCTCCGGCCGGGTCGTCGCTTCGAAGAGCCTCAAACTCACCCGCAGTTCCGGGGCACATGCCGACCAACGAATCCGGGTGTACGGGCGCAACTTCTACTACCGGATCACGAATGGCGCGTTCGCCGGCTACCTGGTGCTGGAGGAATACCCCAGGCGGTACCTGCGCGGCAAGGCGGTCGAGCACACGTACACCCCGAATCGAACGCTCAAATTCCAGCCGCGTACCTACACCGGGTACCGCTACGCCAGCTCCGGCCGGATCGTTGGCAGCAAGGTGTTCACGCTCACCCGGTACTCCACCGCACCGCTCGGTGCGACGGCCTGGGTGAACGGCAGGATGAGCTACCAGGTCACCGCCGGGGTGTTCAACGGGTACTGGCTGCCGGTCACCACCGGGTTGAGCTTCGGCTAGCCAGGGGCGATGTCACACCTTGGCCGGGCTGTCTCGTCTCAGGTTCGAAGGGACAGATCCGGAGCAAGGGACGGTGTTACTGATGCGAGTGTTCGTGGCAGGCGGTAGCGGGGTCATGGGGCGGTGGTTGGTGCCGCAGCTGGTTGACCGGGGCCACCAGGTGACGGCGACGACGACGAGCGCGGCGAAGCTGGGCCAGCTGGAGCAGATGGGCGCGACCGGGGTCGTGATGGACGGGCTGGACCCGGTGTCGGTCGGTGAGGCGGTGGCCGGGGCTCGGCCGGACGCGATCGTGCACCAGATGACCGCACTCTCCTTCGCGCACGCCGGCAAGCCGGATGTGAGGAACTTCGACCGGTTCGCCGCCCAGACCGTCCGGCTGCGCACCGAGGGGACCGATCACCTGCTGGCCGCCGCCGAGGCGACCGGCGTACCCCACGTGGTCGCACAGAGCTTCGCCAGCTGGCCGGCGCACCGTGAGCGCGGTCTGGTGACCGAGGAGGAGGAGCTGCCGATGAGGAGCTGCCGGCGAAGATGCGCCCGGTGATGGCGTCGGTCCGTCACGTCGAGGAGGCGTTGGTCAAGGCCGGTGGCGCGGTCATGCGGTACGGCCCGTTCTACGGCGCCGGCGCCACCGACGACCAGCTCGAGATGGTACGCAAGCGGATGTTCCCGCTGGTGGGAGGCGGCACCGGCTACTTCTCGTGGGTGTACCTCCACGACGCGGCGAGCGCCACCGTGCTGGCGGTGGAGCAGCAGGCGGCGGGTGTGTTCAACATCGTCGACGACGAGCCGGCCACGGTCGGCGAGTGGCTGCCGTACCTGGCCGCGTCCGCGGGGGTGAAGCCGCCTTGGCGCCTGCCGAGATGGCTGGCCAAGCTGCTGGCCGGGGAGATGATGGTGGCGATGATGACTGACGGCCGCGGCTTCTCCAACGCCAAGGCCAAGCGGGAACTGGGTTGGGAGCTGCGCTACCCCTCCTGGCGGCAGGGCTTCAAGGAGGCGCTGGTGTGACCCGTACCGAGGAGTTCGAGGCTTTGCGGCCGTTGCTGTTCTCGATCGCGTACCGGATTCTCGGCAGCGTGGGCGAGGCCGAGGACGCGGTCCAGGAGACCTGGCTGCGCTACCAGGCCACCCCGACACAGCCCACCTCGCCCAGGGCCTTCCTCGCCGCGGTCGTCACCCGGATCTCGATCGACGTACTGCGTTCGGCCCGGGTACGGCGGGAACAGTACGTCGGGGAGTGGTTCCCGGAGCCGCTGCTGGACGATCCGTACCAGGACCCGGAGCGCTCGGCGGAGCTGGCCGACTCGGTGTCCATGGCGGCGCTGCTGCTACTCGAACGCCTGAGCCCGCTGGAACGGGCGGTCTTCGTACTGCGGGAGGTGTTCGGGTTCGGCTTCGCCGAGGTCGCGTCGGCCGTGGGACGCTCGGAGGCGGCGTGCCGCCAGCTCGCGGTACGGGCCCGCCGCCACATGGACGCCGGCCGTCCCCGGTTCGACGCGGACCGCCGGGAACGCGACGAGCTGGCGTCGCGGTTCTTCGACGCGCTCCGGGAGGGCGACGTCGAGGGTCTGCGGGAGCTGCTCGCCGCCGATGTGCAGATGGTCGGGGACGGCGGCGGCAAGGCCCCGCAGTTCGCCAACGCCATCGTCGGCGCCGACCACGTGGCCCGGCTGCTCGGCGCGATGTTCCCGTGGCTGGTCCGGATCGACGTGACGGTCGAGCCGCACGAGGTGAACGGCCAGCCGGGCGCGATCCTCCACGATCGGGACGACAACGTGATCAACACCTTGACGCTCGACGTACTCGACGGGCGGATCCAGACGATCCGCCTTGTGCTCAACCCCGACAAGCTCGGGCACGTGGGGCCGGTGGCGGACCCCTGGGCGCTCGCCCGTGAGGTGAACCAGGCACGCCGTCCTACGGAGTGACCGCGCCGTCGATGCGCAACGGCTGACGTAGGGCGGTCCCGGGCGCGTACCCCCTGGGTCGTAGGTCGATCGCGACGCTGGCCCGAAGACCGGTGACCCCGCCGATCCATACGCTTCCGGCGTACCCGTGATGCGAGCGAAGGGATCCTCCGATGTACGTCCGTCACCTGCTTGCCACTACCGCCGCCGATGCCTACACCCTGAGCGCCGGGCGACTCATGTCAACGGTGGCCGCCCTGCTGGGGTTGGCCGGCATCATCGTCGGTGGGCTGGCGCTGGCCCGTTCCACCGGTCGTATCGGCACCGGCGACGGGCGACGCGGCGGTATCGTCGCTGTGGTCGCGGGGCTGCTCGGTATTGTCCTCGGTGGGCTGGTCGTGGTCACCGCCGACGGCGGTGTCGGCACCGGTAACGGGTTGGGCGGAGGCGTCGTGGCCGCGGTGGTCGGGCTGATCGGCATCGCCCTCGGTGGGCTGGTGCTGGCCCGCTCCCGCCGCCAGACCCGATGACTTTCCGGTACGGGAGGAGTCAGCTCTGTCATGACGACAACACACACCCTGGACACCGCCGGTGCCGACATCGTCTACGACGTCCACGGTCCGCTGCCGACCGCCGACGGACGCCCACCGCTGTTCATGATCGGCCAGCCCATGGACGCCGGCGGCTTCAGCACGTTGGCGTCGCTGTTTGCCGACCGTACGGTGGTCACCTACGACCCGCGCGGCCTCGGTCGCAGCGTCCGCAAGGACGGCCGGGTCGATCACTCGCCCACGGTGCAGGCGGAGGACGTACACGCCGTCATCGAGGCGCTCGGCGCCGGCCCGGTCGAGATGTTCGCCAGCAGTGGTGGCGGGGTGACCGCGTTCGCGCTGGTGGTGGCGCACCCCGGCGACGTGACCACGCTGGTGGCGCACGAGCCTCCGCTGATCTCGGTGCTCCCCGACGCCGAGGCCGCCGAGCGGGCCCGCGCCGGCTTCCGGGACGCGTACCAGAGCGGGGGGTTCGGGGCCGGCATGGCGGCCTTCATCGCGATGACGTCGTGGCAGGGGGAGTTCACCGACGACTACTTCGCGCAGCCCACGCCGGACCCCGCCGCGTTCGGGCTGCCGACCGACGACGACGGCTCCCGTGACGACCCCCTGCTCTCCGACCGGTCCTGGGCGGTCAGCAGCTATCGACCCGACATCGACGCGCTGGCCGCCGCGCCGACCCGCGTCGTGGTTGCCGTGGGTGAGGAATCCCTGGGTACGTTCACCGCGCGTGCGGCGCTGGCCACCGCCGAGCTGCTCGGTCAGCAGGCCACAGTGTTCCCGAGTCACCACGGCGGCTTCCTCGGCGGCGAGTTCGGCTACGCCGGCCAGCCCGAGGCGTTCGCGACCAGACTGCGAGCCGTACTCGACGCTTAGCTGTCGGTGGGGACTGTGGCCGGGGGCACAGTCGCCGGGCGCCCGGCTGGGCAGACTCGGTCCATGCGGCGCTGGTTCGTGGTGGTCGTGGTGCTGCTGAGCGGCTGCGCGACCGCCGGCGGGGCGCCGACCGGTGGGGTACGGCTGCCGCAGGCCACGGATGCCCCACGGGAGACGGGCCCGTCGGCGCTGGCCGACCCGCGCGATCCGCGACTGCCCGACCCGCTGGTCGACCCCTCCCAGATGGTACGCCGCCAGCCGCCGCCGCCGGGCGGCCCAGCGCTGGACCGGCCCCGGTTCCAGCGCGCCGGCGAGGTGGGGTGGCTGCGCGACACCGAGCCCGTCCTCGCGGTCAAGGTGGGGTACGAGACCCGCGGCTACCCGATCCAGGTGATGCTCTGGCACGAGGTCGTCAACGACACCGTCGGCGGGATCCCGGTGGCCATCACGTACCACCCGGCGTGCAACACCGGCTTCACGTACGGCCGCCGGGTCGACCGGCGGGTGCTGTCCTTCGGCGCCTCCGGCTGGGAGTACGCCGGCTGCGGCGTGCTGTACGACCGGCAGACCGAAACCCTCTGGCCGCAGCCGGTGGGCCGGGGCGCGATCGGCGTCCTCACCGGCACCCGGCTGACCACCCACCGCACCGCGATCGTGGCGTGGCGGGACTTCCTCGCCTCCTACCCCGACGCGTGGGTGCTCTCCCGCGACACCGGGCACGACCGGCCGTACGGGCGCAATCCGTACCCCGGCTACGACGACCCCGAGGGGCCGGCACCGCCCGGTACCCTCGCCGCCGATCCTCGGCTGCGGCCGATGACCCGGGTGGTGGGGCTGCCCGGCCTGGGCGTGGCGTTCGTACGGTCGGTGGTGGCGAGCAGCGGGGTGCAGGTCTTCCACTTCGGCGACCGCAGCCTGGTCGCCTGGCACCGGCCGGGCCAGGTGTCTCCGCTGGACGCCCACCGCGTCGGCGCGGGCCGCGACATCGGCACGGTCGCGGTCTTCGACGCCGAGGTCGACGGCCGTACCCTGCACTTCACCCCGTACGGCACGGGCTTCGTCGACGCCGAGACCGCCACGTCGTGGACGGTGCTGGGGTACGCCACGCACGGTCCGCTGGCGGGGCGGCGCCTGATCCCGCAGCCCGCGGTGGACACGTTCTGGTTCGCGTGGGCGGGAGTGCGTCCGGGTAGCCAGCTCGCCCTGTGACCGGCGCCAGGACAGGCGCTACTGGATGACGATCGCGTCGGGGTAGAAGGCGTGCCAGGCGAACCACATCACGTCGAAGTAGTCGACGCCGGTCGCGGCACCGCCGTCGCGCTGCACCACCCGCGCGCTGGCCAGCCGGTCGTCCCACACCGCCGCCAGGTCCGCGTCGCCGAGCGCGAAACTGACCCGCTTGTGGCGTGCCACCCGGTCCTTGACGATCGCCGCCGCGTCACCGCCTCTGCGTACCCCTATCACGACCTCTTTGGACTCGAGCCGGTCGCTCTCCGCGAGCACCGGGAACAGCAGGTCCCGGCCGACGTAGTAGCCACCCGGCGGGGTGTACGAGCCGTACGGGTCGAGCCCGTAGTCGCGCAGGTGACCGGTCTCGGTGGAGAGCACCGTGGTGTCGGGGTGCTCCCGGCGCCAGCGTCCCCAGGTGGCCCACACCATCGGGACCGTGGTCAGCCGCTGGCCGCGCAGCTGGCCCTTGATCGCCACCGTGGCCAGCTGCGGCCACTCGGAGTCGGTCTGCCGGTCGTACATCAGCAGGTTGGAGTTGACCAGCTGGCCGGTGGTGCCGAAGGTCAGTGGCTTGCCGCCCACCTCGCCGCGTACCGCGAAGGCGGAGCCGGTCAGCGGACAGTACGTCACCGACAGCGGCTCGTCACCGAACCGGTCGTTGACGATCTCGTGCCACACCAGCACCAGCTGGGGGTACGCCCGCGCCTGCCCGCCGCGTACCAGCCCGAACACCGGGTCGTCGTCGTCGAGCAGGGTCATCTGGCCCGGCGCGACGAACCGGGGTTTGTCGATCGGCGGGATCCCGTCGCGCTGCGGGTTGCCGGTGACCACGTTCTCGGCGAGGGTGTCCAGCCAGGAGTCCGAGCCCGCGGCTGGCACCTCCACCGGGCCCCGGCCCTGGCGCCGGTAAGCCCAGACCCCGGCCCCCACTAGCCCCACCGCGCCCGCCAGCGCGGCGGCTCCCTTGAGGACCTGTCGCCGGGTACGCCCCGGAGGCTCCGGGTACGCCGGTACCTGCTGATCGATCATGACGCCTCACCCTGTTCCGTCACCGCCGACGCTACGGCCGCGCACGGGACAGTTCGGTGAGCCCGTTCACAGTTCGGACGCGTTTGCCGGCCCCGGTCACTCGAGACCGGTTGCAGCGACCCGGACGTCGCCTGGGCCTGGGCGTGCTTCACGATCGCCCGGCCGATGGTCTCGTAGTCCCGGGGCGAAAGTTCCACGTGCCGGCCTTCTTGTCCTGCTCTGCCATTGAGTAAGCCCTGTGGTGTTTCTCAACCATCGGGTTGACAACGCTGAATCCGCGGCCTACGGTCGTATTCAACCAACAAGTTGAGAAAGAGCGGTGGACGAGAGCACGGAGCAGCTGAATCGGGCGTTCGCGGCACTGGCCGACCCGACCCGGCGCGACCTGGTGGCCAGGCTGGCCGGTGCGGACGCGACCGTGGGCGAGCTGGCGGAGCCGTACGCGATGAGCCTCCAGGCGATCTCCAAGCACGTGAAGGTGCTCGAGGAGGCCGGACTGGTGACCCGCAGCAAGGACGCCCAGCGACGGCCGGTCCACCTGGACGCGGAGGTGTTCGGCCTGATGACCAAGTGGATCGAGCGCTACCGCAGGGAGGCCGAGGAGCGCTACCGGCGCCTCGACGCACTGCTGGGCCGAATGGCCAACGGCGAGGACCAGAAGGAACCCGACAAGGAGCAGGACGCATCATGACCATGACCAAGCACGAGACCGAGATCGTGGCAGCCGAGAACGTTCCGACGATCGAGATCATCCGGGAGTTCGACGCGGCCCCCGAGCAGGTGTTCCGCGCCCACGTCGACCCCGAGCTCTACGCGCAGTGGGTCGGACCGCACTCGGTCACCACGAGGATCACCAGATGGGATGCCCGTACGGGTGGCGCTTGGGCCTTCGCCAACGATCGCGACGGCGAGGAGATCGCCACCTTCTACGGCAGCTTCCACGAGGTACGGCCGCACGAGCGGATCGTATGGACCTTCACCTACGAAGGCGCGCCTGACGGAGTCGCGCTGGAGACGATGACCTTCGAGGAGCTCGAGGGTGGACGTACCCGGCTGAAGGCGCTGAGCGTGGTGCAGGACTTCGAGACCCGTGACGGCATCTTGTCCAGCGGCATGGACGTCGGGGTCAAGGAGGGCTACGACAAGCTCGACGCGCTACTCGCGGGGCGCTGACATGTCATCAACGCCGACCAGCCCGGCCGAGCGGCACGCGCACGACGCGGCGCGGTTCACCGGGCTGGTCGAGTCAGCGTCGACCGACGACTGGGCTCGGCCCAGCCCGGTTGCGGAGTGGACAGCTCTCGACATCGTCAAGCATCTGGTCGAGTGGCCCCGCGGGCTCCTCAGGGGTGCCGGGATCGAGCTTCCCGCACTGGACGTCGCGGCTTCCCCCGTCGCCACGTGGAAGCAGCATGTCACCGACATCCAGGCCATCCTCGACGATCCCGCGGGGCGGGTGCTCAGCGACCCGCACATCGGCGACAAGCCGGTGGACGGGGCGATCGACGAGTTCTACACGGCCGATGTCTGGATGCACACCTGGGACCTCGCCAAGGCGCTCGGCCGCGAGCCCGACCTGGGCGAGGAGCGCTGCGCCGCCGCACTGACGGGTATGGAGCCGATCGAACAGATGTTGCGCGACAGCGGGCAGTTCGGCCCCGCCGTGCCCGTCGCCCGGGACGCCTCGGCGCAGGACAAGCTGATGGCCTTCATCGGCCGTGACCCCGCCTGGCAGCCCTCGCTGACTTAGAAACAAGCTGACTTAGAGCGGTTCTAAGTCAGGTTCCCCGCGTCCGGCGGGGTGAGCGGGCGGCGGCCGGTCACCACGAGCAGGATCTCCTTGGCGGGCATCGTCACGATCGTTGCCCCGTCGCCTATGGACACGTCGGCGTCGCTGGCGGTGAGGCGTTTCCCGTCAAGGTCGACCCCGAAGTACCTGAGCTGCCGTGGGCCGCCCGCGGCGAGGACCGTCGCGATCCGGTCGGCCGGCGCCGCGGGGCGTCCGAGGGGTTCGGTGACGTCGAGGCCGTGGATGACATCGTGGCTGAGCGCCCCGGCCAGCCCGCCACCGGGTGGCGCCCACGGGTGGTCGATGTTGCGGCGGAAGGTGTCGACGAGTTCGCGCTCGCTCATCGTCCGCGCGGTTGACCGGGCGTCCCGGTCGGCGTACCGGCTGAAGGAGAATCCGGCTCTGGCCATACCCGCCACGAAGCCGAGTGGTCTCGTCCGGAACGGCATCGTCATGTGCGCGACGACCTCTCGCACCCGCCACCCCTCACACAGGGAGGGCGTGTCCCAGTGCTCACGTGAGAGATCTTCGAAGATGGCGGTGAGCCGCCGGCGCTCCGCGTGGATCTCGCGGGTCAGGTCGGTGGTGTCTGACGTTCCCATGCGTGGGTGTCCTTCCGCGTCCGTACCAGGGCTGTCATTCCTTGTACGACGCGACCCGCGCGAACTAACCGGTCTCCCGGGGAATCTCTTCGAGAGGGTCGGGGAGCCCGAACTCGGCGAACCGGTCCTGGGAGCCGAGGAACGTCACGATCTGCGCGATCCGCCCGCCCCGGAGGTCCACGGCGACCAGCGCGAACGGTCGCAGCCGCCCGTCGTCGGCCGGCCGGTACTGCCCGAACCCGAGCGCACCGTTGAGGCGGCACGGCACGAGGCGGGCGCCGGCGCACGAGTCGCTGGACCCGGTGAGAACCGCGATCTTCTCGCCGCCCTCCAGCCGCCACCGGAACGGTGGCATCGACGCCACGGCATCCTCACGCAGCACAGCGGTCAACTCGGCGATGTCGTGTGATTCGAACGCTCTGACGTACCGGCGCAGCAGCTCCCGCTGTGCGGCGTCGTCCGGGAGTGCTACGTCGAAAGGTTCGGGCCGATCGGCGTCGAGGGACGCGCGGGCCCGCTGCAACGCGCTGGTCACGGAGGCGACGGTGGTGTCGAGCAGCTCCGCCGTCTCCCGGGCGGAGAACGCGAGGACGTCCCGCAGCACCAGGACGGCGCGTTGACGCGGCGCCAGGTGCTGGAGCGCCGCGATGAACGCCAACCGCACCGACTCCCGGCCCACCACCACGTCCCCCGGGTCCCGGGCGTCGAGCAGGCGCGAATCCGGCATCGGCTCCACCCACACCTCAGGGGGTAACGGTGCGCCAAGCTCCGCAACCTCGGACGGCGTCGACCCGAGATCCATCACCAGAGCCCGACGGCTCGCGGCACGCAGCATGTCGATGCAGATGTTCGTGGCGATCCGATGGACCCAGGTCGTCAACCGTGCCCGACCCGGGTCGAACTGGTCGAGCCTGCTGGCCGCACGGATCAACGTCTCCTGTACGGCGTCATCGGTGTCCGACGCGGAGCCGAGCAGCCGGTAGCAGTACCCGGTCAGCGGGACACGCAGAGCCTCAAGATCCTCGACAACCAACCCGTTCGACCGCACACGCACCATTCTCCAGCCCGAACTTGAGCGGCTGTAGCTGCCTCGGTGGGGGATTTGTTCGTTCAAGGCTTGTACACTGACGGCGATTGTCGGCGTGAGTGAGGGGCAGCGGCGGGATGGTGGTGGATACCCCGGGCTCGCAGAGCGCGCTTCGAGTGGCCAACCAGCAACGGGTGCTGCGGGCCGTACGGGGCGCCGGATCGCTCACCCAGGCCCAGATCGCCAGGGCCACCGGGCTGTCGGCCGCCACCGTCTCCAACATCGTGCGGGAGCTGCGGGACGGCGGCGTGGTGACCGTGGCCCCCACCTCCAGCGGCGGCCGCCGGGCGCAGAGCGTCTCGCTGGCCCGCGACACCGGGCTAGCGGTCGGGGTGCACGTCACCGCCACCCACCTGCGGGCGGCGCTCTGCGACATGGCGTACGAGGTGCTGGCCGAGGAGCAGATCAGCTACCACGCCGGGCAGTCCGCCGAGCGGGGGCTGCGCCGCGCGGAGTGGCTGGTGACCACGCTGCTGCGGCAGGCGCGGGTGGATCGCGGCAAGATCCGCGGCGTCGGGGTGGCGGTGCCGGGGCCGATCGACGCCAGGACCGGGCACCTGGGCGCCGGTACGGTGCTGGAGAGCTGGCAGGGGGTGGACGTCGCCGCCGAGCTCAGCGAACGGGTGGGGCTGCCGGTCGAGGTCAGCAACGACGCGAACGCGGCGGCGCTCGGCGAGCTGGTCTGGGGCGCCGGACGGGATGCCACGGAGCTGGCGTACCTGAAGCTCTCCTCGGGGGTCGGGGCGGCGCTGGTGATCAACGGCGAGCTCTACCAGGGGCACGGCGGGCTGGCCGGGGAGTTCGGCCACATCACCGTCAACGACCAGGGCCGGATCTGCCGCTGCGGCAACCGGGGCTGCCTGGAGACGGTGGTGGGCGGGCCGTACCTGCTGGAGCTGCTGCCGCACCGGCCCGGCGAGTCGCGGCCGACCCTGGAACAGTTGATCGCCGCCGCGCTCGGTGGCGACCTGGGCTCGCGGCGGGTGATCGCCGACGCCGGTCGCGCGGTGGGCGCCGCCGCCGCGGTGCTCTGCAACCTGCTCAACCCGCAGCGGCTGATCGTGGGCGGTGAGCTGGCCGCCGCGGGCGAGCTGCTGCTGGCCCCGATCGAGGAGATGCTGACCCGCCAGACGCTGCCCCGGGCCGCCGAGCAGGTCGCCGTCACGCTCGCCGAGCTGGGTGACTCGGCGGCGGTACGCGGTGCGCTGGCCGCCGTGGTCCGCTCGGCCGCGGCGCTGCCCGGCGAGGCCAGACCCGCCTGACCGCTCGGCCGCGGCGCTGCCCGGCGAGGCCGGCCCGCCTGACCGCTCGGCCGCTGGGGCCGGGCTGGCTCGCGTACAGACACCGGGTTGGCTCGCGTACAGACACCGGGCAGCTCCGCGTACACACATTGGTTTGGATGTCGAACGGATCACGCGGTGATTTCGGTTTTTTGTCTTCACCTCTTGACGGCAAGGACGGTGACCCGCTTCACTTTTCGGAAGCCGGGCACACCGGTGAGGACGCCAGGAGGCTTGAAAATGCGGATCACCACGAGCGCTCAGCGGCTGTGTGCCGCGATCGGACTGGCCGCCGTCGTGCTGGGCGGGTCGGGCTGCACCAACCCGGAACAGCCGGCGGGCGGCGGCGGCGAATCCACCGACAAGGGCTTCAAGATCGGGCTGCTGCTCCCCGAATCCAAGACCACGCGGTACGAGTCGTTCGACCGCCCGCTGATCGAGGCGAAGCTCAAGGAGCTGTGCCCCAAGTGCGAGGTGCTCTACCAGAACGCCGACCAGGACCCGAGCAAGCAGCAGTCCCAGGCGGAGGCGATGCTCACCTCGGGGGCCAAGGTGCTGATCCTGGACGCGGTCGACGCCAAGGCCGCCAGCGGCATCGTCGCCGACGCGAAGGACCAGGGGGTCCCGGTGGTGGCGTACGACCGGCTCGCCACCGGTCCGGTCGACCACTACGTCTCGTACGACAACAAGAAGGTCGGCGAAACCCAGGGCCAGGCGCTGCTGGACGCGGTGTCGGCCGGGGGTGACCCGAAGCGGGGCCAGATCGTCATGATCAACGGGGCGCCGACCGACCCCAACGCGGCCGACTTCAAGGCCGGAGCGCACTCCGTGCTCGACGACAAGGTGACCATCGGCAAGGAGTACGACACCCCTGACTGGTCACCCGACAAGGCCCAGCAGGAGATGGAGCAGGCGATCACCGCGGTCGGCAAAGACAAGATCATCGGGGTGTACGCGGCGAACGACGGCACCGCCGGCGGCGCGATCGCCGCGATGAAGAGCGCCGGCTTCGACAAGCTGCCCCCGGTCACCGGGCAGGACGCCGAACTCGCCGCGATCCAGCGGATTCTCGCTGGTCAGCAGCACATGACCGTCTACAAGGCGATCAAGCCCGAGGCCGACATCGCCGCCGAGATGGCGGTCGCGCTGGCCACCGGGAAGAAGTACGCGGGCGAGACCGTGACCAAGCACAACGGCACCGCCGACGTGGCCTCCGTGCTGCTGGAGCCGGTGGCGGTGACCAAGGACAACGTCAAGTCCACGATCATCGTGGACAAGTTCTACACCGCGGAGCAGATCTGCACCTCCGCGTACGCCAAGGCCTGCGCCGACGCGGGCATCTCCTAGCGGCTCCGCACCCCCCGCGAGCCTGGCTCGGGCGGCCGGTGACCCACCACCCGGCCGCCCGGGCCACCCCAGCCACGTACCCCAGGAGGTCGAGCGATGTCTGGAGCCAGGACCGTACCCGCACTGCTCACCCTGGTGACCGCGCTGTCGCTGGTCGCCCTGGGCACCCCGGCCGTGGCAGCGGCCGGCTGCACCTCCACCGCGGACTGCCTGTCGAAGCTGACCCTGGAGGAGAAGGCGGGTCAGATGACGCAGGTCGCGCACAACTACCTGATGCGCAACAAGAGCGACATCACCCGGTACGGCATCGGCTCACTGCTCTCCGGCGGTGGCGGCGGCCCGAACGGCGCACCCGGCGGCACCGCCGCCCAGTGGGCCGACATGTACGACGACTACCAGACGTACGCGCTGAACAGCCGCCTCGGCATCCCCCTGCTGTACGGGGTGGACGCCGTACACGGGCACAGCAACGTCCACGGCGCCACGATCTTCCCGCACAACATCGGGCTCGGTGCGACCCGCGACGCCGCGCTGGTGCAGCGGGCCCAGCAGGCCGCCCGCGAAGAGGTGCTGGGCACCGGCATCGACTGGACCTTCGCGCCCTGCGTCTGCGTACCGCGGGACGACCGCTGGGGCCGCACGTACGAGGGCTTCGGTGAGACCCCCGCGATCGCGGGCTCCCTGGGAGCGGCGTCGGTACGGGGATTCCAGGGCGCCGGGATCGGCCCCGACACGGTGGTCGCCACCGCCAAGCACTACGTCGCCGACGGCGGCACCGCGGGCGGCAAGGACCAGGGGGACGCGCAGATCAGTGAAGCGGAGCTGCGCGCGGTGCACCTGCCGCCGTACCGGGACGCCATCGCCTCCGGGGTCGGCTCGATCATGGTGTCCTACAGCAGCTGGAACGGGCTCAAGCTGCACCAGCACTCGTACCTGATCAACGACGTACTCAAGGGTGAGCTGGGGTACCAGGGGTTGGTGCTCTCCGACTGGGCCGGCGTGAAGCAGATCCCGGGTGCCAGCTACGCCGAACAGCTGCGCAAGGCGGTCAACGCCGGGATAGACATGGTCATGGTTCCGGACGACTACCAGGGCACCATCTCCGGCATCGTCAACGAGGTGAACGCCGGCCGGATCAGCATGGCCCGGATCGACGACGCGGTGGGTCGCATCCTGGATCTGAAGTTCGCGCTCGACCTGTTCAACCAGCCGTTCACGGACCGGTCGTACACCTCGACCGTGGGTTCGCCGGCACACCGTGACGTGGCCCGGCAGGCGGTACGCCAGTCGCAGGTGCTGCTGAAGAACCAGGGTGTGCTGCCGTTGTCGCGTACCGGGGGCCAGAAGATCGTGGTGGGCGGCAAGACCGCCGACAACCTCGGCTACCAGATGGGCGGCTGGTCGATCACCTGGCAGGGCGGCAGCGGCGACACCACGGTCGGCACCACGTTCTGGGAAGCGATGCGGCGGGCCACGGCCGGCACGAACGTGCGGCTGCAGCACGTCGGCACCCGTACCAAGCGGCCGTTCAGCGGAGACATCGGGATCTGGGTGGGAGGCGAGACACCGTACGCCGAAGGTCAGGGCGACAGCGCCACCCTCGCGCTCGGCGCCAGCGACCTGGCACAGCTGAAGGACATCTGCGCCAAGACGACCGTGTGTGTCGCGATCCTGGTGTCGGGGCGGCCACTGGTGATCAACGAAGCCCTCGGTACGGCGGACGCGTTCGTGGCGGCGTGGCTGCCCGGGAGCGAAGGTGAAGGGATGACCGACGTGCTGTTCGGAGACCACGGCTTCACCGGGACGCTCCCGGTCACGTGGCCGTCCTCGGTCGACCAGGAGCCGATCAACGACGGGGACGGCAAGACGCCGCTGTTCCCGCTCGGGTACGGGCTGACGTACCCATGACCCAGGAGGTGCTCGTGACCACACCTGTGCTGTCCCTGTCCGGGATATCGAAACGGTTCGGCGCGGTGCAGGCGCTCGCGGACGCCGAGTTGGAGGTCAACGCCGGTGAGGTGGTCGCGCTGGTGGGCGACAACGGCGCCGGCAAATCCACCCTGGTCAAGGTGATCGCGGGGGTGAATCCGGCCGACGACGGCGAGATCCGCTGGGAGGGCCGGCCGGTCGCCATCCACAAACCGCACGACGCCACCACTCTCGGCATCGCGACCGTCTACCAGGACCTGTCGCTCTGCGACAACCTCGACGTGGTCGGCAACCTGTTCCTCGGCAACGAGGCGGTCCGGTACGGCGTGCTGGACGAGATCGCGATGGAGCGGATGGCCAGCGAGCTGCTCGACAGCCTTTCGGTACGGCTGCCCAGCGTGCGGATCCCGGTGGCGGCGCTCTCCGGTGGTCAGCGGCAGTCGGTCGCGATCGCCCGTTCGCTGCTCGGCGAGCCGAAGGTGGTGATGCTCGACGAGCCGACCGCCGCGCTCGGGGTGGCGCAGACCGCGCAGGTGCTCGACCTGATCGAGCGGCTCCGGGACCGGGGGCTCGGCGTGATCCTGATCAGCCACAACCTCGCCGACGTGAAGGCGGTCGCCGACCGGGTGGCGGTGCTGCGGTTGGGGCGCAACGCCGGCGACTTTCGGATCGGCGAGGCCACGCAGGAGGCGATCGTGCAGGCGATCACCGGCGCCTCGGAGAACGCCGTGAGCCGGCGAAAGGCTCGTACCAGTGCATCGGAGGCGGGAAAGTGAGCGAGCTTGCGAGCGAATCATTGACACCGTGCACGTGCGAAGCGCCGCCCTCGCGAAGCGAGGGTGTGCGATGAGCGTCGTGAAGAGCCCCGCCGAGCCGGTGCTGGCAGTCACGTCCGGCGCCGCGGTCGAGCCGGTCGGGCAGCCTCTGGGGGTACGCGGGCTGGGCCGGCGGCTGCGCGGCGGCGAGCTGGGATCGCTGCCGGTGGTGGTGGGGCTGATCGTGATCTGGATCGTGTTCCAGAGCCTGAACAGCGCCTTCCTCACACCGCAGAACCTCTACAACCTGACGCTCCAGATCGCCGCCACCGGAGCGATCTCGGTGGGCGTCGTACTGGTGCTGCTGCTCGGTGAGATCGACCTGTCGGTCGGCTCGGTCTCCGGTCTGGCCGGGGCGATGCTCGCCGCGCTGACCGTACGCATCGGCGTCGCCGACGTGGTCGGGATCGCCGCCGTGGTGCTGGCATGTGCCCTGATCGGCGTACTGCACGGCGTGATCGTGACCAAGATCGGGGTCCCGTCGTTCGTGGTGACGCTCGCCGGGCTGATCGGCTGGATGGGCCTGCAGCTGTACGTGCTCGGCGCCGAGGGCACGATCAACTTCCCGTACGACGGGTTCGTGGCGCAGCTGACCCACCGCAGCCTGACCCCCACCGGGGTGGGTGCTGGGGGCGCTGCCCGTGGCCGGCTACCTGGCCGCCGTACTGCTGGATCAGCGGCGCCGCCGGCGTGCCGGGTTGCCGCTGCGCCCCACCAGCCAGGTGGTGCTGCGCGCCGGCCTGCTCACCGCCGGAGTGGCCGTCACGGTACTGGTGCTCAACGCGTGGCGGGGCGTGCCGCTGGCGCTGGTGATCCTGGTCGCGCTGGTGGTCGGCTTCGACCAGCTGCTGCGCCGTACCCGGTACGGCCGCAGCATCTTCGCCATCGGAGGCAACGTCGAGGCGTCCCGCCGCGCCGGCCTCGACGTGGACCTGACCCGGATCTCGGTGTTCGCGCTCACCTCGGCGCTGGCCGCGGTCGGCGGCATCCTGTTCGCGTCCCGGTCGTACTCCGTGGGGCAGCAGTCCGGCGGCAGCGACGTACTGCTGCTGGCGATCGCGGCGGCGGTGATCGGTGGCACCAGTCTGTTCGGGGGCCGGGGCAGCACGTACGCCGCGCTGCTGGGCAGCCTGGTGATCGGATCGATCACCTCCGGCATCCTGCTGCTGCAGCTCGGCTCCCCGGCACGCTTCATGATCACGGCGGCGGTGCTGCTGATCGCGGTGATCGTCGACTCGCTCTCCCGGCGCGGCCGGCTGGCCAGCGGCCGCCAGTAGCCACGCGGCGGCAACCGGCGCTCCGCAGCGGCGGGTCGTACCCTTCGCGGCGAATGGTAGGGGCTCCAGGGGGTGATCACCCCTTGTCACCCGATTGGCACTACTCCGATACTCCCTGAAAGTGCTTGTCGGGAAATCGCATCCCCAGATCGGTGGCGTGCTCCCGGCAACAGCCGGCCGGGACCCTCACCCCCGGGTCCCCGCGACCCCAGGAGGAGCCTGTGACGATCGCACGCACATCCCTCAGGAGTCCCAGCACCCGGACCTTACGGCTGCTCGCCGCTGCCGTAGGGCTGGTGGCCGCCTCGGCATTCGCCCTGCCGGGCACCGCCACGGCGGCTCCCGCGCACTACGGGGCACAGCAGCTCTCCGCGGTCAGCGCAGCGGTGCAGCAGTCGGGCGTGGACGGCATCGCCTGGTACGTCGACGCCGCCTCCGACCGGGTCGTGGTGACCGCCGACAGCACCGTGTCGGCCACCGAGCTCGCCACCCTGCGGCGCAGCGCGGGCGGCGCGCTGTCCCTCACCCGCGAGCGCGGGGTGTTCCGTCCGCTGTTGTCCGCCGGGGACGCCATCTACGGCGGTGGGTACCGCTGCTCGCTCGGCTTCAACGTCGTCAAGGGCGGTACGTATTACTTCCTCACCGCGGGGCACTGTGGCAAGGTCGCGAAGACCTGGTACACCAACTCCAGCCACAGCACGCTGATCGGCCCGACCATGGGATACAGCTTCCCGGGCAACGACTACGCCCTGGTCCGCTATGACAACGCTTCGCTGAGCCACCCCGGCGGCTTCACCGAGGCCAACGCGTACGTCGGTGAGTCGGTCAAGCGCACCGGCTCGACCACCGGCACCCACAGCGGCACCGTCACCGCGCTCAACGTCACCGTCCGCTACGTTGGCGGCGGCACCGTACGCGGCATGATCCAGACCACGGTGTGCGCCGAGCCCGGCGACTCCGGCGGCCCGCTCTACGACGGCTCCAAGGCGCTGGGGATCACCTCCGGCGGCAGCGGAGACTGCAGGCGGGGTGGCACCACCTTCTACCAGCCCGTACCGGAGGCCGCCGGCAAGTACGGCGTCACCGTCTTCTGACGCACCTCGGGCGCTCGCGGTATCGGCCACGATGTCGGACACTGTGGCATCCGACCCCACGGTGTCCGACACCGCGCCGCGCCACCGCTGCGCCGAACGGTGGTCTGGTACGACGTCACCCCGAACCCCAAGGAGATCCCGTCCACTTCGGGCAACCCCGCCGGCCGCAGCCTCCAGCCTCACCAGCACCGAACTCGCTTCGCGCGGTCAGGTGAACAGGTCGTCGATGGTGGAGATGGTGACGGCGCGGCGGATCCAAGTCTCGAGCTGGTCGAGGTCGGTGCAGGAGGTGATCCGGTCGCGGGCGTCGTCGGGTACGCCGATGCCGCGGGTGGCCAGCACGGCGAGCACCGCCTTGGCTTCGCCCTTGGCTTCGCCCTTGGCTTCGCCCTTGACTTCGCCCTCGGCTCGGCCTTGGTTGACGTGGCGGCGGACGAAGTCGCTCTGGTACTCGTAGTAGGTGCCGGTGGTGGTCATCATGTCCTCCAAGGCGTGTCGGGCCGCTGCGGGCAGGGCCGCGAGCACAACATCATGGTATCGGGTCAGGTGTTGGTCATCGATGGTGTTGACGCCGGCGAGCAGGGCGTGGAACACCTTGTCCTGTTCGGGGCCGGCGCCATGGGCGATGGCGGACAGGACGGCGAGTTCGGGGGTGCGGGCGGCCTCCTGCGGGTCGGTGACCACGGGTATCCGGTCAGGGCCGGCGACCAGCGGCCGCAGCACCCAGCCGGGATGACCCAGATCGATCGGGGCAGCGCACCAGTCGGCGATTCCGTCTATGGGGCACAGCACCAGCAGCGTGGTAGGGCAGCGCAGTCGGGCGCGGAGGGTTGCGAGGTAGACCGGCCAGCTCCACCTCTTCCCGCGATCACGGGTCAGTTGCACTTCGACGACCACGGCGAGCACTGGGGCGCCGGCGTCGCCGGTCAAGGTGACGACGGCGTCGGCGCGGTACTCGGTCGGCACCAGGTCTGGTAGCTCACCGGGCTCGACTTGTGCGTGCCGGTAGGGCGGCAGGCTGACGCCGAGTGGCCCTGACAGTAGTTCGGCGGCCAGCGACGGCCGGTTGCGGAACATCTCTATGAACGCTTCATGGGTACTCGACGGCATGCCGCGCACCATAGGGATGCCCTCTGACATCCCGCCGGGTACCTCCACAATGGACGTAGGAGGCTGTATCGCATTTGAGAAGCAGATGTGCTCCTTCACGTACGTGTGCCTGGCTGGCGCAGGTCCTGGTGGCGCAGGCGATGGTGTCCTCGCGGCCGTGGAAGGTGCCCGCGAGCCGGCGATCTGCCACTCATACCCTTCCTGTTCGTCGGCTTCCTGTTGACGCAAGCGGCCGTGGCGCTGCGGTCGAGAACTCGTCGGACTGAGTAGCCCGATCGATGGCGCCGGTTACGTCGCCGCAGCTCGGCCGGGTGCGGCCTGGGTGGTCAGCCACAGGCCGGATTCGGGGTCGCGGCACGGGAAGCCGCCGGTGAGGTGGACCCAGGTTCCGCCGTTGTCGCTGAGGACCAGACGGATCGGCTCCCGACACCAGCGACAGGTCGGTGGGCGGCGGTACACCACCTTGGCGACGGCGACGATGGTCACCGGCTCCCGCTGCCCGGGTCGGGCCAGTTCTCACTGCCCGGGTCGGGCCAGTGCCGGCCGCCCGGGTCGGGCCGGTTCTCGCTGCCCGGGTCGGGCCAGCCGGCGCCGGTGTTGCGTTCCAGCCGCAGGTACGGGCCGGTCGGCTCCAGCGAGTTGAACACGGCCTCCCAGAAGATCATGTACAGGGCGCGTGCGGCGACGACGTCGACGGTGGCTCGGGCGCCGTCCGGCAGCTCGTAGGTGATCGCCGCGCGGTGCGTGTCGACGGCCGCGCGTACCTCCCGGGGTTCCCCGTCGGCGGTGGCGTACCGGATCCGGTACTCGTGCAGGGTGGCGGTCTCATGGGTCATCGCGTCTCCGTCTCCACACTCACCGCAGCACCAACCAGGCGGCGAACGCCACCAGCGCCAAACCGGACAGGACACCTGACGCCGAGGCCGCGAGAAGCACCGCACGCGGCCGGGTACCCGTTGCCTGGACCGCGTTGCGGTGACCGTCACAGGGCCACGGGTCCCGGCAGAACCGGCACACCCGGCGCAGCCACCGCCGGCGATGCAGCCGGAGATCCATCCGAGCCACCTCGGCGTACGGGATCTCCACCAGACCAACACGTGCCACCGGAGCGCAAGGGCGCGATTCCGAGTGTGTCCTATGTCGCAAACTTACGGTCATGTGGATTACCATCGCACGGGGCCGAGGAGATCACAAGGTCACCGGGCAGATTCATTCAGTAGCGACTAGGAGGATGTAGCGATGCCACGAAACGCGGAGGGCGACCGTCGTACGTCACCTGTAGAGTTCTCAGCAGCAAAGGCTTTGCGGGAGCGTACGAGTGCGGCGGCGAAGGAGCTACAGAGCGTGAGCATCACTCAGGGGCCGATGTTCAGCCGCACCCGGCTCGGCCAAGAGGTCCGCCGGCTGCGCAACGAGCGGAAGCTGTCACAGGCCCAGCTCGGCATCATGGTGCGGTCCTCGGGCGCTCGCATCTCACGCCTGGAAAATGGCGAGACTTCCCCGGACCTTGCTCTCGTGATGAACATCGTGGAGGCCCTGGAGCTCGACCCGGAGCACCAGAAGGC
>JBOGDE010000044.1:0-23597 GCA_050701695.1 Micromonosporaceae bacterium
CCTCGGGTCGAGCGAGGCGGAGTCCAGGCGGCGTCCGGCAAGGCGGAGGTTTGCCCGGATACCGGTGTTGTATCCGGGTGAACCGACAACGCCGCCGGGCGCCGGCTGGGCCCGCCGCAGCCGGCGCGAGGTATCACGACAGCCTCTGCGCCGCTGCGGCGACCCGTTGCGCCGTACCAGCCGTCGCGAGAAGTACGCCACGGCCAGGATCACGGCGAGTAGCCCCGCCTTGGTGAGCACCAGCAGGCCGTACCGGGTGGTGGTGAGCGCGGGCAGCGTACCGACCTCGATCACCGCCTGCGTCACCCCCGCGAGCACCAGCACGGCGACCGCGCCCATGGCCAGCCGGGACCACCCGGGCAGCAGGTCCTCGAGCTCGCCCTGGGTGGTACGGCGCAGCAGCAGTATGGCAAGCACCGCCAGCCCGCCCAGCCACACGCTCATCGCGGCCAGATGCGCCACGTCCGCCACCATCGACAGCCACGGCAGCGGGGATGCGGACGGGTGACCCGAGACCGGCCACGTCACCAGCGCCGCCAGCCCCAACCCGACCAGCGCGGCGCGCCGGGAACCCGACGACGGCGCCGCGACCAGGGTCCGGAGCAGCGGCAGCGCGGCGGCGAGCAGGGCGAGCCGCACCAGATGTGCGTACCCGAAGCGGCTGGCGAACACCTCACCGAGCCCGGCGGCGTCGATGTCACCGAGCCCACCGCCGAACTGGTGTGGGACCTGCAGCGGCAGCGCACACAGCGTCGAGACCGCCACCCCGGCGGCACCGAGCCACGCCAGCCGGCCGGCGACCGTACGCGACGCCGGTACCGGCCGGGGCAGCAGCAGCATGCCGGCCGCACCGATCAGCAGCAGCAGCCCGGCGAAGCCGGCCACGCGTACCACCGGCATCGCGGTGAACACCACCGGGTCGTTGCCGGGCCCCCGGTCCACCGACGGCAGCACCGACGGCGCGCCGACCGCGTACGAGAACGCCCCCGAGACCGGATGCCCGTCGGCGGAGATCACCCGGAACGTCACCAGGTACGAGCCCTCACCGGCGCCGTGCAGCCCGACCCGTACCCCGGTGTCGGACGTGGCCGGCTCACCGTGGTCGGTCCGGGAGCCGTCCGGGGCGTACACCCGGATCTGGCCGGCCACCGGGCGTACCGGTTCGGAGAAGGTCAGCGTCACCTGCGACGGCGCGGAGTCCAGCACGGCGCCGTTCTGCGGCGAGGCCGCGACCAGTACGGCATGCGCCCACGCCGGAGACGGCGCGGCGACCCCGAACCCCAGCACCGCCACCACTCCGAGCAGCACGGCGGCCCAGCACCGGAGCGCCGTACGCCCCACACCGCGCCGCTCCTCGTAGCCCACGGATAGACAGTCGTCTCAGGGCGCCGGACAGTTCCCGGCAATCTGCGCCCGCACCGCCGGTGCCGCCGGCTATGATCCAGGCCCCCACGGGCAGGGAGGCGACCGTGACTCGATACCGGATCGTGCCGGAGCGTTCCCGGGTGTGGATCGAGGCCCGCTCCAGCCTGCACCCGATCCACGGCGAGGCGACCGGGCTGGAGGGCGAGCTGGACCTGCGGTATGTCTCGGGGCGGCTGGTCACCGACCCCGTCCCGGCGCTGCGGATCACGCTGCCGGTGGACCGGCTGCGGTCCGGCAACCCGCTCAACGACCTGCAGCTGCGCCGGGTGGTCGACGCCGAGCGGTTCCCCACCATCTCCGGTACGGCGACCGCGGTGGAGCGCTCGGGCGAGGGCTACCGGGTCACCGGCGAGCTGACCTTCCACGGGGTGACCCGCACCGTCGCCGACGAGATCACGGTGACCGCCGACGGTGACGAGCTGGTGATCGAGGGGGAGCACCAGTTCGACGTCACCGACTTCGGGGTGACTCCCCCGAAGGTGCTGATGCTACGGGTCCACCCCGAGGTGACCGTACGGATCCGCGCCGTCGCCCTGCCTCTGTAGTCCCGCGCGGTTGCCCTGCCTCGGTGATCCGCGCGGTGAATACCTCATGACATCACCCGATATACCACTATCCGAATAGGACACATCCGGTTACGGTGATGTTACGTACTGGAGCGTAGGCCACAAGCCACGCACACCGTAGGGAGGCTCCCATGAGGACGCTCGGCCGGCTCGTCGGGTTATCCGTGATCGCTCTCGCCTTCGCCGCCCCCACCGCGGCGCACGCCGCCACCGCCCAGACCAACCTGGTCGACGGCACCGTGGTGTCCGGCTCGACCACGTGCAGCTGGGTCAACGCCAGCACCAGCGCCAACCCGCCCTCGACCCTGACCGTCGACCGTTCCAGCGTCAGCATCACCTGCAGCGACAGCACGCAACTGACCCTCAACAACGACCCGGTGGTCAGCTTCGACGACGCCGCCGGCACCGCTACCGTCGACGCCATCGACATCACCGCGGTGCGCAGCGGCATCACCTGCCGCTATAAGGCCAGCAACCTAAGCGTCACCCGCAGCGGCACCACCCGGACCTACTCCGGCGGCCCCTACACCGGTACCAAGATCGGCGGCAGCTGGCTCTGCCCGTCCAGCCAGCGCCTCGACTCCGCCACCGTCACGTTCCGCTGACCACACGCTGAGCCTGCCCCGGTCCCCGTCGGGATCGGGGCAGTGTGGTGGAGTGGCCCCTGTGGACGCCACCGAGATCGCCCGGCGGTTCGGGCTGGGCAAGGCCGCCACGCTGTCGGACGAACCCGTCGCCCGGGGCAAACAGGGCGTGGTGTGGCGGCTGCAGACCTCCGACGGCAGCTGGGCGGTGAAGCAACCGTTCGGCCAGGTCAGCGAGCCGGCGGTACGGTCCGGCGCCGCGTTCCAGGAGGCCGCGTACGCCGCCGGGATCCCGACCCCGCGGAACTGCCGTACCACCGGGGGATCGGTGTTCGCCGCCATCGACGGCAGTCCGGTCCGGGTGTACGAATGGGTCGATCTGCGCGGCCCCGACCCGCACCTGGACCCGGCCCGGGTGGGCGCGCTGGTCGCCGCCATGCACCAGGTCGCCGTACCCGAGGTCAACGCACCCGAAGTCGCCGGGCACCACGCCGACGGGCAGGCCAGGGGCAGCGGTGACCGGCAGGTCGACGCCTGGTACCACGTACCGGTCGGGGCCGCCCGCTGGGACGAGCTGATCGCGCGGCTGCGCGCGGCGGGCGCACCGTTCGCCGACCGGCTGGCCGGCCTGCGGGACGAGCTGGTCGGGCTGGAGTCCTGGCTGGAGCCACCCCGCTCCCCCCGGATCTGTCACCGCGACCTGTGGGCCGACAACGTGCTGCCCACGGCGGACGGCGGCATCTGCGTCGTCGACTTCGAGAACAGCGGACCCGCCGATCCCGCGCACGAACTGGGCTGCGTGCTGTTCGAGTTCGGCCGTACCGACCCGGGTCGGGCGCGGGCACTGGTCGGTGCGTACCGAGATGCCGGCGGGCCGGCCCGGTTCGAACAGCGCGGGGACTTCACGATGCTGATCGCGCAGCTCGGGCACATCACCGAGACGGCCGCCGAAGACTGGCTGGCCCCCAACCTCCGCTCCCCCGACCGCGCCGACGCCGCTGCCTGGATCGCCGAGGTGCTCGACGAACCGCATACCCGCGACCTGCTGCAGACCCTGCTGACGGCGGTACGGGAGCGGTAGGCGCGCCGGCCCCCTGGGGAGGAGCGAGGCCGGCGCGCCCGCTTTCAGAGGTACGCGAGGGCTTCGCGTACGGTCAGCCGCGACGCCCGGGTGGCGGCGGCCTCGGTGGCGAGCATCGCGCCGAGCGTCACCAGCGCGACCCAGATCGCGACGGCCAGCCAGGAGATCCGCAGCGGCAGCGGCGCGGCGAAGAACAGGTTGCCGAGCAGCGCGTTCATCGCCAGCGTGACGCCGAGCGCCGGGAGCGCCGCCACAAGACAGCTGGCGAGGGCCGTGAACACCCCCTCGGCGGTGACGATCCGGCGTACCAGCCTCGGGCGGGCGCCGATCGCGTGCATCACCCCGAACTCGCGGGTGCGCTCCAGCACGTTCGCGCCCATCGTGGAGGCCAGCCCGATCAGCCCGATCAGCGCCATCGGCAGCGCGGTGGCGAGCAGGATCACCAGCACCGGCTCCAGGTGACCGCCAGTGGAGGCCTCCCGCCGCCCCACCGATTCGGCGGACTTCACCTCGATTCCCGCCCCGGCGAGGGTACGGCGCACCGCCTCGGCGGCGGCGGTACGGCTCGGCTCGTCGTGCTTGTCGAGGGCGACCCGCAGCGTGTTGGCGAGCACCGGGCGCCGCAGCGCGTCCGCGTACCCCTCCGCGGTGACGTACGCGCCGCCGCCCTCGCCCCGCTCCTCGGCGATGCCGACCACCTTCCAGGTCGTGGTCGCGCCGTTGACGTACAGCTTCACGGTCCCGCCGGGCCGTACGTCGAAGCCGGTGTTGGCGAGGGTGACCTGGCTGAGCACGATCGCACCGGTCTCGCCGGGCCGCAGCCAGCGTCCCTCCCGCAGCTCCGGCACCGTGACCATGGTGCTGCCGGGCGGCACCGCGGTAACGGAGACGCCGCCGTGTCCCTGGTCCGGGTAGGTACGGGTGAGCGGCAGCTCGCCGGCCCCCGACACCCCGACGGGGGCGATGGTCCAGCCCTCCGCCCGGGTCACGCCGGGCGCCCGCTCCGCCAGCGGCACCAGCTCCGCGAGGGCCGCCGGCTCGGCGAGCTGGACCGTCACGTCCCAGGTCAGCCGCGCGCTGGCGTCCTCGGCGATCGCGGCCGTACCTTCCCGGGCCGACATGCCGCCGACGAACATCATCCCGGCGATGGCGAGCAGCCCGACCGCGAGCGCGAACCGCGCGGGGCGCCGCACCATGTTGCGCAGCGCCATCAGCAGGCCGCGGTCCAGGCCACGGATCCGGGTCAGCGCCGTGGACAGCGCGCTGGGTCGGGTACTCCCGCCGTGGTGGTCGATCGCGGCCCGTACCGTGATCCGGCTGGCCTTCAGCAGTGGCACCAGCGCCATCAGCACCGGCAGCAGCAGCCCGGCGGCGGCCAGCACCGGGTACGTCCACCAGGCGGCGCCGCCGCTTGCCGGCTCGATGCCCAGGAACGCCAGCACCCGCGGCGCGGACACCCAGCCGATCAGCACCGCGACCGGCAGCGCGACCAGCGTCGCCGCCAGCGCCACCAGCAGCGTCATCAGCAGGTAGTGCCGCCCGATCCGCCGGCCCCGGGCACCGATCGCCTTCATGATCCCGATCTGCGGGATCTGCTGCGTGAACAGGTTGTTCAGCATGGTGGCGACCAGGATCGTCGAGAGCAGCAGCGCGGCACCGGCGCCGGCCAGCATGGCCCCGAGCAGCGCGTCGGCCTGCCCCTGGTGCGGGTGGGCGTACGGGGTGGGGACCTGGATCTCGCGGATCGCCAGCCCCTGCTCGTCGCGCAGCCACTGCGCCACCTGGCTGGCGATCGCGGTGACCGCCTCCCGGTCCCGGCTCGGCACGGTCTGACCCGGTTCGGCGAGCTGCAGCTTCAGCTGGTCGAACACGTCCGGCTCGCCGAGCGCCGCCAGCGACGCCGTCGACAGGTACGCCTGCCCGGTCTGCTGCTGTGGCGCGGGCGCCAGGCTGGGGTCGTACACGGTGCCCGCGACCCGCAGAGCGGCGCGCCGCCCGCCCGGGGTGGTGATCTTGACGGTGTCACCGACCGCCACGTCGAGCAGTGTGAGCGAGTCCTGCCGGATGAACACCTCGCCGGGCACGGGTGGCCAGGCGGCGTCCCGTACCTCGAAATTCGCCATCCGCAGCGGGTCGTCCGGCGCGGCGGCGAACACCTGCAGTGGGATCTCGCGGGCCCCGCCGCCGACGGTGATCTCGCTGCTGAACACGGTGCGCCCGGTCGCCTCCAGTACGCCGGGCCGCCGCTTGGCCGCCGCCACCAGCGCCGCCATCCGATCGGCGTCCAAACCCGAGCCGAGCCGGATGGTCGCCGACGCCGGCTCCGTACCCAGATAGGAGCGTTCTGTCTCCCGGCTGATCGTGCTCCAGGCGAACAGCACCCCGCCGAACGCGGTGAGGCTGACCGCGATCGCGACCACCATCAGAGTCAGCCGTACCCAGGTGGCCCGCAGGTCCCGGCGCAGCTTGATCCCCAGCAGACTCATGCCGGCACCCCGGTACGCCGGTCGTCGCCGATCACGCGACCGTCCCGCAGCTCGATCTCGCGTCCGGCCACGGAGCGCAGGTCATGTTCGTGGGAGACCACCACGATGCTGCGGCCCTCGGCGTTCAGCTCGGCGAACACCGTCAGCACCGCCTCGGCGGTCACCGAATCCAGGTTGCCGGTGGGCTCGTCGGCGAGCAGCAGCGGCGGGTCGTTGGCGAGCGCCCGCGCGATCGCGGCGCGCTGCTGCTGGCCCCCGGAGAGGGTGGCGGGCATCTTGTCGGCCTGTTCGGGGATGCCGACCTGCTCCAGCAGCCGCTCCGCCCGCTCGCGGCGCCGCGGCACCGGGACCGTACCGGCGAAATCCATCGGCAGCATCACGTTCTCCGCCACGGTCAGGGTGGGCAGCAGCTGGAAGAACTGGAAGACCAGCCCGACGTTGCGCCCGCGCCAGGTGGCGAGCCCGGACTCCGAGAGCAGGCTCAGATCGGCACCGGCGGCGCGTACCGTACCGGCGGTGGGCCGGTCGATGCCGGCGAACAGGTTCAGCAGTGTGGTCTTGCCGCTGCCGGAACGGCCGACGATCGCGACGAACTCACCCGCGGCGATCTCGAGGCTGACGTGATCGACCGCCACCACCTCACCCGTACCCAGTGGGTACGTCTTGACCACGTCGCTGACTTCGATCACCGGTTCTGACATCTGGTTTCGCCTTCGGTTGTCTGACAGCTGCTCTGGGAGTGCCGGCTCGGGCCGTGCTCGCCACCGCCGACGAGGAAAGCCACCAGCCCCAGCAGTGCCAGCAGCGCCAGCACGATGACCGCCAGCTTCAGCCAGCGCGGCAGGCCGTCAGGCTCGGGGCGGGTCATGGGCGGGTCCTTCCGGAGTCGGTGTTGTCGATCTCCAGTCTCGATACCGGCCGGTAATCCCGAAACGCCCGCCACAGGGAACCCGGGCGTCCTCATTCCGTGGGAGCCGGTCCCCCCGCAGGGGTACGCCCGGCCGAGGGTGAGGTCATCCGTCGGCGACGGGGGTGCCGGCGGGCCGGGAGCGGCGGGGGTCCACCCGTTCCGGTGTGGACCAGGCGACGGTCAGGCCGTCCCGCCGGCCGATCTGCACCAGCCGCTCCCCCACCCGCCGCCGCAGCCGGCGCAGCCCGGTCTCGTCAGGCGACTCGACCCGCAGCGTGAGCATCCCGGAGCCTGCGACGAGCCGGCAGGTCGCCCAGGGAAAGCCGATCGTCCCGGATTCCTGGGTCCACTCCACGCTCGCCCGCATCACGGGGTTCAGCCGCGCCACCTGGGCGAGGTGCTGGCACAGCTGCGCGAGGTAGCGGTCGGGGCGCGCGGTGAGCACGTTCGCCTCGGTGATCAGCATCTCCGCACGCTACGAAGCTCGCGCCGGTGACGAAACGCCCTGCGAGAGGAACCGCGGTGTCCCCATTTCGTGGAGGTGGATCCTCCGCGTGGGCGACTCCCGGAACGCCCTGCACCGGTAGCGTTGCAGGCGCCATGCCCACCAACGCCCGGCCCACCGACGACCGGCCCACCGCTGCCCGCGACCTGTTCGCACACCGGCCCGGCACCCGGATCCTGGTCGACGCCGCGATCGCGGCCGGTACGTTCGCCGGCACCCTCTCCCAGCTCGCCCACGGCGGCGTGGTGGGTCCGCATCCGGAGGTGCTGACGCTCGACCCGGCGGCGGTGACACTCGCGGCGGTCGCCGCCGTACCGCTGCTGTTGTGGCGCTACTCCCCCCTCGGGGTGTACGTGGTGACCGCGCTCGCCACGATCACGCTCGCTGGTCTCGGATACGGCATCGACCTGGTGCTGGGGCCTACGGCGGCGCTGTTCCTGCTAGCCGCCAGCCGGGACCGCGACGCACCGTGGAGCTGGCGTACCACCGCGCTGGTGGTGGGTTCACTGGTGGCGTTCCTGACCGCCAGCGGCCTGGCCCGGGGTGGTCTGCCGGGGATCGAGCTGCTGCACACCGGGCTCGCCGGAGCCGGCGCCTGGTTCGCCGGGGACCGTACCCGGCTGCGCCGCGAACAGCTCGCCGAGCTGCGGGCACGCGCGGTCCGTGCCGAGCGCGACGCCGAACGGGAGCGGCTGCTCGCCGTCGCCGAGGAGCGCAACCGGATCGCGCGGGACCTGCACGACTCCGCCGGCCACGCGATCAGCGTGATCGCGGTACGCGCCGGCGCCGCCCGGCTGCGGCACGCCCAGGAGCCGCAGCGCGGAGTCGAGGCGCTGTCCGCGATCGAGGAGCTGGCGCGGCAGACCGTCGGCGAGATCGACCAGATCGTCGCGACCCTGCGGCAGGCACCCGCGGACTCTCCGAACGGCGCCACCCCGCACGGCCTGGCCTCGGTGGAGACACTGCTGACCCAGTGTCGCGCCGCGGGCATCCCGGTGACGCTGGACCGCGAGGGCGAGCCACGGCCGCTCGGCGCGATGGCGGACCAGGCGGCGTACCGGATTCTGCAGGAGGCGCTGACCAACGTCGCCCGTCACGGTCAAGGGCCCGCCCGGGTGACGCTGCGCTACCACGCCGACGAGCTGGAGCTCGCGGTCGGCAACCCGGTCGACCCCGTGACCGAGCCGCGTTCCGGTGGCGGGCACGGACTGGTGGGGATGTCCGAGCGCGCCGCGCTGCTGGGTGGCAGCCTGGAGGCCGGACGCGCCGACGGGCAGTTCCGGGTGCGCGCACGGATCCCGTACGGAGGACACCGCACGTGACACGGGTGCTGATCGTCGACGACGACGACCTGATGCGCGCCGGGCTGACCGAGCTGCTCACCGCCGACCCCGAGATCGAGATCGCGGGCCAGGCCGCCACCGGGCGGGAGGCGATCGCGCGGGCCCGCGAGCTGGCCCCCGACGTGGTGCTGATGGACGTACGGATGCCCGACCTGGACGGCATCGAGGCCACCCGGCAACTGCTCGCCGCCGACCCCGACACCCGGGTGCTGATCCTGACCACGTTCGAGCAGGACGACTACATCTTCGACGCGCTGCGGGCCGGCGCCGCCGGGTTCCTGCTCAAACGCACCCGGCCAGAGGAGCTGATCGCCGCGGTACGTACCGTCGCCGCCGGTGACGCGCTGCTCTCCCCGTCGGTGACCCGCCGGGTGATCGAGCGGATGGCACAGCAGCCCACCCCGGCGTACGGCGATCAGGCCGGTCTCGACAGCCTGACCCGGCGGGAGCGGGAGGTGCTGATGTACCTGGCGCAGGGGCTGTCCAACCGGGAGATCGCGGCCGCGCTGGTGGTGGAGGAGTCGACCATCCGTACCCATGTGAAGCGGATCCTGATGAAGCTACGACTGCGCGACCGCACCCAGGCGGTGGTGTACGCGTACGAGACCGGCCTGATCCGCGCCGGTGGCAGCCCTGCCTGAGGGGCTTGTCCAGTGCGGTGGCCACCGACGTCGCCACCGGCGGCGGCCACCGCGCTAGTAGCGGCCGAGGGTGCCTCGGCGGCGGGCGTACCGGTCGCAGAACCGGTAGCCGAGCACGCCCAGTAGCAGCCAGCCGGCGGCGGTGCCGAGCAGCCAGGCCCAGCCGCCGGTACCCCACAGCGGGATCGGTTGGTTGTCCAGCAGGCTGATCCGCGCCGCCTCCACCGGGTGGGTGATGAACAGCAGGTCGGCCACCGCGTGCACCCACGCCGGCATTCCGGACAGCGGGATCACCGCGCCGGAGACGAACATCAGGACAGCCAGCAGTACGTCCTGCAGCAGCTCGATCCGCTTCCAGGCCAGGGTGAGCCCGGCGATCAGCAGCGCGTATCCGGCGCCGCCGACCACGGTGAGCGCCAGCGGGACCAGCACCTCCGGGTGCCAGGTCAGCCGCAGGTCGGTCACCAGGCTGGCGACCAGGTAGACCGCGCCGACCACGAACCCGGTCTCGACCACGGCGGCGACCACCCGCCCCACCGCGATGGTGACCCACGCCGGGACCGGGCTCAGGTACACCTGCTCCAGGGTCCCGGTCTGGATCTCGCCGAGCAGCCGCCAGAACGTCTTGACGCTCTGCAGGTAGACGAACAGGAAGATCACCCAGCCCAGCAACAGCCAGCTGGTGCGGTACGGATCGAAGCTCCACTCCAACCGCCCGCTCGCCACGATCTCGTCGCCGCGTCCCAGCAGCAGGCTTAGCAGCAGCAGCATCCCGGTGAACAGCGGCAGCTCGATCAGGATCTGGACCCGTTCCGCCCAGCCGAGCCGCAGCCCCTTGGCCACCTCGTTGCCGATCGCGACCAGCCGGCGCCCGGCCGGCGGGCGTACCGCGGTGTACGTGCTCACGGTCCCAACCTCCCGTCGCGCAGCCCGACCCGTACCGCCCAGCGGTAGACCGCCCAGCCCACCGCGAGCATCACGGCGGCGTGCAGTGCCGCGGCGCCGAGGCTGCCGTCGGCGACCAGCGCCGTGACCGGCGCGCCGTCGAACAGCGCCTTGCGGCTGACGTCGATCCCCAGCGTGGTCGGTACGAACTTGGCCGCCAGCTCCAGCCCGGGCGGGAACGCGGTGATCGGCACCAGGGCACCGTTGATCATCATGATCATGCTGTTGATCACGTGGACGATCGCGCCGATCGAGGCGACCACCAGCGCGATGCCGGCGAGCAGCAGCGCGAACCCGGCGATGTCGGCCAGGGTCAGCAGCAGCGGCACCACGGCGGCGGCCCGCCACGGGATGTCGATGCCGAGCGCGACCACGAACACCGCGCCCACCAGCAGCGCGGAGGCCACCCCCTCGATCAGCACCGCGAGCAGCCGTCCGGCCACCATCGACCACGGGCGCAGCGGGCTGAGGTGAGCCTGCTCCAGGGTGCCGGTGTTCACCTCCTCCAGCAGCCCCGCGACGATCTTCAGCAGCGCGATGTAGTTGACGACGTAGACCACGTACGCGAACAGCGTCACCGGCAGCAGCGCCGGCACCAGCCGCCCCCCGCCCAGGATCAGCTGGAACATCAGGTACATCACGCCGAGCACCGCCAGCTGCGGGATCAACGCGGCCTTGTGTGACCACAGGATCCGCAGCCCCTTGACCACCTCGTTGCCGACGATCCGCCCGGCGGCCGCGGCCCGCTCGGCCACGGTGCCAGGCCAGCCGGCCGTAGCGGGCGTGACCACGGTCATGGCCGCTCCCCCAGCAGTCGTACGAAGACCTCTTCCAGGTCGGGGCGGACCTGCTCGACCGAGCGCAGCGGCAGCTCGCGCCACCGTACGTGGTCCAGCAGTTTGTACAGGTCGTCGAGGTTGTGGTCGGGCAGCGTGATCCGGGTGGTGCCGTCGTCGCCGGCCGCGACCCGGGCGCCGTCCGGCAGCACCCGGTCGGATGCGGGGAGCGCGCCGCCCACCGTCACCCGGTAGCGGTCCTCGGCGTACCGGTCGAGCAGCTGCCTGGTGGGCAGGTCGGTGACGATCCGGCCGTCCCGGATCACCGCGACCCGGTCGCACAGCTGCTGCGCCACGGCCAGCTGGTGGGTGGTCAGCACGATCGTCCTGCCCTCGCCGGCGAGCCGGGCGATCCACCCTTTGACGGTACGGGCGGCCGCCACGTCCAGCCCGATGGTGGGCTCGTCGAGCAGCACCACGGGTGGGTCGGTGATCAGTGCTGCCGCCACCGCAACCTTCTGCTGCATCCCCCGGGAGAAGCCGCCGACCAGCTCGTGGCGCCGATCCCAGAGCCCCAGCTCGCGGAGCAGCCGCTCGGCGTGGGGCCGGATCCGCGCGCCGCGCAGCCCCTTGAGCCGGCCGAAGTAGAGCAGGTTCTGCCAGGCCGACAGCGACCAGTACACGTTGCGGGAGCCCTCCAGCACGGCGCCGATCTGCCGTACCGCCTGCCCGCGCTCGGCGCCCACGTCGTACCCGTGGATCCGGACCTGGCCCCGGGTGGGCGTCACCAGGCCGCACATCATCTTGATGGCGGTGGTCTTGCCGGCGCCGTTGGGACCCAGGAAGCCGAAGACCTGCCCCGGCCGTACGGTCAGCGACACCCCGTCGACGGCGGTGAGCGTGCCGTACGTCTTGGTCAGGTCGCGCAGCTCGATAGCGGCACCCTCAGGCTTACTTATGCCGTAAGTCATGTCACTCACGCTAGGCACTTATGCCGTAAGTCGTCAAGGGTGTACGCCGGCCACATATGCTGTAAGTCGTGGCAGCCACCGACACAGCGACGACGCGCGGGCGGCTGGACCGCCAGCAGGTGCTCCAGGCCGCGCTCGACTACGCCGACCGGAACGGGCTCGACGCGCTGAGCATGCACAAGCTCGGCGCCGCGCTCGGCGTCAAGGCGATGTCGCTGTACAACCATGTCGCCAACAAGGAAGACCTGCTCGCCGGCGTGGTCGACCTGCTCTGGTCCCGGGTGGCGCTCCCGGCTCCCGGCACCGACACCTGGGCTGCCCACGTACGCGCCCTTGCCCACTCACTGCGCGAGGTGATCGGCTCCCATCCGCACCTGGCGCCGTTGTTCACCTCGGGGCAGACGCTCTCGACCCACTCGATGCGGGTCGCCGAGGCGTACCGCGCGGCGCTGGTCACGGCCGGGCTGCCGGAGCCGGACGCGGTCGGGTTCCTGCGCACCGTCACCGCGTACGCCATCGGCCAGACCCTCGCCGAGCTGACCTGGTCGCAGGCGGCCGTCCAGGGCGACGCCGACCAGCTCACCCGGATCCGGCAGGTGACCAACCTGCTGCCACCGGACGCGTCCGACGACCTGATCCGTACCGCCCTGTGGTTCTGCGCCGACTGCGACCTGAGCGCGCAGTTCGAGCTCGGCATCGACCTGATGATCCGCGGCCTGGAAGCCACCCTCGCCGCCGAGCGCTGACCTTACGACTTGGTGCACGATAGGCGTCGGAGCGAGCCGAGGCCCATTCGTCGTCCGGCAAGGCGGAGGTTTGCCCGAATACCGGTGTTGTATCCGGGTGAACCGACAACGCCGCCGGTCGGCGAATGGGTCCGGCGCAGCCCGGCGGCTATCGTGCACCAAGTCGTTAAAGCGCGCCCGCCACGATCACCTTCTGGATCTCCGACGTGCCCTCGTAGATCCGCAGCGACCGGATCTGGCGGTACAGCCGTTCGGTGACGCTGTCGCTGACCAGCCCCGCCGCACCGAAGAGCTGCACCGCGGCGTCCACGATCTCCTGCGCGGACTCGGTGGCGTACAGCTTCGCGATGCTCGAATGCTTCGACCAGCGGCGCCCGCCCCGGTCGGCCTCCCACGCCGCGCGGGCCACCAGCAGTGTGGCGGCCTGCAGCTTCACCTCGATCTCGGCGAACGTCGCCTTCACCGTCGCCAGATCGAAGAGCCGACCCTGGTAGATCCGCCGGCTCCGGGCGTGCGCCAGCGCGGCGTCCGCGGCGCGCCGGGCGAACCCGAGTGCCGCCGCGCCCACCGTCATCCGGAACCGCTCCAGCAGCTCAGCCGCCACCACGAAACCCGTCCCGGGCCGGCCCAGCACGGCATCCTCCGGCACCCGGCAGTCGTCGAACCCGAGGTGGGCGATGGAACGCGGCGCGAGAGCCGAGATCGGCTCCCGTACCGCGAAACCGGCGGTGTCGGTGGGCACCAGGAACGGCGTGAGCCCCAGCGCACCCGGCCCCTGCCCGGTACGCGCCACCACGCAGACCACGTCGGCGATCCCGCCGTGGGCGATCCACGCCTTGTCGCCGTTGAGCAGGTACCCGTCGCCGGTACGCTCGGCCCGCAGCTCCACCGCCGCGAGGTCGGAGCCGGCGCCACGCTCCGATACCGCGAACGCCCCCACCAGGCTGCCGTCCGCCAGCCCCGGCAGGTAGCGGCGGCGCTGCGCCTCGGTGCCGTACCGGCGGATCGGGTCCGCCGACAGCGCCTGGATCGAGTACGCGTAGTCGGCCAGGTCGTCGGCGTACGCGAGCGCCTGACGTACCAGGCAGATCGACCGCAGGTCCGCCTCCTGCCCCGGGTCCGGGTCCAGCGCGGCCAGCCAGCCGTCGGCGCCCAACGTGCGCAGCAGAGCCAGGCCCTTCGCCTCCGCGCCGTCCGGGTGCGGATCCCGGCAGAGCGCGGTGTTCGCCTCACACCACTTCCCGATCCGCTCCGCCAGCTCGCGGTGCCGCGGCTCGAAGAACGGCAACCGCAGCGCCGCCTCGTCGGCGTACCCCATCAGATCACCAGCTCGGCGTGCTCGGAGCCCTCCGTGAGCTGCTTGACCAGGTCGTACTCGGCGAAATGGGCGAAGCCGGCGTAGCCGCGCCACACCCGCCGCCACTCGGCGCGTACCGCCGCGCCGCCGCAGGTGCGCTCCACGTCGTCGAGGTAGGTGACGATGGCGTCGACGGCCTGCCGGGCGTGGCCGGTGGAGAAGTTGTCGATCGACAGGTGTACGTCCTCGTAGCCGCTGTCGAGGCCGTGAGCGCGCAGCTTCTGCGCCTCGTGCATCCGCTGCCGGCCCAGCCCGGACAGCTCGATACCCAGGTTGAACCCCAGGATCTCGTTGTAGTACGTGTCGGGGAACATCGACAGGCACAGCTGGTGCAGCGCGTAGGCGTACGTGCTGTCGGGGAGCTCGGCCTGGTCCCGGAACCCCGGCTCCCGGATGTGCGGCAGCGGGATCGACAGGTTCTCCATCACCTGCCAGATCAGCGTGACGTGGTTCTTCCGGAGGTCGCCGAGCCCCATCTCGTCGGCGTACACCGACAGCAGCAGCCCATCGCTGCGCCGCTGGTAGCGGCCCACGTTGCCGATCCGGCACGCCCAGACTCCGTCCACCAGGGCTGACATCGCGAGCAGCGTCTGCCCGAAGATCACCTCGTCCCGGTCGGGGATCTCCTCCAGCGGCTGGTACGGCCCGACCAGCCTGCCCCAGTAGATCTCGTCCACCCGCGCCAGCAGCGTGTCGGCGCTGTACTCGAACCAGCTGGCGTCGCTGACGCTGCCGCGCGCGCCGTGCTCGAACAGCATCTCCCCCGCCGCCAGTACGGTCTCGGCGCGGTGCCGGGCCTGCTCCAGAGTGCTGGGAAAGTGTTCGACGTTGACCAGCCGGAAGAACAACTCCCGCTCGTCGGGTACGTCAGGCTCGGCGAACACCACGCCGCCACCGGCGAGCGTGGCGGTCCACGCGGCGGTGATCGCGGTTGACCAGCGCTCCGCCGGCGCGTCGCCCACCCGGCACACCGGGATCTCGGTGGGCGCGGGGCTGCCGGCGTGCACCTCGCGTACCCAGGCCTTGAGGGTCTCGGCCTCCCGCTGGTCGAAGATCCCGAACATCGGCCCGCCGAACCTGATGGAGTCCAGGAACCGGCAGCTCCCGCCTGGCCGCGGCTTCAGCTGCGGCGACCGGCGCAGCCGGCCCAGGAAGCCGGCCAGGTCGAGATCCGGATCGGCGAACGTCTCGGCCAGCAGCTCCCCGCCGACCTTCACCCGGCCGTGCTGGCGCCCCGCGTACGGGGCGTGCCGCGCCACGATCGCCGCCACCTGCGCGTCCAGCGACAGACCATTCAGCCAGTCGGCCAGCTGGCCGAGCATCGCGACGTGCTCGGTCTCCAGCAGCTCCACCAGCCGTACCCCCGCGAGCACCCGCCGCCGCAGCGCCACGCCGTCCGCGGCCTCGACTCCGGCCCCGGTCTCGGTCAGGGAAAGGTAGTGGGTCAGGACGTCGCGCAGCGCGGTCGCGTCCAGCGGGGGGCCGGTGCCGTGCAGCCGGTCGTCGGTACCGATGGTGTGGAACGCGTAGTGCACCCCGATCAGCTCGGGGAGGTAGCTGACCGGCAGCCGCGACAGCGCCAGGTACCAGCTGGCGTGCAGCGCGGTCAGCGGACGGGCGTGGGCGCGGCGCAGGAAGTCGCCGGCGGTGATCTCCGGCAGGTACACCCCGGCGTCCTCCAGGGCACGCCGCCGCAGGTGGTACGCCGAGCGCTGCGTACTGCCCTCGCCCTTGAGCCGGTAGTGCTGCCGGAACAGTTCGTTGACGATCACCGACGGCTGGGTGGCGGGCTGCGAGACCGTGTCCAGCCAGCAGCCGCCCAGCAGGCTGACCGGCGCGCGCTGGCGTACCACCGCCTGGCGCAGCTCGGTGTCCCGGCCCCGCAGCGCGTCGACTCCGGTGGCCAGGCGATCGCGTACCGCGGCTACCCGCCGCACGATCTGCTCCGCCGTGGCGCCGACATCGGACTCAGCCGCGACGCCGGACTCGGCCGCGCGCGACAGGAACGCCTCGACCACGGTACGGGCGGCGAGCAGGCTCGCCTCTGACTCCTGGTCCCGCAGCAGGTGAGCGAAGAGCGCGCCGGGCGCACCTGAGAGCACCGCCGCCGCCTGGTCCTTCGCACCCGGGCGGCATTCGAACCCGGTCAATGGCGAGGCGGTCATCAGGTCCGGGAGCGTGAACGTCACCGGTCACCCCCGTTCCCGGGGAGCTTCCTGAGTACGGCGCCGATCCGGATCCCCGGCACGCTCGACGCGAGCATGTAGTACCGGTTGTCCTCGACCGTGCCGGCGGCGACCCGGTCCACCAGGTTGATCAGCGGATCGGCGGCGAAGCAGTGCCCGTACCGGACGATGTTGTCGGTGTAGAGCTGCTCGGCGGCGAAGCCGGCCTGCATCTCCTTCAGCACGATGATGGGCCGGAAGATGTTGGCGTGCATCAGCCCGGCGATCTCCTCCAGTGTCACGCCGGCCGATTTCAGCAGCCGCTGGTTCACCGTACGGGCGAGGTCGGAGCTGATCTCGCCGGACCAGTCGAGGTCACGGACGCGGTGCGCCGCCGCGCAGGAGACCAGCGCGAAGTCACCGGGCTCCGCGGAGACCAGGCAGCTTGCCGCTCCGTCGCTGAACAGCGCGAACTTCTCCATCCGGACCCGCTCGTCGGTGACCCGGTCGGCGCCGATCACCAGCACCTGCCGGTAGCGGCGGCTGGCCACCATCGCCTCGGCCACCGTGATCCCGGAGAGCAGGTTGGCGCAGCTGTGCAGCGTCACCCCGACGAAGTCGGCGTCGTCGAGGCCGAGCCCTGACATCACGGTCTGGACCAGCTCGCCGTGGGCCCCCGTACCGTCCGGGAAGCTGCTGGAGCAGAGCACCAGGCAGTCCACGGAGGCCGGGTCCGCCCCGGCGGTACGCAACGTCGCCGCCCCACTCTCGATCGCCAGCGCCGCGATGCCCTTCTCGGTACGGCGGATCCGGCCCCAACCCCAGAAGTCGGCCTTGGGCAGGATGCGGAACAGCGCGATCCGCTCCTGGAGATTCACGATCGCGGTGTGGTCCTCGTCGCGCTCGCCGATCACGTACCGCGGCCCGGTCAGGAAGACCGGTGCGCCGGTCTGGTCTTTCTGGTCCGGGGCGGTTGTCTGGTCCGGGGCGCCGCTCATGGTCAGATCACTTCGACGTGGTCGTCGGCGGGTGCCGGTGCGCCGACCAGCTCCCGCAGCAGGTCGACGGCGGCGGCCGGCCGGTCCGCGAAGTAGAAGTGGCCGCCGTCCCGCCAGTGCCGGCGCGGCGCGGTGGTGACCTCGGTACGCCACGGGTCGAGCATGTCGTCGCCGACCCGCCAGTCGTCCCGGCCGTTGACCAGGGTGAGGCCGATGTCCAGGGGGTCCGCCGGCTGGTACCGGTACTCCGCGATCAGCCGGCAGTCCTCCCGCAGGTCCGGCAGCAGCAGCTCCTGCAGCTCCGGGTCCGCGACGATCTCCGGAGACATCCCCTCGAACTTCGCCATCGCCTCGGCGAACGCGGGCCCGTCCAGTCCTGCCGCCCAGCGCAGGTAGTCGGTGGGGAGCAGCGAGGGAGCCGCGCAGCCCGACGCGACCAGATGCCGTAGCTGCGGTACGTCCCGCAGCCGGCGCGCCACCTCGAACGCCACCACCCCGCCCAGGCTGTGACCGAACAGGTAGCTGGGGCGGTCCGCCGCGGCGGCGACCACCTCGGCGGCCCGGTCAGCCAGTTCGGCGATGCTCGCGGCCGCCGGCTCCGCGGCACGCGCCGCCCGCCCCGGTACGCAGACCGCCAGGATCTCCGCGTCACCGCCGAGCAGCGGCTGCCAGTCGGCGTACGCCCGGGGGTTGCCGCCGCCGTGCGGGAAGCAGAAGATCCGTACCGGCGACTCCGGTGTCCTCCGGTCCGACAGGAACCAGCGCGGGTCGGCGTGGTGCGGCCTCACTGCGGATCCTTCGCCACCAGCGGCTCGGCATCCAGCGGCTCGGCATCCAGCGGCTCGGCATCCAGCGGCTCGGCATCCAGCGGCTCGGCATCCAGCGGCTCGGCATCCGGCGGCTCGGCATCCAGCGGCTCGGCATCCAGCGAGGGCACGGCGTCGGGGTGGGGCTCGGCGTCGGGCTTCGGCGGGGGTGCGCCGACACCGCGGGCGAGCGCCACGCCGGCGATGCACACCACCCCGCCGAGCAGCGTCAGCCATCCCGGCACCTCACCGAGGAAGGCCCACGACAGCAGTACCGCCACCGCGGGGATGGCGTACGTGGTGGCGGCCATCTTCCCGGTGCTGCTGTGGGTCAGCGCGTAGGCCCAGGTGGTGAACGCCAGCGCGGTCGGGAACAGCCCCAGGTAGACCATGTTCACCGTGGCCGACAGCGGGGCCTGCGTCACCCCGGAGACCAGCGACCCGGTGAACGGCAGGCACGCGATCGCCCCGACCATGCAGCCGAACGTGGTGATCTGCCACGGCGAGCCGTGCCGCAGCGCCGGCTTCTGCGAGACCACCCCGCCCGCCAGCGACACCGCGGCGACCAGACAGAGCAGTACGCCGAGCAGCGACGCCCGGCCACCCTCCGACATGGAGAACCCGACCAGCACGACACCCGCGAACGCCACCGCCATCCCGAGCAGCAGCCGGCTCGACAGCCCTTCCTTGAGCAGCCAGCCGGCGAGCAGCGCGACCAGCAGCGGGCCGACACCCACGATGATCGACGCGGTGCCGGCGTCGACGCTCTGCTCGCCCCAGTTCAGGGTCACCATGTAGACGCCGAACCACAGCACGCCCGAGGCCACGATCCCCGGCCAGGCGGCGCGCGGGGGCCAGCCTTCCCTGCGTACCAGCAGGATGACGCCGAGCACCGCGGAGGCGACCAGCAGCCGGCCCAGCGCCAGCGCGCCGGGGGTGAAACTGGTGGTGGCGCTGCGGATGGAGACGAACGCGGAGGCCCAGAGCACCACCGTGACGGCGGCAGCCGCAAGCGCCAACCGCTCGGTACGGCGCTCGGGTGTGGTCGCCGGTTTCATGCGAGGAATCGAATCTCCAGCTAGCGGGGGATGCGCAAGGCCCATCAGATGCGCAAGGCCCCATCATCTGGGATCGGATCCGTGGCCGAGCCGCCGTTGGCAGGAAGATGCCAGGATTCCACCGGCCCAGGCCGCGACCGGTGCCGGCGCGGCGGGTACGGCCGCGCCGACCCGGGCGGCGGCAGCTACCTGCCACCGCCGTAGCGGTCCCCCTGGCGCGCACTTAGATTCGGCGGTGCCGGGCGGATTCGGCGGTGCCCGGACGGTCGGTCGAGAGGGCGGTGACCGCGTGGCCGGGACAATCGAGGCTCGCAAGGAGCAGGTCAGGGACGTCGTGAGCGAGGTCCTGGAGATCGAGCCGGACGAGCTCACCGACGAAAGCCTCTTCCGGGAGGACCACGGCGCCGACTCGATGGCGGTGGTCGAGATCGTGGCGTGGCTCGAGAAGGAGTTCGACGTCAAGATCAACGACTCCCAGCTGGTACGCATGGTCAACCTCTCCGGGGTGTACGCGGTGGTGACGGAGGCGGCGGGCTGGGAGCGGGCCGGCTGACCCGATGTCTGCCACGGCGTCCTCCGGGGACGCGACTCCGGCCGACCGGCGGGTGGTGGTGACCGGCCTCGGCGTGATCTCCAGCATCGGCGTCGGCGCCGCGGAGTTCCTGTCCGGGCTGCGTGCCGGGCGTAACGGCGCCAAGCCGATCACCGGGTTCCCCACCGACGGGTACGAACACTCCGTGGCCTGCGAGGTGGTCGGTGTCGACCCGGCCCGGTGGATCTCGCGGCTCGACCCGGCCGAGCTGGGCCGGGCCACCCAGTTCGCGGTCGCGGCGGCGCGGATGGCGGTCGACGACGCCGGCCTCGGCACCAACTCAGACGCCAGCCCAGACGCCGGCCTCGGCACCAACTCAGACGCCAGCCCAGACGCCGGCCCAGCCAGCCCAGACGGGCCAGTCAGCGGCGACCTGCGCGACCGGCACGGGCTGATCTCGATCGGCACCACCAACGGCGAGACCCGCGAGCTGGACCGACTGGTCGAGCAGGAGGTCACCGCCGGCCCGGACAGCCGGGACCGGACGATCGTACGGCGGGTCAACGCCGGCCGACTCTCGGCCGCTGTCGCCCGCGAGCTGGGGCTCACCGACGTGGAGGCCGCGACCATCCCGACCGCCTGCGCGGCGGGCAACTACGCGATCGGGAACGCCTTCGACGCGATCCGGGCCGGCGAGGCCAGCTTCGCGCTGTGCGGCGGCGCCGACGCGCTCTGCCGCAAGACCATCGCCGGGTTCTACCGGCTCGGCGCCATGGCGCCCGAGCGGTGCCAGCCGTTCGACAAGGATCGGCGCGGGATGCTGGCCGGTGAGGGCGCCGGCGTGCTGCTGCTGGAGGACCTGGCGTCGGCCCGCGCCCGGGGCGCCAGGATCTACGCCGAGATCACCGGCTTCGGGCTCAACTGCGACGCCGACCACCCGGTCGCCCCCAACCAGGACAGCGTCGCCCGCTGCATGGAGCTGGCGTTACGCGACGCCGGCCTCACCCCGGACCAGGTCGACTTCGTCTCCGCGCACGGCACCGCCACCCGCGCCAACGACGTGGTCGAGGCCCGCGCGGTCCGCCAGGTGTACGGCGAGAAGCCACCCCGTACCGTCTCGGTGAAGTCGATGCTGGGTCACGCACTGGGGGCGGCGAGCGCCCTGGCGGCGATCGCCTGCGCGCTGGCGATCACCGACCGGTTCATCCCCCCGACCATCAACCACGTCGAGACCGACCCCGAGTGCGAGATCGACTGCGTACCGAACGCCGCGATCGAGGCCGAGCCGCGGGTGGTGCAGAACAACGCGCTCGCCTTCGGCGGCAACAACGCGGTGCTGATCCTGAGCAGATTCGAGGAGTACGCGTGAACCCGGCGGGCCGTACCGTGATCTCCGGGTGGTCGGCGATCTCCCCGTTCGGGCTGCGTGCCGCCGATTTCACCGCCGGCCTGCGGGCGGCGCCGGACCACGACGAGCCCGGCGGGGAGGTGCCGGGGTTCGACATCCGCGAGCTGCTCGGGCGCAAGGGCACCCGCGCCATGGACCGGCAGACCGGGCTCGCGGTGGCGACCGCCGGGCAGCTGCTCACCGGCGAGGACGGCGAGCGGATAGCCGGAGTGGGGCCGGACGCCGCGCTGGTGATCGGCACCAACACGGCCAGCGCGCAGAGCATGATGGACTTCGCCCGGGACACGCTGACGCAGAGCAAGCCCTACCACGTGGACCCGAAACAGTTTCCCAACACGGTGCTCAACACGGCTGCGGCACGGTCGGCCATCTGGCACCAGCTGACCGGGCCGAACGCCACCGTCTCGGCCGGCCGGGCCTCCGGCCTGCTCGCGCTCAACTACGCGCGGCGGCTGCGACGCGCCGGGCGCGCCGAGGTCGTGCTGTGCGGTGCGGTCGAGGAGCTGTCGCCGGCGCGGCGCTGGCTGGAGGCCGATGCCGGGACGCTGGGCGAAGGCTGCGCCATGGTGCTGCTGGAGCCGGCCGGCCGCCCCACCGCACACCGCCGCGCCGAGCTGGCCGAGCTGCTGGCCCTGGAATTCGGCGTGGCCGCCACGCCGGCTGACGTCGCTCCGGCGCTGACCGGCTGCGTACGCCGGGCCTGCATCGCCGCCGGAGAATCACCGGACCAGATCTGGGCGGTCGCGCGCTGCGGCGGCCCGGACCCGGAGTGCGCCGGCGAGGCCGACGCGCTCACCGACCTGCTCGGCGACAAGCCCCCGGTACAGCTCTGCGCCACCGACCTGCTCGGCGACACCCACGGCGCCTCCGCCGCCTTCGGGCTCGTCGCACTGCTCGCCACCGCCGCCGGCACCGGCGACGCGGTCGGTCGCACCGCCCTGGTCACCGCCGCCGACCGTGACGGCGCCCTCGGCTGCGCCCTGCTCCGCCTCGGCCCACACCGGCCTGAGCTTGATCGTTAACTCCCCCAGCCAATGGTGATCCCGTGAGTCCCCGTCCGAGCCTCCGTCGGCGTCATCACAGCGGCAGCGGCCAGGAGAGGTGGCCGTCGGAAGCGTCGAGCCAGACATACTGCGCGTGGGGTTCGGTCGTTGCCGAGACACCGAATCGGTCAATGGCTGGCTTGTCCAGTGGGGACCAGAGTTGGTGCGCCGCCTCTACGGTGTCCCACACGCGTACGCCGCCGCCTTGCTGGACCCGGTAGGTGCCGTCGTCATCAGGGCTGGTCGATACCATCAGCCACGCGCCGGAGGTGTTCGCGGCGAGCATGTAGGGGTCGCCTTCGGTCGGGGTGAACCCGCCGACCCCGGTGCCGGCCAGGTGTAGTTGCAGGAAGAACCGGAACGCCCGGTCGGAGAACACCTCGTCCGCGGGATTGATCGTGGTGCTGCTCTGGTGTCCGTCGCGGGTGTCGATGGTGACGGGCAGGGAGAAGTTGCCCGGACCCGCAGGATCATCGAGCTTGGGGCGCAGCGGCATGAACGCGGCGCGGTACGAGCTGAACCGGCCCTCGACCACACCGTGATCGGTGAGGGTGAGCGTCGCCAAGGCCCCGCCGATCGGGCCGCGCATGTCGGTGACGATTCTCCCGCCCGGTGTGAGCTGTTCGATCCATGCGGGCGGCACGTGGTCGACGGCGGCGGTGCATACGATCCGGTCGAATGTGTCGCCTGGTACGCCGTCCGCGCCGTCGCCGGCGACGAGGGTCGGCCGGTAGCCGAGCTGGGCGAGCCGCGCTCCGGCCGCCGACACCAGGTCGGGGTCGAGGTCGACACTTGCGACGTTGTGGTCTCCGAGTCGGTGCGAGAGCAGCGCCGCGTTGTATCCGGTGCCCGTTCCGACCTCCAGTACCCGGTGTCCGTCCTGTACGTCGAGGGCTTCCAACATCCACGCCATGATCCCCGGCATGGTGCTGGAACTGGTCGGCAGGACAGGGCCGTTGCCCACCTGTCGGGTCTGCGTGATGAGCACCGTGTCGGCATACACCTCGTCCAGCCATCGTTCGGTGTCGGCGGCGTTCGTCCCGTCGACCACTTCGCCCGTGGCGGTATGGAAACGCGGCACGAACATATGGCGGGGTACGACGCCGAAGGCTTCCCGCCAGGCTTTGCCGCGTAGTTCGCCGCTGTCGGTGAGCTGGTCGGCGAGCGCGAGGGCACGGGGCTGCCAGTCGATCATTGGTCTGCTCCTGTCAGCAGGTCAGCAAGGGCCGCCGCGATTGGTAGCCCGGTCTC
>JBOGDE010000045.1:0-23568 GCA_050701695.1 Micromonosporaceae bacterium
GCTCAGGCGGCGAATCAGGCCACCGTTCGGCCTGTTATGGGGACTATCCGTTTGAGGCCACGCAAGAAGGCACGGAACGCTCGCCGATGCGGAAGATCGGCCGGGTCTCGTGCGGTGGTCTACAGGTGGCGGGCCTCTCGGCTCGGCCCAGGTTCTACAGTTCGAATTCGCCCTTGTGTACGCCGTCCAGGAAGGCGTCCCACTCGGCGGGGGTGAACACCAGGGCGGGACCGTTCCGGTCCTTGGAGTCGCGTACGGCCACGTGGTCCCGGATTACGGCAACCTCGACACAGCTCCCCTGGCCTTGCGAACGTGTGCTCTTGCGCCACGCGGCGCCGGTCAAGTCGATCACTGCCTGGGGCTCCTTCGGTGCGGTCAGGCAAACCTCCGCACCGCTTCGGCGATGACCTTGCGTGACTGCTCCGGTGTGGCCGCCACGGCGCAAAGGTGGTCGAACACGAGGCTACACCGGTCGAGGTCCTCTGATTGATCGAGATAGATGTCGCCGGCCAGGCCCTCCAGGTAGACGATGTCGGGGTCGGGTGGATCGAAACGCAGGATGGTGAACGCGCCCGTCATCGCCTCGTGTCCGCCGTGGTGGAAGGGGATCACCTGCAGCCGCACGAGCTTGGCCTTCGCCAACTCGATCAGGTGGCTCATCTGGGCATGCATGATTGGTGCACTGCCGATCACGCGGTGTAGTGCCGCCTCATCCAGGATGATCCAGCACTCAGGTGGCTCGGAGCTCTCGGTCAGAACCTTCTGGCGGTTGAGCCGCGCCTCGACCTTCCGGTCGACCTCGTCCGGGCTGGCGTGCGGCACGGTGGCCTCGATGACGGCGCGGGCATAGTCGAGCGTCTGGAGCAGACCGGGGATCACCATCTGCTCGTACCAACGGATCGATCGCGCGACCGACTCCAGCTCGATCAACTGCAGGTACTTGCCGGGCAGTGTGCGGTATCTCTGCCACCAGCCGGTCTCCTTCGACCGCTTCGCGAGCCCCAGCAGCTCCTCGCGTTGGGCCAGATCGGTGACGCCGTAGAGGTCGAGCAACGCGAGGAGATCGGTGCGGCGTACGCCCACGTCGGCGTTCTCCATGCGGGTGATCTTCGAGCCGGAGCAGTCCAGTTTCTCGCCGACGTCCTCGCGGGTGAGCCCGGCGGCGTCCCGGCAGGCACGCAGCGCGGCGCCCAGCCGGCGGCGCCGCAGTGTCTTGCTTGGCGGCTTGGTCACGTCGTCATCCCCTCACGGCTTGTGACGCCACAGTCTCCATCGGATCGAGTTCACTTCGCAAGCCGTACCGTACCTAGTTCTCGGTACGGGGTTGCCCGCGAAACCTTCCCCGTGCATTCTGAGTTGTGACGGTAGGTGCACGAACGGTTGCGCCGTGACGGCGAAGGGGACGATTCATGCGTAGCGCAAGTTGCAGACGAACCGCGGTGACGGTGCTTCCGTACGGCGGAGATGTCGCCGTGGCCAGGTCGATCGCCGAGGTGCACCGCCGAAATCCGTGGACCGGCCGGTGCCGCGCCTGCCGGGACCGGCATCCGTGCCTGGACCGGCGCGATGCGGACACCGTGCTCGGGGCGACCGACCACGCGCGGCTGGGCCTCGTCGTGGTCGTCGGCACCGTGGTGCCCGTACTGATCGGAGTGCTGCTGGTCGCGGCCACCGCCGTCGGGTGGGTGCGGTGAGTGGCTGGGAGCGTCCGCCACAACGGGATCCGTGGACGGCACGAGGTCTGCTCAGGCGGGAGTCCTGTGGCCCACTCGTGCCGGTGATGCACCCCGCCGGGCGGCGGGCGTACTCATGTGGACCGACCTGCGGCCATCGCGACCTGTACGCCGAGCCGGTCGAGCAGGACCTGCTGCTCAAGGCACTGGTCCGGGCGGCATTCGCGTTGAAGCATCCCGCGCTGGTCTCCCCCGAGGAGGCCCGGCGCTGGGGAGCCGTCAACCCGCTCGACCCGCACGCGATGCTCGCCGCGGGCTTCGTGCACGTGGATGTGGACCACACCGGCCGGTGTCGTCCGGCGTGGCGCCACGAGTCCGACCGGTCGCGTAGCGGGCTGGCCCGTATCAGTCGTCGGGGATCGAGCGCGTAGTCGTGTCGGGTGCCCTCTTATGGCACGGAGCCGGGCGGCACGATCCATTCGACTGGCTGACCCGTGATCGCGGCGATGGTGTCGAAGTCGCGGTCATAGTGAACGACCACGGCGCCGTGGGCCTCGCCGGTCGCCGCGATCAGTAGATCGGGCACGCTTGGGCCTCGGTGCTGTCCGCGCCGAACCAGTTCTCGTTGGACATGGCGGGCGCGGTCGGTGACCGCGCGGGTGAGCGGAAGCTCCTGGTAAAGGCCGGCACGATCCGTGGCGACCGAGTCGAACTCGGCGAGGTTGCGTGCGCTGTAGCCGATCTCCAGGTCGATGACCGCCGTCGTGGCGAGTACGCCGGTGTCGTCGAGGCGCTCCAGTGCCGTCTGGATGGTTGGCTGTAACGCCACTCGGGCGAGTGCGCTCTTGTCCAGCAGATACAGGTCGGTCACGCCCAGGCGCCGGACATGACGGTCTCGTCGCCGAGGTCCGGCCCGCCCGCGCTGTTGATCAGGCGTGCCCGCCGCTGCGCACGGCGCTCAGATTCGGCAATGGCCGCAGCGAGTGCGGCGTGCACGGTGTCCTTCTTCGTCTTCGTGCCGAGCACCTTGGCGGCCGCCTCGGTGAGCTCTGGATCCAGGTCGATCACCGTCTTCATCACACCTCCCTGCTCTGTATATACACCATATATACCGATGCTCGCCGGCGGCAACGCGTACCGGCCCGGTCCTTTGATCGACCATTCATTCATGCCGCTGATCGCGCGTCTGTCGCAGGCTTCACCACGACTATAAAATGATCTTCAAGCGGCGCCGGGACCGTCACTCTCGGTAGTCGTGCGTGAGTGCGCTTTGCTCAGGCGGAGGGATCAATTGTCACAGCCTGGCCCGGTGGCCAGGGCAACCGAGGCTAGCTGCGACGTGGTACCGGGCACGGCAACCTGAGCGATAGGTATCACGGCCGGTTGTTCCGCTAGCAGATCACTGCTGGCGCAGGAACTGCAACACCGCGAGCACTCGTCGGTGTTCCCGTTCGCCTGGGGCCAGCCCGAGCTTGGTGAACACGCTGCGCACGTAGCCCTCGACGGTCTTCGGGCTGACGAAGAGCTCCTTGGCCAGCGCCGCGTTCGTCAGCCCTTGGGCCATCAGCGCCAGCACCTCCCGCTCGCGGTCGGTGAGCTCGGCGAGGGGGTCCCGTTCCCGGCGTCGGCCAACCAGCTGCGAGACCAGCTCCGGGTCGATGACGACCTCCCCGGCCGCGACTCGCCGTACGTCTACTGCAAAGGCGCCGAGGTCCGACACCCGGTCCTTGAGTAGGTAGCCGACCGCTCCGTCGAACTCGTGCATGAGCCGCAGTGCGTGGTGCACCTCGACGTGCTGCGACAGCAGCACGAGTCCGACCTGCGGCGCGAAGGACCGGATCTCGGCGGCCGCTTCGATGCCTTCGTCGGCGAAGCCTGGCGGCATCCGCAGGTCGGTGATGACCGCGGCGGGAGGGTCGCGCCGCACCAGATCCACCAGATCGGCGCCGTTGCGCGCCTGGCCCACAACCTGGAATCCCATCTCGGCGAGGATGCGCGCCATTCCCTCACGGAACAGCACGGCATCGTCGGCGACGATCACCCGCATGGCAGCACCGTCCTGATCCGGGTTCCGCTTCCTGTGGGACTGTCGAGTTCGAGTGTGGCCCCGAGCGCGGCGAGGCGGTCCGCGAGGCCCTGCAGCCCGCTGCCCGCACCTGGTCGGGCGCCGCCGCGGCCGTCATCGGCCACCGCGACCCGTAGCCCGTCGCCGACGGTGGCGACCTCGACGGTGACCACGTGCGCCTGTGAGTGCCGCGCCGCGTTCGTGAGCGCCTCGCTGACCAGGTAGTACGCCGTCGCCTCGATCTCACGGGGAAGTCGGCCGTCGACGGTCACCCGCAGCCGCACGGGAATGGTCGACCTGTCCGCCAAGGCAGCCAACGCGGCCTCCAGGCCGGACTGCGCGAGCACCATGGGATGCAGGCCGCGGGCCAATTCCCGAAGGTCGGCGGTGGCCTCCAGCAGTTGTACGCGTGCGTCTTTCACCCGGTCCGCGAGGAGGTGATCGCCGGACGCCTTCGCCTGTTCGGCGAGAACACCGAGTTCTAGCCCCAGAGTCACCAGCCGTTGCTGCGCGCCGTCATGGAGATCGCGCTCCAGGCGCCGACGAGCCGCGTCTTCCGCGGTGACGATGCGCCGCGCCGCCGCCTGCAACTCCCGGGCTTGCTCTTGCAGCGCGATCACCAGACCGGTCTGCGCGACCAGGTCCGTCAGCAGCCGCTCCTCGCCGGCGGTCAGGTGCTCGCCCGGTGGCTTGCGTACCGTGATCGCGCCGCGCACCGTGCCGTGATCAACGACCGGCCGGACATGACAGCGCGGTCCGGGGTCCAGTCTTGTCAGTGGCGCCGCGTCGACCCCGTCAACGAGGTGAGGCCACCCCGCCCTCGGGACCAGGCGCTCCTCGTCGCCCACCCAGACAATCACTTCCCTTGCGCCGACCGCGCTGGCGACCGTCGCGGCGATCCCGTCCAGCAGCTCCTCGGGCGCCGCGTCGAGCTGAGCGGACAACCGTGACAGCGCCTCGTACGGCGTCGCCCGAGGCCCGTACACGAGCCGGTCAGCCAGACGCTGGGCACGTCGGCGCAGCGGCTCGAACGCGACGGCGACGACAGCGGTCGCGAGCAGCGCCAGCCAGCCTTCCCCGACCGGCAGAAGTGCCCCCACGCCCCCTACGAGCGCGACGTACCCAGCAGTGATGAGCAGCAGCAGGGCCCCGACAACGATGGTCTTGTTGATGACCGGGTCGATGTCGTAGAGCCGGTATTTCAGGATCGCGAATCCGGCGGCGACCGGGATGAGCGGTAGCGCGAGAAACCCGGGCACCGGGCTACCCAGCGCCACCAGACCGGCAAACAGCAGCAGGATGGCCATCACCACCGCGTACACCAGCCAGCGCATCTGGCGTGCCTCGTCGCCGCTGGCTCGCCTGGCGGACCACGATCGCGACCGTCCAGAGCACCTGAAAGAGCAGGTAACTGACCTGCGCGTACCCCCACACCTGCGCAACCGCCGTGGCGCCTGGCAGGTCGAAGGGATGCGGCGCCACCAGGCCGATCCGCCTGTAGTCCGCCGTCGGCCACAACGCGGAGACCGCCGCCATCAGACTCGCCACCACGACCATGCCCCACGCCGGAAGCAGCCACCTCCGGGACAGCAACGTGCCGTCTGGGAACGCCATCATCATCCAGCCGAAGACCGCGAGCGCCAGCGGCAGCAGCCACACCCCGATCCAGCCGAGCCACGAGGCGCCCGGGAGCGGACCCTCGTGCAGGCCGTACTGCCGGCCAAAGAACATCACGGCGTGCACCGCTCCGGTGGCCACGAACAGCCAGCCTTCCCGGTGCCGGGGCCGCATCCGAACCACGTAGAGCCCCATCGCCGTCCAGGACGCGGCGAACAGGCCGTTGTGCGCGTTGGCGAGGTGGAAGCCGAGGTACCAGCCACAGCCGACGAGCGCAGCGACCACCAAGGCCACCAAACCGAGTCCAGCCTCGCGGACTGCCGACGGGGCCTCGTCGTACGCGTTCGCCGCCGCGGCCATACCGGAATGCTGGCACAACGACGGCGTCTGGCGGATGAGGGTTAGCCCTCAAGAAGAGCAGGGCGTGCACTCATGCGCGAAGACCGCCCCGACGGACACCGTTGACGCATCATCACCGAGCACAAGGAGGCACCGATGAGCACGTCGACGCTTGCCCGTACCAGCCCCTCCCGCATCTCACGGCTCAACCGGGTCAGTGGCGTCTGCCTGGCGCTGGGGGGCATCGCCTTCTTCGCCGGCGGCGCCAGCCACCCAGGCGACAGCGGCGAGGGCAACAAGGTCGAGCAACTTCACCAGATGCTCGTACAGCCGGCCTGGTATCCCTCGCACGCGCTGCTGCTGCTGTCGATGGGCCTGTTCGCCGCGGGGATCCTCACGATCTCCCGCCGCGGCGACCTCAGCGACGGCATGGCCACAGTGACCAAGACGGTGGGCGGCATCGCCGTTCTCGCCACCCTCGGCATGACCGTGCATCTGTTCGCCGCCCTGGGGGCGGAATCCCTCGCGGCCGGCCAGCCGACGTTAATCTCCACCGTGCAAACCTGGAACGAGACGATCATCAACACGCTCTGGGCCCTGAGCATCGCGTTCCTCGCCGTGACCGGCGGCCTCACCCGCACCCTCGGGAACCGGATCACGATCGCCCTCGGCCTTGTCGGCGGACTGGCGTTCGCCCTCGCCGCCGCCACCATCGCGTTCACCGATCGGTTCGACGCCCTATTCGCGCTTGGCTCGCTCATCGGGATCTGGGGTGTCGCGGTCGGCGTGATGGCGGTGACGAGGAAGGCCTGACCCAGACCGGTTCATGCGACGCACGGAGGGTGGCCGAGGTGACGTGCCACCCTCCCGTACACCCCGCCACGGCTCAGCCCCCATCACCCTCAGGTAGTTGTGCGCGAGTGCGCTTCGCTTCACGCCGGAGGCCGGTCACACCCCGGGAACGCGCACCCCCATGGCGCAGGATCAACGCACGGCGCGTGGTCACACCGCAACCACCACCTCGCCGCTTGACATCCAAGCTCCAGGGATGCCTGGCCCTGGCGTCACCGGCAGGTGCGAACGCAGCCACATCTGCGTCGACGGCCTGCTACTTCGGTGGTAGCGACCACAACGACGCCTCCACCGTCGAATCCACGGCGGCAATACCCTCCCGCACCGGGCGCACTCCCACGCCGTGGCCGCCATTCATGAACTGACTACTAGTGTCCTGCGCCAGGAATTCGGTGGCGAATTCCGGCGCCCAGCCGGCGCCTCGCGGCGTTGTCGTCGTCGCCAATACAACACCGGTATTGGCTCCTCCTCCGCCTTGCGAGGCACCACCTGGACACCGGACTTCATCCACCAATTCCTGGCGCAGGACACTAGGGACACCCACCGACAAGAACCGGGCTCAACAGGCCAGCACGGGAACCGTACACGGATGAATTTCTGCACGGCGCTGTCACGACGCGCGACCGCAAGAAGTGGTCCGGGGCGTCCCCGACTGGCTCTGCAACCGGCGGCCCGTTCGACCGGCCGGTGAGCCCGGTCAGGTCTGGTCGGGGACTCGGGTGGGGGTGCCGGCGAGGTGGCGCATGGAGCGCAGGGCGACCGCCATCAGGGTCAGGGTCGGGTTGTGGGAGCCGGAGGTGACGAAGACGGAGCCGTCGGCGACGTAGATGTTCTCGGTGCCGTGCACCCGGCCGTACGGGTCGCAGACGCTGGTCTTCGGGTCGGTGCCGAGTGGCATGCCGCCCAGCACGTGGACGCTGTCCGGAGGGCCGCCGTTGCCGCCGCCGGGCATCAGGAACGAGCCGGACACCACGTCGGCGCCGGCCTGCTGCAGCAGCCGTACCAGGTGCCCGGCATAGAAGCCCTGCCCCAGCCGCTCGTGCGGGCCGAGCTGGTACGTGACGCGGGCGACCGGGACGTCGTACACGTCGTGCACCGAGGGGTCGAGGGTGACGTTGTTGCCGCGGTACGGGTGGTCGTTGCCGACCATGGCGATCTTGGCGTACCGGTCGCGGAGCGGGCTGGCCCGCATCAGCCGTTTGAAGTCCGCGCCGAACGGTTTGCCGGGGCGCAGCTCCCGCAGCAGCAATTGGTACGTCTTCGCCTCGGCGATCGGGTGGCCGCCCAACCCGAGCTCGACCACCCCGCCCCGCAGGTACGGCAGGCCGTACTCGGCGGCGGCGGCGCGGGTGCCGGGGAAGTCGGGGTCGGCGTACTCCTCGACACAATGGGTGGCCGAGCGGCCGCGGTGGCTGTGGACGCGTTCGTCGCCGAACACGCCGAACATGTCGATGTAGTAGTGGAACATCAGCCGCTGCCCGATCCGGCCGCTCGGGTCCGGCAGGCCGGACAGCAGCGCCAGCCGGGCCGTCTCGATCGCGGAGGCGGCCAGCACCACCACGTCGCCGGGGTAGCTGCCTTCCCGCCGGGTGCCGTCGGGGTCGAGCCGTACCCAGCGCACCCCGGTGGCCTCGACCGCGGTCACCATGGTCTGCGGCACCAGCTCGACCCTGCCGGTACGCAGCGCGGTGCGCAGCAGGTCCACGGCACTGGCCCGGGCGTGGCTGGGGCAGCCGTACTCGGCGCAGAAACCGCAGTTGACGCAGGCCGGCCGGCCGTGGTGCGGCCGGGAGTTGATGGCGGCCGGGATCGGGAACGGCTCCAGCCCCATCCGCCGCCCCGCCTCGGCGAGCAGCAGCGAGGAGCGCTGCGGCGGACCCGGCGGCATCGGGTACGGGCCGGTACGCGGAGCGCGCCGGCGGCTGTGCTCGGGCATCGCCGCCGCGTCGCCCTGCACCCCGAGCCAGGACTCGATCTCGTCGTAGTACGGCGCCAGCTCCTGGTACGTGAACGGCCAGTCCCGTACCTCCGCGCCGGGCACCGGGCCGAGCGCCTCGGCCTGCTGGAAGTCCAGATCCCAGAACCGGGGGACCTTGGCGTCCCAGTGCACGGTGCCGCCGCCCACCACCTGGGCCAGCTCGGCGACCGGGCCGGTGTAGCTGGCCGCCTGGTCCGCGCTGGTACGGAAGGTGCGCGGGCAGGCCAGCGGGTCCGGGTTCTCGAAGTACCGGGTGCGCTTCAGCTCGTCGTTGGAGAACGTGGTCCGCAACGGGCCGTCCCCGGTGAGGTCGCCGAACAGGTTCGGCCCCTTCTCCAGTACCAGCACGTCCCAGCCGGCCTCGGCGAGGGTGAGCGCCGCGACGCAGCCGCCCGCCCCGCTGCCCACCACGATCGCGCGCCGCGCCGCCATCGGCTACGTACCCGACTCGTCGGGTGGCGGTGCGGTACCCGACTCGTCGGGTGGCGGTGCGCAGGCCAGCAGTGCCGCGTTGAGCCACTGCGCCAGGTCGGCGACGATCCCGTCCGGCTCGGCCGGGTCCGGCCCGTCGCTGCCCGAGACTTCCTCGGCCCGATAACCCCGCGGGTGTACGTCACCGGGGAAGCCGATGTCGCGCCAGCCGGCCAGGTTGTGGTTGCCGCCGTACTCGGGGGCGGCGTACATGCCTTCGGCGGCGTGACCGAACAGCAGCGTGACGAACTCGGCGGCCGGCTCGCCGGCGAGCACCCGATCCTGGGTGTCCGGCGGGGCGGCGGCGAAGTCGCCCCCGGCGAGCGTGTCGAGCAGCACCACGCCGTCGCGGTACCGCTGCCGCCACTCCGCGAGCCGGCGGGTCCAGGCGATCCGCTGTGCCGGGCTCAGTGGCACCGGTTCGGCCATCTGGTTTCCCGCGCGCCCGGCGCTGTCCGGCCGGTCACTGTCCGGTGCGGCGCTGTCCGGTGCGGTGGGGTGCCGGTCGCTCCAAGGGCCTCCCATGTGTACGGGTGCGGGCGCGACGTCGAGCGCGGCCAGGGTGGTGTCCAGGTAGCGGGTGACGCCGGCTTCCCGGGCACCGGGGTGCCCGGCCTCGGCGGGATCGTCGGTGGGACCTGGGATCAGCCGGGCGGTGGCCTCGGTGATCACCCGTGCCTGATGCGCAGTGAAGAAGCCGAACCCGGGCGCCGCGTCCACCGCCGCCTCAGCCGCCGTGACCTCAGCCGCCGTGACCTCAGCCGCCGTGACCTCAGCCGCCGTGACCTCAGCCGCCGTGACCGCGGCGGTCGGCTCCGCAGCCGTCGGCTCCGCAGCCGTCGCATTGGCGGCCGTTGCCTCTGCCGATCCCATCGCGCCTCCAGCCGGCGGGAAGGAGCACCACGTATCAGGCTACCCTGATGCGTTGTCGCGGCCAACAGGTCACGGCGCGGTGGCCGGGCCGGGATCGACCGGACTGGGGAGCAGCCCCCTCGCGAGCGCCCGGGTGACCGCGGCGGTGCGGTCGGAGACCTCCAGCTTGCCGAAGATCCGGAACACGTGGGTCTTGACCGTCGCCTCGCTGATGAACAGCCGGGCGCCGATCTCGGCGTTGGTCAACCCCTGGCCCACCAGGCTCAGCACCTCGGTCTCGCGCGGCGAGAGCCCGGTGCCCCCGGGGGTGCGTACCCGGCTGACCAGTTTGGTCGCCGCCGCCGGCGCCAGTACCGCCTCGCCCTGGTGCGCCGAGCGGATCGCGCCGGCGAGCTCGTCGCGGGCGATGCCCTTGAGCAGGTATCCCGCCGCGCCCGCTTCGATCGCGCGCAGGATGTCGGCGTGCGTCTCGTACGTGGTGAGGACGACCACCCGGGCCGCCGGCCGGATGGCGCGGATCCGCGAGATCGCGGTGACCCCATCGCCGCCGGGCATCCGCAGATCCATCAGCACCACGTCCACCGGATCGGTGCCGACGCGTACCACCGCCTCCTGGGCCGACGCGGCCTCGCCGGTCACCTGGATGTCGGGCTGGGTGTCGAGCATCGCGCGCAGCCCCTCCCGTACCACCGGGTGGTCGTCGACGATCATGACGCGGATGGCGGGCATCATGCCTCCACCGGGTCGAACGCGGGGCGGGACGCCTCGGGCGGGCTGTCGTCCGCGGTGGGCAGCACGATGCTGATCACGGTGCCGGCGCCGGCGGTGCTGCCGACCTCCACGCTGCCGTCGACGGCAGCGACCCGCGAGCGCATCCCGCGCAGACCGTACCCGTCGCAGGGTACGGAAGGATCGAAGCCGCAACCGTCGTCGCGCAGCTCTAGCCGTACCCGGTCAGTTTCGTAGTGCAGCGTGAGCTGGACGCGGCTGGCGCGGGCGTGCTTGCCGACGTTGGACAGCCCCTCCTGCGCGGACCGCAGCAGCACCACCTCCAGGGCGGCGGGCAGCCCGCGTTCGGCGCCGGAGAGCACGAAGTCGACAGGCACCCCGAGCTCGCCGGCGCGGACCCGGGTCAGTCGCCGCAGTGCCGCGGGCAGCGAGTCGGCCAGCGACGCCGGGGTCAGCTCCGCGACCATCGCCCGGGCCTCCGCGAGGTTCTCCCGCGCGATCTCGGCGGCGCGTCGTACGTGGGGATTCGGGGGCTCGGTGGACTGGGCCGCTTCCAGCAGCATGCCGATGCTGGTGAAGCCCTGCGCCAGTGTGTCGTGGATATCGCGGGCGAGCCGCTCGCGTTCGGCCATCACGCCGCGTTCCATCGACAGCTGCTCGACCTCGGCCCGGCTGTCCTGCAGCTGACGGATCAGGTCGGCGCGCTCCGCGCTCTCCCGGATCACGCCGCACACCCAGAACCCGATGAGCAACGCCAGGGTCGCGGTGACCACCGCGTTGGTGCCGAAGTCGGTCAGGGCGGCGCGGTCCGCCCCGGTCCAGACGAAGCGCAGCGCCGGCGAGACGCACAGCAGCAGGACGACCGCCAGCGCGCGCCGGGGCGGCAGGATCATGAAGCACACCGGGCCGAGCGCGAAGATGGCGAACGAGCTCTCCGGGGCGATCACCGCCGCGCCGGTGTAGAGCACCAGGAGCGCCGCCACGAACCCGGCGGCGATGCCGTCGCGTTGACCGCTGACCGGCCCGCGCCGGGAGACCAGCCGGGTGAGCAGCCAGCACCCCGCCAGCAGTACGGTCGCGGCGGCCTTGCCCGCCGGCCCCGGTGTGTCGTCGATCAGCACCAGGCCGACGGTGACCGCCATGACCACGGCGAACATCAGGCCGCCGGTCGGCAGGCTCTTCCCGGTGGACGGCTCGCGCTGGCTCACCGGCGGCGCCGACCCACCAGCAGCTTCGTCACCAGACATAGCCCCAAGCCTGCGGCACCGAGCAGGAGCAGCACCAGGCGGCCGATGCCGGAGTTATCGGATTCTTGGAGGATCGCCAGTACAGTGCCGGACATTTCGGGCCTCCTGGGCAGCCGGGCGGCGGCAACGCCATGTCTCTGATCGTCCCTGAGTGGCTGGCGCGCCGGGACATTCGATGGATGGACGGCCCGTCGGTAGGTCGGTGGACACCGGGCCCGCACTCGCTAGACAGTCAACAGGTATTCCTGATATGAACGAGACAGGTTGCCAGCTCCGACGGGTCGACCCGGCACGGCCGATCCGAACACGGTCAATCCGAGTAGGGCCGACCCGAACATGGCGAGGAGACCGGCATGGGCGGTATTCAGCGTCGGTGGCACGGCGCAGACCGGCACGGGCCCGACCGGCACGGGCCCGACCGGGACTGGGATCCCAGGTGGACAGCGCGTCCCCGGTCTCCCCTGTGGACACCACAGCCGTCCCGCCCGTACGCCGATTTCGTGCCGCCGCCGGCGTACCTGCTGCCGGTGATCGAGGAGCTGCTGCGCGGAGCGCCTGACGACTCAGCGTCCCGGCGGCTCGACATGTCTCCGCGTACGTTCAGCCGGCGGGTCGCCGAACTGCTCGACTACCTCGGCTGCAGCAGCCGGTTCCAGGGCGGGGCCGAAGCCGTGCTGCGGGGGTGGGTGCCGCTGCCGGCACGGCGTACCGGCTCGATGGGTCGCGCCGAGGTCAGGAAGCGTCGCGCCCGGCGGGTACGCGCCAGGGTCCCGGAGGCCCGCCGGCCCGGTGACGACGGTCAGCTACCACGCGCCAGCGCCGGCTGAACGAGCCGTCCCAGGGAGGGGCACCATGACCCAGCGCCGCCACCTGACGTCGATCAACGACCTCACCGCCGACGACCTGCGCCGGCTGGTCGAACGCGGCGCCTGGTACGCGTCGCCGGCCAGCCAGGGGCACCAGCCACTGCGCGGCCTGGTGGTCGGCAGCTACTTCCGGGTGACCTCCACCCGTACCAGGACCGCCTTCGCCAGTGCGGCGCTGCGGCTCGGCGCCGGCCACATCCCGTACGGCCCGGGGGACCTGCAGCTGAACACCGGTGAGTCGATCGCCGACACCGCCGAGGTGTTCGGCCGGATGCTGGACGCGCTGGTGGTGCGTACCGCGGGTGATCCCGAGGAGATCCGTACCCTCGCCGGCCAGAAGTCGATGGCGGTGGTCAACGCGATGAGCGCCGACGAGCATCCCACCCAGGCGCTGGCCGACCTGACCACGCTCTACCAGCGCTTCGGCCGGCTGGAGGGGATCCGGGTGCGGTACGTCGGCGAGGGCAACAACACCGCCGCGGCGCTCGCGCTCGCGCTGTCCCGGTTCGCCGGTGCCGAGCTGTGCCTGTGCACCCCTCCCGGGTACGGCGTGCCCGACCCGATCCTGCGCCAGGCCACCGACCAGGCGGCCCGGCACGGCGCGATGGTGGTCGAATGCGACGACCCCGGCGCGGCGATCGCGGACCCGCATGTCGTTTACACCACCCGCTGGCAGACCACCGGCACCACGAAACCCGATCCGGACTGGCGGCGGGTGTTCGCGCCCTTCCGGGTCGACGAGCGCCTGATGGCCCGGCACCCCGAGGCGCTGTTCATGCACGACCTGCCGGCGCACCGGGGCGAGGAGGTGACCGCCGGGGTGCTCGACGGCCTGGCCAGCATCGCCTTCGACCAGGCGGAGAACAAGCTGCACAGCGCCAAGGCGGTGCTGGAGTGGTGCCTCGGCCGCGACTGAACGCGGCGCGCCTCACATCGGGGTCGGGTGCGGCGCCATGGAGGTGAAGTGCACCCCGGCGACCCGGTGCCGTCGCACCGCGTGCCGTACCTCGTCGAGCAGGTCGGCGCCGGCCAGCCAGGCGTCGTCGTGGATGGTGTCGGCGTACGCGGCGCCGCCGTCGGCGCACAGGCACAGCGGGTGCCGGGCCGGGTCCGGCCGCTCCAGGTCGCGCAGGCAGGCGTACAGCACGGCGCCGCTGGAGCCGCCGATGCTGATCCCGGTGTCGGCCAGCAGGATCCGGCACATCGCGATGGCGTCGGCGTCGGCCACCCGTACCGCGTAGTCGAACGAATGCGGCCGCAGGAACACCGACCGCCGGCTCGACCCGATCCCGGGCAGCAGTCGCCGGCCGGTCACCGCCGGCCCGCTGGCCCGCGACGACAGCGCGTCCACGGCGACCACCCGGACCTCCGGCCGCAGCGGCCGCAGGTGGGCGGCGATCCCGGCGAGCGTGCCGCCGGTGGAGACCGCGGCGTACACCGCGTCCAGCTCCGGGCCGCCGGCGGCGAGGATCTCGGGTCCGGTGGTACGCCGGTGCACCGCCGGGTTCGCCGTCGAGTGGTACTGGTCGGACCACCGGTAGTCCGGGTTCGCCCGGCACATCCGCTCCACGGTGCGCAGCCGGGTCATCAGGTAGCCGCCGTAGTCGTCCGGCTCGGTGACACAGCGGACCTGGGCGCCGGCCCGTGCCAGCGCCGCCTGGGTGTGCTGTGGGGTCTTGGGGTCGACGATCACGATCAGTTGGCAGTCCAGCCCGCGGAGCAGCCGGGCGAGCGCCAGGCCGAGATTTCCCGAGGTGGATTCCACCACCACACTTCCGGGGGTTAATGGCCGGGCCTGGTGCATCGCGGTGACCAGACCGAGTGCCGTACGGTCTTTCACCGAGCCGGTGGGATTGTGCGACTCGCATTTGAGAAGCACCGGCCGGATGATTCCACGGCAATGCAGCATGACGGTCTCCACCGGCGTGTCACCGATGCCAATACCTAATTCGGCGATGGTTCCCACGCTGACCTCACCCTGTATTCGTTAGAGCCTGTTCGGGAACTCCGGCTCGGGGTTCCCGAACAGGCTCTTAGGAAGAGATTCACCTGGTACGGCCGAGGTGGTACAGGGTTGTGGCTACTTGTCGCCACCGGTTGTGGATTCGGGTACGGCGTACTCAGATTCTTCGTCCAGGTCTTTGCTGCGTTCCGGAAGGGTGCGCATCCCGGGTATCGGGGAACCCAGCACCCACAGCACACTGGTGATCGCTCCGAGTCCGGCGACCCACAGCGCCGGGCGCATGCCGTACACCGTCGCGAGGCCTCCGCCGGCCAGCGCGCCGAGCGACTTGATGCCGAAGTTCACGGTGCGGTACGCGCCGTCGACCCGCGCCCGCAGCCGGTGCGGGATGATCGCGGCGAAGATCGAACCCACCGAGATGTCGAGCACCATCAGCCCCACGCCGGAGCCGATGTTCGCTACCGCGAGCAGGACGACGGCGTGCCAGCCCGGACCACCCAGCGCGGGCAGGATCAGCCACGGCGCCGGGAACGCGACGCAGCCGACGGCGAACGCCGGCCCCACCCCGATCCGCTTGGCCACCTTCCCGGTCACGATCGCGCCCAGTACGCCGCCGATCGCGCCGGCGCCGATGGTCAGGCCGAGCGCTCCGGGGCGCATCTCCAGGGCGGTGGTGGTGTACAGCACGTACAGCGCCATGATCATGTACATGAAGAAGTTGACGGTGGCGGTGGCGCCCAGCGCGGCCCGTACCACCGGGGTACGCCAGATGTACCGGGCGCCGGCCGAGATGTGCCCGCTGGTACGGGTCTCGGTCGGCGGCTCCACCGGGTTGATCCGCCCCAGCAGGAAGGCCGAGGCCAGGAACGACACGGAGTTGGCGATCAGGGTCAGCGGCGCGGTGATGATCTCGACCAGGATGCCGCCCAGCGTGGGGCCGCCCAGCATCGACATCGCGCGGCTGCCGTGGATCAAGGAGTTGGCCGGCACGTAGTCGTCCCGCGAGACCAGTGACACGAACAGCGTGCTGTGCGAGACGTCGAAGAACACCGACAGCACGCCCATCGCGAACCCCACCACGTAGAGCTGGGACATCGTGAGGACGCCGAGCACCGCCGCGGCCGGGACCGTGAGCACCAGCACGGCACGCCCCAGGTCCGCGGCGATCATCGTCTGCCGGCGCCGGCCGCGCCGGTCGACCCAGGCGCCGGCGTACACCGACAGCAGCAGGTGCGGCAGCATCCCCGCGGCGACGAGGTAACCCATCTCGGCGGGTCCGGCGTCCAGTACCAGGGCCGCCACCAGGGGGGCCGCGACCATCGCCACCTGGTCGCCGAACAACGAGATCGTGCGGGCGCTCCAGAATCGCCGGAACGGCGTCTGGCGCAGCACCTCAGGGACCATTGGGCATCACATCCCGCTGTAGGCATGTCGTCCCGGTCGGTGCCGTGGGCGGTGACGCCGGGACCCCCGCCACCGCCCGCGCTAGCCGTGGTTCAGCCTTCGTTGCGCGCCTTCCAGCGGAACGTGGTCATGCAGAGCACGAGACCGACGACGATCCAGGCGCCGAGCACCATCGCCACCGTGCCCAGGCTGTACGACCGGTCCGGTGCCAGGGTCGCCACCGCGTCGGGTAGCAGCGCGGTGCGGAAGCCCTGCACCAGCCACTGCAGCGGGAACAACGAGGCGATGTGGTGCAGCGGCTCCGGCACCTCGTCGAACGGGATGAACACCCCGGAGATGAACTGCAGCAGCAGGAACGGCAGGCTGATCACCACCGCCACGCTGCGGGAGTTGCGTACCAGGCTGCTGACCGCGATGCCGAGCAGCGAGCAGGCGACCACGCCGAGCGCGAAGACCCAGCCGAGGGTGAGCCAGCCGGTTGCGGAGGGCAGCGGCAGCCCCAGCATCAACAGCCCCACCAGCATCACCAGCGCCGAGCCCAGCAGCGAGATCACCCCGACCAGCATCACCTTCCCCAGGAAGTACGCGCTGCGCGGCATCGGGGTGCCCCGCAGCCGCTTCAGGGTGCCGTCCTCGCGGTCCATGGTGATGCCGCCGCCGAGGTTGGTGAAGCTGGCCGACATCACCGCGGAGCCGAGCAGGCCGGTGACGTAGATCTGCGGCACGGTGACGCCGATCTCCTCGTACCGGTGGGTGAAGACCAGCCCGAACAGGGTCAGCAGGATCGCGGGGAACGACAGTGTGAACACCACCGAGTCCCGCCTGCGGAAGAACTCGCGGATCTCCATGACGCCACGGGAGATGCCGACCCGCAGTGCGGACGGCAGGGGTCGGGCTCTGCCGCCCGGAGGCTGGCTCTGGCCGGACGCGGGCTGCGGTCTGACGCTTTCGGTGGTCATTCCTTCACGCCTCCGATCAGGTGCAGGTACGTCTCCTCGAGGGTCGGGCGCGCCACGGTCAGCCCGGGCACCTCACCACCGAACCGGTCCACCAGCTCGACGACCATCTGCGAGGCGGCCATGGTCTCCACGCTCCGGCGCTCGCCCGCCTCGTCCCAGCTCACGGTCGCGGCGCCAGAGTTGCGGCGGTCGAGCGTGGCTGGCGTACCCTGCGCGAAGATCTTGCCGCTGGCGATGATCGCCACCCGGTCGGCGAGCGCTTCGGCCTCGGGCAGGTAGTGGGTGGTCAGCAGGATGGTGGTGCCCTCGCCCGCGAGCTCCTTGATCAGCCGCCAGAACTGCTGCCGGGACTCGGGGTCGAATCCGGTGGTCGGCTCGTCCAGGAACAGCAGCGCGGGCCGGCCGACGATGCCGAGCGCGACGTCCAGGCGCCGCCGCTGGCCGCGGGAGAGCTGGCTGACCTTGGCGTCGGCCTTCTCGTCCAGCCCGACCCTGCCGATCACCTCGTCGGGGTCTCGCGGGCGACTGTAGTAGCCGGCGAAGTGGCGGACCGCCTCGCGTACGGTCAGCTCGGTGGAGTCCCGCGTCACGTCGGTGACGATGCCGATGCGGTCCCACCAGGAGCGCCCGGCGCGCCCCGGGTCTGTCCCGAGCACGCTGAGCTCGCCCGAGTCGCGGGTGCGGTGGCCCTCCAGCATCTCGATGGTGGTGGTCTTGCCGGCGCCGTTGGGGCCGAGCAGCGCGAAGATCTCGCCGTGGGTGATCTCGAGGTCGATGTTGTCGACTGCGACGTTGTGCCCGTACTGCTTGCGCAGCTCCCGGGCCCGGACCGCGATCTCTGTCATGGCTTGATCCTCGCTCGGCAAGGGTGCCCGAAGACACGACTGGGAGGTGGACAGGATGTCGGTCGGCCGATGGACAGCGGCCGACCTGCGTGGACTATAACAGCAGACCCTGATACGTGTACGGCGGCGAGAAGTCGCCATTTGCATTGGCCGCGCCGTATGCGGAGGCGGAGACTCGGCGTTAGCGAATCCGGAGCCTGACGCCAACGAATCCGGAGCCTGGAGTTATGCAGAATCCGGAGCCTGGAGTGAGCAGATGAACTCGTCCATCACTGACGAGTCCGCCCAGTCATCGCCGGGCGGGCCTTCCCAGCAGCTTAATTTCGACATGTCTTCCCCGGAGTTCCTGGCCGACCCGATAACGCACTTCCGGCAGATGCGGGAAAACGTGCCGGTGTACCAGCGGGAACCGGGGCGGTGGGTGCTGACCAGGTACCGGGACTGCCGGGCGGTGCTGGAAGATCCCCGGGTCAAGAACATTCCGAAGGTACGCTGTCACCCGGATTCCAAGAACACCACCCAGGCCCGCCCGGTCGACCCCGACAACGTCGCTGCCTCGACCATCCGGAAACTGGTCACCCGCCGGTTCACCCCGGGTGCGCTGAAGAAGATCCAGCCCCGGGTGGTGGCGGTGGCCAACCAGGTCATCGACGCGGCGGTGGCGAAGAACGACGTGGACTTCGTCGAGGACGTGGCGTACCCGCTGGCGCTCGGCACGCTGTGTGAGTATCTCGGCGTACCGCAGCTGGGGCTCAACCGGTTCCGCGGCTCGGCGGATCACATCCTGCGCGGATTCGACAACCTGATCGACGGCACCGAAGGGCTGGAGGGCCGGGTCGACCACGGGATGTCGGGCTTCTCGGAGTTCATGCGGCAGGCGATCGACGAGAAACGCCGCCACCCCGGGGAGGATCTGCTCTCCGAGCTGATCGAGCGGCTCAACGGCATCGACCCGCGGCTGACGTACATAGACCTGCCGTACGCGTTCGCGTCGGTGCTGATCTCCGGGTACGAGTCCAGCTCCAGCTTCTTCGCCGGGTCCGGCAGGGCGTTCGCCGCGTTCCCCGAGGAGCGGCGCCGGTTCGTGGCGGACCCGTCGGTCCACGTGTCCGGGGTGGAGGAGCTGATGCGCTACTGCACCCCGATCTGGTACATCGCGCGCCAGGCGTTCGAGGACATCGAGGTGGGCGGGCACACCATCAAGGAGGGCGACCACATCGTTCCGGTGCTGGTTGCCGCCAACCGCGACCCGGAGACGTTCCCGGACCCGGACCGGCTGATCCTGGACCGCAGCCCCAACAAGCACCTGGCGTTCGGCCACGGGCCGCACGTGTGCTTCGCGGTCACCCTGACCAAGCTGCAGGCCAAGCTGGCGCTGCCGCTGCTGCTGCAGAAGGCGACCGGCCTACGCGCGACCGGCGAGCCCACGTACAAGGAGACGGTGCTGGTACGCAACTACGCCAGCATGCCGATGCGCCTCGTCTGACCACCGACGGGCCGCCGTGCGGCTGCGCGTCGCTACCGATCCGTGTAGTGGTAGCGGCAGGACAGAATCTCCAGCTGGTCATGGGTGTCTGCGACACGGTACACAAGCCTGTGTTCCTCGTTGATGCGCCGAGAGGCCCAGCCGGACAGGTCGCCCTTGAGGAGTTCGGGCTTGCCGATGCCCCCGTCGTCGCCGCGCTGGATGTCCTTGAGGAGGGTGTTGATCCGTTTAAGGATCCTTCGATCGTGGGTCTGCCAGCTCACGTACTCGTCCCATGCGCTCGGGTGCCACACGAGCTTCACGCAGTGGCCTCAGCGTCGAGGTCGGTCAACTCGTGCTCGACGTGTTCACCCGCTTCCATCTCCGCCATCCGGCGGCGCAGCTCGCGTCCGTTGGCGCCACGGGACAGGTACTCAGTTTCGCGCCACGCGTCGTAGTCGCTCTTGAGCATGACGACCAGCGGTTCGTGCCCGCTGCGGGTGACTACGAGGTCTTCGGCGTCATTCTCGATGGTGTCGAACACGTTCGCGAGGTTGGCGCGTAGGTCGGACGCGGTTATGACCTTCATGATCCCTCCAGCGGTTGTACGTTATATAGTACAACGACCGGCGCGCCTCGACTACCAGGTCCGCGGCGCCCTCGACCCGGATCAACCGGCGGCGGTGAAGCGGTCGCGGAGTTGGGTCTTGAGGACCTTGCCGGAGGGGTTGCGGGGGAGTTCGGGCAGCGTCAGGAAGCGTTGCGGGACCTGGTGGGGAGCCAGCCGGGCGTTCAGGTACGCGCGGAGCGTCCGGTCGGGGACCGGGCGGCGCAGTACCACCGCGGCGGCGACGTCCTCGCCGTGAACCGGGTCGGCCACGCCGAACACGGTGCAGTCGGTGACGTCGCGGTGCTGGCGCAGTACGTTCTCCACCTCGAGGGTGCTGATGTTGACACCGCCTTTGATCACGATGTCCTTGATCCGGTCCACCAGGTGCAGTCTGCCCTCGGCGTCGAGGTAGCCGGCGTCGCCGGTACGGGTCCAGCCGTCGCGGAACACCTCGGCGGTGGCGGCGGCGTCCCGGAAGTAGTGCTGGGACGGCACCCCGGGCCAGCGCACCGTCACCTCGCCCACGGAGCCGGCCGGCACCGGGGCGCCCTGCGGGTCCACCAGCCGCAGCTGGGTACGGCCGCGTGGCAGGCCCAGCGAGTCGAACCGCTCGCCGTAGACCATCGAGGTGCCGGCGTACCGCGCTTCGCTGAGTTCGTACATGTTGACCAGGCGGGCGCGGGGGAAGGCGGCGGCGAGCCGGGGCACCACCGTGGGCGGGAGCGGGGCGCAGCCGAGGGAGACCACCCGTACCGGCGAGAGGTCGTGCCGGCGGTACGCGCCGCTGTCCAGGATGCTGTTCGCCATCGACGGTACGAGCTGCACCACCGACGCGGCGTGCTCGACGGCGAGCCGGCAGAACAGCTCGGGATCGAAGGTGGGCAGCGCCACCGTGGTCATCCGGGACGGCCCGAGCGGCTCGAACAGCCGCAGCTGCCCGCCGGCGGTGGAGATCGCGTTGGCGTGCAGGTAGACCCCGCCGGCGCACTCCCGCCACCAGACCGGCGGCCAGTCCCCGGGGTCGACCAGCGGCGAGACCACGTTCGCGTGGCGGCACGCCACCCCCTTCGGCTGCCCGGTGGTGCCGGAGGTGTAGAGGATCTCGGCCAGGTCCTGCGTCGTGGCCGGCAGCTGGATCGGCTCGGTGCTCTGGCCGGCCGCCACCTCCGCCGCGGTGGCGTGCCAGGTCTCGCCGTCCGGGGGGTGGCCGCCGCCGTGCACCAGCCCGACCGCGGCGCAGCGTTCCAGCACCGACGCCAGGTGCGGGCCGGTGAAGCGGCCGGAGAGCGGCACCGCCACCGCGCCCGCCTTGAGCACCCCGAAGTACGCCGCGGCGAAGTCCAGCCAGTCGGCGTTGTCGAAGAACAGCGCGACCACCTCGCCGCGCGCCACCCGGCGGGCGAGCAGTCCGCGGGCGATCGCGTTGGAACGGCGGTCCCACTCCCGGTACGTCATGCCGGCCCCACCCGCGACCAGGATCGCGGTCCGGTCCGGCTCGCTGAGCGCGCGCTGCCGGAGGAGATCGGGGATCAGTGTCGGCTCGGTCATCCCGGGCTCCTCACGGTCGGGTCGAAAGCGGCAGGGCTGAAGAAAGCGGCAGGGCTCCGAAAGCGGCGGTGAGCCGGTCTAGCGGAGGCTGACCGGCAGGTGGGCGATGCCGCGCAGCCACACCGACGGGCGGTACGTGGGTTCGCCGCGCAGCCGCAGCGCGGGTGCCCGGCGTACCAGCTCGCCGAGCAGCAGCTGGCCCTCCAGCCGGGACAGCGCCGCGCCGAGGCAGTAGTGGTGGCCGTACCCGAAGCTGATGTGGGGGTTGGGGCTGCGGGCCAGGTCGAGCCCGTCGGGCTCGGCGAACACCTCGGGGTCCCGGTTCGCGGAGCCGACCACGCAGGCCACGATCTCGCCCCGGCGGATCGTCTGGCCGGCCAGCTCCAAATCGGTGCGGGCCGCCCGGCTGGTGAACTGCATCGGGGTCGAGTGCCGTAGCAGCTCCTCCACCGCCGACGGCAGCAGCTCGGGGTGTTCCCGCAGCCGCCGCAGCTGCTCCGGGAAGCGCAGCAGGGCGTACACCGCGAAAGAGATGAAGCGTGACGTCGACGCGTGACCGGCGATGAACAGGGTGATGCAGAACGAGATCAGGTCCAGGTCCTTGAGCTCGGGGTGGTCGCGCTGGATCGCCAGGATCTCGCTCAGCAGGTCGCCGGCCGGTGCGCGTCTGCGGTCGCCGACCAGCCGCCACAGGTACCCGAAGAACTCCAGCCGGGACGCGGAGTTGCGGGCCTTGAGCGTCGGCGAGTCGAGCACAAGCAGGTCCACGCCGTGCACCAGGTCGTCCACCCAGCCCTGGAAGGTCGGCCGGTCGGCGGCGGGGATGCCGAAGATGTCGCAGAACACCCCGGTGCCGAGGGGGTATCCGAGGGCTTCGGTCACGTCGACGTCACCGGCGTCGAGCGCCGCGTCGATGAGGGCGTCGGTGGTCCGGCGCACCACCGGGTCCAGTTCGCGCATCAACGACGGTGCCAGGGCCCGTGCCGCCGTACGGCGCATCCGGCTCTGCGGGGTGTCGGCCGCGCGGCCGCCTTCGGAGCTGTCGGGTACGCAGCGGTCTTCGGCGAGATTGACGAACCGGTTGTCCTGCAGCACGCTCACACAGTCCCGGTGCCGGGTCACCAGCCACGACCCCTGCGGCTGCCGGTACACCGGGGCGGTCTGGCGCAGCCGGGCATAGAAAGGGAACGGGTCGCGTACGAACTCGGGCGAATTCAGGTCGACCAGCGGTACGTCCTGCACAGTCACGCCGAATCTCCTTTCCGAGTTCACATGCTCGTGTCCCGCGCCGGAAGTTCGGCGGCGAATTCCGGCGCCCAGCCGGCGGCTCGCGGCGTTGTCGTCGTCGCCAATCCAACACCGGGATTGGCTCCTCCTCCGCCTTGCGAGCCACCACCTGGACCCCGGACTTCATCCACCAACTCCCGGCGCGGGACACTAGCGAAGAATTCCAGTAGTGCGGCGTTTACCAGCCCGGGGTGTTCCAGGAAGCCGAAATGCCCGCAGTCCGGGAAGCAGACATAGCGACTTTCCGGGATGGCCGAGGCCACCTCCTGGCACAGCTCCGGTGGGGTGAGTACGTCGTCGGCGAACGCCATCACCAGGCACGGCCGGTCGATCTTGCCCAGCTCGGTGGTCTGGTCGGCGATCAGCGTCGCCTCGTACTGGGCGGCCGGCCCGAGCCCGACGACGGGGAATCTGCGGAACAGCGTGAACCAGTCGGCGGCGCGCTGCTCGTGCAGCAGGGTGCGCGGCGAGAACAGCCACAGCAGGTGCGCCAGCGCGTCGTGGTCCGAGCTGACGCCGGTGCGTACCCGGGCGGCCTGGGCGCGGCCCAGCCTGGCCCGGAACTGGTCGGTACGGCACCGGGTCGCCAGCAGCGCCAGCCCGCTCACCAGCTCGGGTCGGCGTACCGCGAGCTCCTGGGCGACCATGGCGCCGAGCGAGGCGCCCATCACCCGGCACGGACCCACCCCGAGGTGCGTGATCAGCGCGGCGGCGTCCGCGGCCAGGTCGGCGACCCGGACCGGCGCCAGCGGGGCGGGGGCCGGCGGGGTGCCGCGG
>JBOGDE010000046.1:0-23417 GCA_050701695.1 Micromonosporaceae bacterium
GGCCTGGCACGGCGCGCCGGGCGGCCAGGGGCCACAACCCGGCCAGGCACCGCAGCCCGGCCAGGGGCAGCAGCCCGGCCAGTGGCAACAGCCCGGCCAGGGACAGCAGCCTGGGCAGGCACCGCTGCAGAGTTGGGCACCGCCTGGTTGGGGCGGCCCGCCGCCGGGCTACCCGCCACAGGGTGCCGAACCGGCGAACCCGGCACCGACCTCGCCCGCGGCCAACGGCCGCTGGGCACCACCCGCGCAACAGCCCGGACAGCCCAGCCCGCCCGGACAGCCCAGCCCGCCCGGCCAGGGCGGCTTGTACGGCACCCCCCAGGCGCCGTACGGGCAGCCACCGGCGGGGGCACCGCAGGCGCCGGGCCAGTGGGGCCCACCCGGACAGCAGGCCGCACCCGAGTACGGCCAGGCCGCCCCAGGCCAGCACTCCGGCTACGGACCACCCGGCGCCCAGCCGCCGGGGCAGCCGTACCAGGGGCAATCACCAGGGCAGCCGTACCAGGGGCAACCGCCGGGACAGCCGCACCAGGGGCAGCCGGGATACCCGGACCAGAGCGGCTACCCGCCCGGCTACCCGCAGCCGGCACCTGGCGCCCCGGTGTCCGGAGGCCCCACCTCGGGGGCCCCGGTCTCGGGTGGTCCCGCCTCGCGGCCTCCCGCGGGCTACCCACCGCAGGGCCAGATGTACCCGGGAGGCGCACAGCCGACCGACCCGTACCGCGGCTACCCCGACGACCAGCACCCGCAGGGCCAGGGCACCACGTACGGCCAGGGGGTACCGGAGCCGCCGCAGGGGCCCGCGGGTCAGCCGCCCACCGACGGGGAGCGCCGCTGAGGCGCTCCAGCCGCCCGGGCTCCCAGCCGCCCGGGCCTGTCCTGGCCGACTACCGGGCGGGTACGGCGGCGGCCATGCGGCGTACCACCTCGGTGAGGTGCTCGGCGGCGGTGCCCAGATTCAGCCGTACGAAGCCGGTGTAGTCGGCGCCGAAGCTCGGACCCGAGGCGAGCGCCACCCGGCCGTGCTCCAGGAAGTGCTCGGCCGGATCGCCCGGCAGGCCGAGTGCGCGGCAGTCCAGCCAGGTGAGGTACGTCGCCCGCGGCGGGTGGTAGCCGACCGCCGGCAGCGTCTCGGCGAGCAGCTTCCCCAGCAGCACCCGGTTGCGGTCCAGGCTCGCCAGCAGATCCGACAGCCACGGCTCACCGTGCCGGAACGCCGCCTCGGAGGCGATCACCCCGTGCAGGCTGGCTTCGTACTGGACCTCCTCGGGGATCAGCCGTACGTCGCGCCAGGACTCGGGGCCGGCCACCACCAGCGCGGCCTTCAGCCCGGCGAGGTTCCACGCCTTGGACGCCGACACCGCGGTCACCGCCTGCTGCGCGGCCGGCACCGGCAGCGAGCCGAACGGCACGTGCCGCTCCCCCGGGTACGTCAGCGGCGCGTGGATCTCGTCGCAGATCACCCGGACTCCGTACCGCTGCGCCAGCTCGGCGACGGCCAGCAGCTCGTCGCGGCTGAACACCAGCCCGGTCGGGTTCTGCGGGTTGCACAGCAGGAAGACCGCGGCGCCGGCGGCGAAGTCCTGCTCCAGCCGGTCCAGGTCGAGCTGGTAGCCGTCGGGCGTCAGCGCCAGCGGGCTGGACACCACCCGCCGGTCGAGATGCCGCAGCCAGAAGAAGAACGGCGGGTACGCCGGGGTGTTGATCACGATCGAGTCGCCTGGCGACGTGATCAGGGTGAGCGCCTGCACGATGCCCTGCATCACGTCGGGCACCAGCACCGTCCGGGCCGGGTCGGGGCGCCAGCCGTACCGCCGGTCGGAGAACTCGGCGTACGCCTCCGGGAGCCCGGACGGGTGGGCGTAGCCGGTGTCACCACGCCGGATCGCGGCCTGCAGTGCCTCGGCGATCGGTGGCGCCAGCGAGGCGTCCAGCTCGGCGACCCAGGCTGGCAGCACGTCGGAGTCGTAGCGCCGCCACTTCAGGCTGCGCCGCTGCCGCAGCTCCTCCAGGGTGTACGCCGCTAAGGGGTCGGCCATGCCGCCCATCCTTACACCGGTGGCGCTGCTACGGCATCCCCTGAAACTGTCGGGGCCGCCGGAGTAGGGTCCGGCACATGGAACGCTTCACCCGCGATCTGATGTGGCAACGGGAGGCTCACCCGGGCGTCGAGCACGCACTGCTCGACGACACCGCCGGGCTGCGCGCCCGGGGCACGATGGTGGCCGGCGAGCGGCGCCCGTACACCCTGCGCTACAGCCTGGCCACCGACGACAGGTGGGGCACCAGCCACCTGGAGGTGGAGTCCGAGGGTGCGGGGTGGCGCCGCCGGGTGCGGCTGGTGCGCTCCGAGGACGGCTGGCAGGTGACCACCCACGAGCAGGGCGGCGACCGGCGGATGGCGCTGCCCGGCACCGAGGCGCCGGAGCAGCTGGCCGACGCGATCGACGTCGATCTGGGCTACTCACCGTTGTTCAACACCCTGCCCGTGCGCCGTCGCGGTCTGTTGGACCAGCCGGAGGGTACGGCGGAGACCTACCTGATGGTGTTCGTGACGGTGCCCGAGCTGGTGGTCACGCCGAGCGAGCAGACGTACACCGTGCTAGGCGACGGCCGGATCCGGTACGCCAGCGGCAGCTTCACCGCCGACCTGCGGTTCGACCCCGACGGCTACGTCCACCACTACCCGGGCCTCGCCACCCGCCTCTAGTGTCCTGCGCCAGAAATTGGTTGATGAAGTCCGGTGTCCAGGTGGTGGCTCGCAAGGCGGAGGAGGAGCCAATACCGGTGTTGTATTGGCGACGACGACAACGCCGCGAGGCGCCGGCTGGGCGCCGGAGTTCGCAAGCGAATTTCTGGCGCATGACACTAGGAGGCCAGCACCCCGGAGGCGAGGAAGCCGCGTACCGCGTCGGTGTACGGGGCGAGATCGAGCCCCTGGTCGGCCACCCAGTCGTCGTTGAAGTACGTGTGGGCGTAGCGCTCGCCGCCGTCGCAGAGCAGGGTTACCACGCTCCCCGTCTCACCGGCGGCGCGCATCTCCGCGATCACGCCGAACGCGCCCCACAGGTTGGTGCCGGTGGAGCCGCCGATCCGCCGGCCCAGCAGCTGCGAGGCGACCCGCATCGCCGCCAGCGACGCCGCGTCCGGCACCCGCGCCATCCGGTCCACGATGGACGGTACGAACGACGGCTCCACCCGGGGCCGGCCGATCCCCTCGATCCGGGAGCCGCGGTCGGTGGTGTAGCCGGGGTCCTCGCCGACCCAGCCCTGGTAGAACGCGGAGTTCTCCGGATCCACCACCAGCAGCTTGGTGGGGTGGCACTTGAAGCGCACGTACCGGCCGATGGTGGCGCTGGTGCCGCCGGTGCCGGCGCCGACCACCACCCAGCTCGGGATCGGGTGCCGTTCCAGGGACATCTGCTCGAAGATCGACTCGGCGATGTTGTTGTTGCCGCGCCAGTCGGTGGCCCGCTCGGCGTACGTGAACTGGTCCATGAAGTGGCCGCTGATGTCGTCGGCGAGCCAGCGCGCCTCGACGTACACCTTGGCGGGGTCCTGCACCAGGTGGCACTTGCCGCCCTGGAACTCGATCAGCTCGATCTTCTCGGTGCTGGTGCTCGCGGGCATCACCGCGATGAACGGCAGCCCCAGCATCCGCGCGAAGTACGCCTCGCTGACCGCCGTCGAGCCGCTGGACGCCTCGACCACCGGGGTGCCCTCGCAGATCCAGCCGTTGCACAGCGCGTAGAAGAACAGCGAGCGCGCCAGCCGGTGCTTCAGCGAGCCGGTGGGGTGCACCGACTCGTCCTTGAGGTAGAGGTCGATGCCCCACTCGGGAGGCAGCGGGAACGGCAACAGGTGGGTGTCGGCGCTACGGTTCGCGTCGGCCTCCACCTTGCGGATCGCGTCGGTGAGCCAGGCGCGCGCGGTCTCAGAACATCGATCGAGTTGCTCCACGGCTTCAACGTAGCCGGCCGGCGGTGCCGCACCTGACGTACCCCCGAGTCCGCGAAACGCCGACGAGACCTTGACAAACGCTACCCGTCGGTAGCCCAATGTGAATCAGTCTCATATGAGGTGGACCTGGGGAGGCCCCACATGAACCGACCACACCGCGGACGCCGGATCCTGGCGCTGGCCAGCATCGCGCTCGGCCTTACCGCCCCGTTCGCCGTCACACATCCCGCCGCGGCGGCACCGGCAGCCGCCACCACTACCACCACAGCCGCCAGCACGCCGGGCGACATCGTCTCGGCCCGCCGGATCGACGCCCCCGGATTCGGGTACGCCCGGGTCTGGTCCATTCTGTACCGCTCCACTGACACCCACGGCAACCCGATCACGGTAAGCGGCACCGTGGCGGTGCCGTACGGGTCGTACGGCAACCGGCCGATCGTCGGGTACGCCCCCGGCACCCACGGCATGGGCGACCAGTGCGCGCCGTCCCGGCACCTGGAGGAAGGCGACGACCAGGAAGGCGGCCTGATCCACCAGTACGGCTGGAAGGGCTTCGCGGTCGCGATCACCGACTACGAAGGGCTCGGTACGCCCGGCGACCACCGCTACATGGTGGCCCGCTCCGCCGGGCACGCGCTGCTCGACATCGTCCGGGCCGCGCAGCGGCTCACCGACGCCGGGCTCTCCAAGACCGCCCCGGTCGCGCTGGTCGGCTACTCCCAGGGCGGGCACGCCGCGTCCTGGGGCGCCCAGCTCGCCGGCAGCTACGCGCCGGAGCTGAACGTCAAGGGGGTCGCCGCCGGCGGCACCCCGGCCAACCTGCGCCAGGTCGCCGACTACAACGCCGGCAGACCCAACTTCGGGCTGGTGCTCGCCGCCGGGGTCGGGATGGACGCGGCGTACCCGTCGCTGGAGCTGGAGTCCTACCTCAACGACGCCGGCCGGGCCGGCATCGAGCAGCTCCGCAACGGCTGCGACTTCAGTCCGTACGCCAACAAGCGGATCGAGGACTACACCACCAGCAACCCGCTCGCCACACCGCAGTGGCAGTCCACTCTGGACGCGCAGAACGTCGGCGGGATCGCGCCGCGGATGCCGGTACTGCTCTACCACTCCACATCGGACGAGATCATCCCGTACCGGGGGGCGCGCAGCCTGCGTACCACCTGGTGCGGCCAGGGGGTGCGGCTCAGCTTCTGGACGTACTACTTCCTGGAGCACGCCGCGACCGCCGCCTGGGCCTCGCCTGACGTCACCACCTGGGTAGCCGACCGCCTCGCCGGAAAGCCCGCCACCTCCAACTGCTGACCCACCCCAGATGCGCCCCCTTCCATGATCATGGCTCCCCTCATGTCGCCATGGCAGCATCAGAGGGCTCATGATCTTGGAAGGTCGGTGTGTCAGTCCGGGTAGCGGCCGGGTTGGGGGCGGCCTTCCCACTTGGTCGACAGCGCCACGGTGGTACGGGTCCGGGCGACGCCGGGGAGCCGGTTGAGGCGGATCACCAGCTGCTCCAGGTCGGCCATGGTGGCGACGCGTACCTTCACCAGGAACGACTCCTCGCCCGCGAGGAAGTAGCAGGACTCGACCTCCTCGAGCTGGTGCAGTGCGCCGGCCACGTCGTCGGGCTCACCGGTGTCGCTCTGGATGATCCCCACCAGCGCGGTGACGCCGAGCCCGATCGCCTCGGGGTCAGCCACCGCGTGGTAGCCCTGCAGCACCCCGGTCGCCTCCAGCTTGCCGACCCGGTCGTGCACCGCCGGCGCGGAGAGCCCCACCTGCCGTCCCAGCTCGGCGTACGTGAGCCGCGCGTTGACCCGCAGCAGCTCGACGATCTTGCCGTCGATCGCGTCCACGTACCGCCTCTTTTCGCCACGCTCAGTGCTGTCGGATGAGCCTAAACCTTGCACCGTGTCACGAGGATGCGGCACGACACCCCTCTGAGACGGCAAGAGCGGCACAAGAGCAGACGCAACCCCTCAAGATGTGGTGTTCGGCCATTTCCGGGACGCCCAGGGACGACAGTGCTCTAATGGGGCTCTGGGCTAGATCTCTGGGGCCGAGGCCCCGGAGAGGCAGGGGGGAAGTCGTGGAAACTGGCGATCGTCTGCTCACACCGGGCGAGGTGGCCGCGCTGTTCCGCGTCGACCCGAAGACCGTCACACGATGGGCGGCGGCGGGACGTATCGGTAGCATCCGGACGCCGGGGGGACATCGGCGCTTCCGGGAATCCGAGGTCCGGGCACTGCTCAACGGTGAGGAAATGGGCCGACAGGAGTTATTCGAACATCGGCACTGATTCCGTACCGCCTGTCAGTAGGTACGGGCGTGGTCATATCGGGCGCGGCCTTGGTCTCAGCGGCTGTCGTGATACCTCGGGTCGAGCGAGGCGGAGTACAGGCGGCGATCCGGCAAGGCGGAGGTTTGCCCGGATACCGGTGTTGTATCCGGGTGAACCGACAACGCCGCCGGGCGTCGTCTGGACCCGCCGCAGCCGGCGCGAGGTGTCACGACAGCCGCTCAGCGGCGGAACACGACACCGTCGCTGAGACCGCATGCTGAATCCACGCCGTGCGCGTCAGTCGGACCGACCGCCGCCCAGCTCGCCCGCCCAGCGCCGGAACAGATCGTGCGGTACGCCGATCGTGTCCAGCACCTTGCCCGCCACGAAGTCGACCAGCTGCTGCACGTCGGTGGCGCCGGCGTAGAAACCGGGGCTGGCCGGCAGCACCACCGCACCGGCGTCGTGCAGCGCCAGCAGGTGCACCAGGTGACTGCGCGGCACCGGGGTCTCCCGGGGCACCAGCACCACCGGCCGCCGCTCCTTGAGATTGACGTCGGCGGCGCGCTGCAGCAGGTCCTTCGACAGCCCGAGCGCGATCCCGGCGCAGGCCGCGGTGCTCGCCGGCACCACCACCATCCCCCGCGTGGGGTACGAGCCGCTGCTGGGCCCGGCGGCCAGGTCCGACGCCGCCCAGTACACCAGGTCCACGCCGGCCAGGTCACGACCCAGCCACGCCGCCAGGTCGTCCTTCCAGTGCGCGTCCCGGAACCCCAGCCCGGTCTCGTCCAGGATCGTCAGCCGCGCCGCCCGGGAGACCACCAGGTCGACCGCGCAGCCGGCGTCGAGCAGCCCACACAGCACCGCGCGGGCGTACGGCGTGCCGGAGGCACCGGACACCCCCACGATCCACGGGACGCGCTGCTGACTCATCCGACCAGTGTGCCTGGTCCGCGGAACCGGCCCTCCGGCCGGCACCACCGAGCCGGCACCACGCACCGCCCGGCCGGCACCACCGAGCGCCGGGCGCTGCCGCTACCCGCGCAGGCGGCAGCGGCGCCAACCGGGGATCGGCGGCGTCGGGCCACGGCTCACCTCACCGGGCTATGGGAGTACGGCGTCCCACTCGCCGTCCATGTCGTCGACCCACTCGTCCACTGGGCCGTCCCACGGCTTGCGCGGCGGTGGTTCGGCGGTCCGGCGGCGTTCAGTGGTCGGCGGTGGAGTCGACTGGGACGGTCGGCGTACCGGGTGCGGTGTCTTCAACACCCGAGCGCGACTCGGGGTGGTCACACAAACTCAACTCCGTCAGGCATCTTCCGTCGCGGGGGTACGTGACGGACCCACCCCACGTTACCCGCCGGGCACAGCGAGCAAACGGGAATTGGCAAAGCCGAGCGTCGATGGAGCTGTGAGCTGGCCCGCATCGCGCGGCCGGTGCTTCCCGGACGCGGCTCACGGTCCCCCGGCCGGTTTGGATGCCGCACGAATGGGGCGCCCCGACCGCGCGACCGCTTACCCGCGTACCAGGAGATCGGCGAGACCGAAGCCGAACAGTGCGATGCCGACGAAGCCGTTCGCGGTGAAGAAGGCCCGGTTCACCCGGGACAGATCGTGCGGCCGCACGATCGCGTGCTCATAGCCGAACGCGAGCGCGGTCAGCGCCAGCCCCACCCACCACAGCCAACCCAGCCCGACCAGCACGCCGAACCACACGAACAACCCGAACGTCACCACGTGCGTCACGGTCGAGGCGTGCAGCGCGGCGGCGACCCCGAACCGGGCCGGCACGGACCGTACCCCGATGGTGCGGTCCACCTCGGCGTCCTGACAGGCGTAGATCAGGTCGAATCCCCCGATCCAGAGCCCGACCGCGACCGCCAGCACCGCCGCCGGCAGCGAGCCGTCGAAGGTCCCGGTGACCGCCAGCCAGCCCCCGGCCGGGCCCACCGCCTGGGCGATCCCCAGCACCGCGTGCGGGTAGTCGGTGAACCGCTTGGCGTACGGGTAGACCACCAGCGGCACCACCGCGAGCGGCGCCAGCATCAGGCAGAGCGGGTTGAGCAGCGCCGCCGCGCCGAGGAACACCGCAAGGGCCACCAGAGCGCCCCACCAGGCGGTGCGGACGCTCACCGCCCCGGTCACCAGCTCCCGCCCGGCGGTACGTGGGTTCTGCGCGTCGATGTGCCGGTCGATGATCCGGTTCGCCGCCATCGCGAACGTACGCGCCCCGACCATCGCCACCGTGATGACCAGCAGCGTCCACCCGTCGAACCCGTCACCCCGCAGCATCGCCACCAACGCCGCCAGATAGGCGAACGGCAGCGCGAACACCGAGTGCTCGATCGCCACCAGCTTGAGAAACGCGCGTACCCGCCCCGGCGCTTCGGCCGGCGCGGTCACAGGCCGTACTCCTTCCACCGGCGGTCGACCTGGGCGACCATCTCCGGGGACATGGTGGCGACCTCGGGCCAGCCCCGGGTGTAGCCCTCCTCGGGCAGCTTGCCGGTCGCGTCGATGCCGATCTTGCCGCCCCAGAACTGCTGGTACGACGCGTGATCCAGGTGGTCGACGGGGCCGGAGGTGAGCAGCATGTCGTGGGCGTAGTCGACGTTGCCGAACGCCCGCCAGGCGACCTCGTTGTAGTCCTGTACGTCGCAGTCCTCGTCCACCACCACGATCAGCTTCACCAGCGACATCAGCCCGGCGCCCCACAGCGCGTGCATCACCTTCTGGGCGTGCTTCGGGTAGCGCTTGCGGATCGAGACGATCACACAGTTGTGGAAGACCCCCGGCTCCGGCATCGAGTAGTCGACGATGTCGGGCACCATCAGCCGAAGCAGCGGCAGGAAGATCCGCTCGGTCGCCTTGCCGATCGGCCCGTCCTCCTGCGGCGGCTTGCTCGTGACGATCGAGTGGTAGATCGGCTTGCGCCGCATCGTCATCGCCTCGACGTGCAGCACCGGGAACGGCTCGGTCGGGGTGTAGAAGCCGGTGTGGTCGCCGAACGGGCCCTCCGGAAGCCGCTCGCCGGGCTCGACGTACCCCTCGAGGATGATCTGAGCGTGAGCGGGCACCTGCAGAGGCACGGTGAGCGCGTCGACCATCTCCACCCGCTCGCCGCGCAGGAAGCCGGCGAAGAGGTATTCGTCGATGTCCGGCGGCAGCGGCGCCGACGCGGCGTAGCTGACCACCGGGTCGCAGCCGAACGCGACCGCCACCGGCAGCCGCTGCCCGAGCCGCTCGGCGACCGCGTGGTGGGCGTTGGAGTCCTTGTGGATCTGCCAGTGCATCGCGATGGTGTTCCGGGAGTGCTGCTGCAGCCGGTAGAGCCCGAGGTTGCGCTTGCCGGTCTCCGGGTGCTTGGTGTGGGTCAGCCCGTAGTTGTGGAAGATCCCGCCGTCGCCCGGCCAGGTCCGCAGGCCCGGCAGCCGCTCCAGGTCGACCTCGTCACCCTTGTAGACCGCCTCCTGGCACGGCGCGCTCTTGACCTTCTTCGGGGGTACGGACTTCAGCTGCAGCAGCTTGCCGAAGCCCTCCTTGATCCCCGACCAGCCGACCGGCAGCTCCGGCTTCACCAGAGCCCCGATCTTGGCGCCGATCTCGTCCAGGTGCTCGACGCCGAGCGCCATACACATCCGCTTCTCGGTGCCGAACAGGTTGATCACCAGCGGCATCGCCCCCCGGGTGGGCCGCTCGAACAGCAGCGCCGGGCCGCCGGCCCGCACCACCCGCTGGGTGATCTCACTGATCTCCAGGGACGGATCCGCCCCGGTACTCACCCGGTGCAGCTCACCCTCGGCCTCCAGGGCGGCCAGAAAACCATTGAGATCCTGGTACGGGAATCCACGCGGCATACCCGCCAGTATCTCCGGCGGCACCGTGCCGGTGAGCAGCGCCCCGCGCCACCGCACAAGACCACCCGAAACGACGAGGTCCGCCACGCACCGGATCACTTATGCTCCGGCGCGTGCCTGCCTCACTCACCAACGCGCCGCCGAACCTCGACCGCGCCGCCGTACACCCGGATCTGCCCCCACTACGGGAGGCGGTGACCCGCGGCGACTGGCCCGCCGTGGCCGCCTTCTTCGACCGGACCGCCGACCCCGACGACCGGGAGTACGCCGTCGCGCTGATCTCCGACGTCGCCGGTTCCGAAGCGTTCCTGGGCCATGCCGACTCGACCCTGGGCAGGACCCTGTATGGGCGCCGGCTGATCGTCGCCGGGTGGGAGATCCGCTCCAGCAGGCTCGCCAAGGACATCAGTCGGGAGCAGTTCGAGGCGTTCCACGACCACCTGCGTCACGCCGAGCGACTGCTGATCGAGCTGACCGCCGAAGACCCCGGCAACGCCGCCGCGTGGGTCGGACGGCTGATGACCGTACGCGGGCTGGAGCTGGGGCAGAACGAGGCCCGCCGTCGGTACGACCAGCTCAGCCGTCACGTGCCACACCACTTCCCGGCGCAGGGGCAACTGATCCAGCAGCTCTGCCCCAAGTGGAGTGGTTCCCACGAGAAGACCCACAGCTTCGCCGTCGAGTGCATGCGGGCGGCGCCGGGCGGTTCGCGGGCGCCGCTCGCGGTGCTGGACGCGCACATGGAGCGGTTCCTCGACATCGAGAAGGCGCGCGAGGCGACGGCGTACCTCCAGTCGCCGGAGGTGGTGAGCGAGATCGAGGAGGCGGCGGACCGCTCGGTGCGCCATCCCGACTTCCGACCCGGCTTCTACTCGGTGGAGACGCACAACCGGTTCGCTCTGCTGTTCTGCCTGATCGACCGGGGGCCCTCCGCCGCCGCGCACTTCCGCGCGGTGGGCAACCTGGCGACCGAGTCGTACTGGGACCGCTTCGGTGACCCTGCCGACGTGTTCAGCAAGTATCGCCGCATAGTGCTGAAGAAGGGCTGAACAGGTGCAGCAGATCGAGGTCGACGGCGTACCGGCGCTGCTGGCGCCGACCACCGGGCCTATGATGGCCGGCCTGACGTTCCGGGTCGGCCGCGCCGACGAGACGCTCGCCACCACCGGAATCACCCACCTGGTGGAGCACCTGGCCCTGTTCCGGTCGAACCTTTCCGACTACCACATGAACGGCAGCACCGGCCCGACCGTCACCCACTTCCTGATGCGGGGCTCCGAGACGGACATCACCGACTTCCTCGGTTCGGTGTGCGCCTCGCTGAGCGACCTGCCATTGGAACGGCTGGAGACCGAGAAGGAGATCCTGCGTACGGAGGAGTCCGGGCGTAGCAACGGTGTCAACAGCGCGATGCCCTTGTGGCGGTACGGCGCACGTGGCTACGGCCTGGTCAGCTATCCGGAGTGGGGACTGTCGCGGCTGACCGCCGAGGACGTGCGGCAGTGGGCGGCGAGCTGGTTCACCAGGCAGAACGCGGTGCTGTGGATCGCCGGCGACCGGGTACCGCCGGGGCTGAGGCTGCGACTGCCGGACGGTGCGCGGCGGCCGCTGCCGCAGCCGACGTCCGCGCTGCCGTCGACCCCGGCGTACTTCGCCGACGGGCGCGGCGGCGTGGTGTTCGACACGGTGCTGCCCCGGTGCGCCACGACCCGACTGTTCGCCGGAGTGTTGGAGCGCGAACTGTTCCGAAGCCTGCGGCAGGAAGGTGGCTACTCGTACACCGCGACGACGGAATACTTCCCACGCGACGCCGACCACGCCGTGGTCACCGCCTTCGCCGACGCGCTGCCGGAGAAGCAGGACGCGGTGGTCGGCGGCTTCGTTGACGTACTGGCGAAGTTACGGGCCGGCCGGATCGAGCAGAGCGACCTCGACGCGGTACGCGGGCACGCCGGGGTGGAGCTGCGGGAGCCGAACCTGGAGGCGGCCTCCCTGCCTGCGGCCGCGATGGATCTGCTCACCGGACGCCCCCGGCCCAGCCGCGAGGAGCTTGAGCGTGAGCTGCACGAGACGACGGCCGGGGAGGTTCACGCCGTCGCGCGGCAGGCGGTGGAGGCAGGCCTGCTGCGGGTGCCGGACGGCCACACGGCCGACTGGGCCGGCTACACCGCCGCCCCCACGTCGTCGCCCGCCGCGGTCGACGGCACCCGGTACCGCTCGCTGGAAGACCCGGATACCACACTGGTGGTGGGCCCCGACGGGGTGAGCCTGGGGTACGGCAGCGGGCAGCTCACCGTCCGCTACGCAGAATGCGCTGCCATGTTGGCGTGGCCGGATGGCGCGCGGCAACTGACCGCCACCGACGCGATCTCGCTACGGATCGAGCCGACCCTGTACGCCGTCGAGCCCGCCGCGATCGCGGCGATCGACGCCGCGGTCCCGTCGGCGCGGGTGGTGCCGCGCCCGGCACGGGACCCGGAGAACATCCCACACCCGGAGCCGAAACAGGTCGCGTCCCGGCCGAAGCCCGGTGGGCTGCACATGGTGGGCATGATCGTGCTGTTCATCGTCGGCTCGGCGGGCTGCTGCTTCTCGGGACTACTGAGCTGGGTCACCGTCTCGCCGCCGGTGGGCGAGGAGTCGGACGTCGACGTTGAGTGGTACACCGGCCTGACGGTCTTGTGGCTGATTACGTTGGCGTTCCTGGTCCCGGCCACGGTGATGCTGGTACGCCGGCTGCGCTCCAAGGCGTAACTGGCCTCAGCGCTCCGCAGCGGGCGCCAGATGGGGCTTGACGTCGAGGATCGGCGTACCGTCGAGGGCTTCCATCCGGTCAACCTTGACCCGGCTGCCGTCGACGGCGAGCACCGTGACCGGGTGCAGGCCGTCCGGGTTCGGACGGTCCGGGGAGCGGGTGTTGAACACCCCGGTGAGCGGCCGGTCCGGGTCGCTGCGGGGGTGCACCGCGAGCACGTCACGGTCCGCCCGGTCCAGCCAGGTGAGTACGACGATCCGGTGCCCCGGCCTCAGGTCGGCCATCGCGCGGGCCACCTCCGGCGCGAACTCCAGCCACGCGTCCGGCGCACCCTCGTCACCCTGCCGAGCCGCCAGGCCGCGTTCGGCGACCGCCGAGCGTACCCACCCGACCGGCCGTAGCACCACATCTCCCGTCACCCGGTCATCACACCACGGCCCGCACCGCCCGGCCCACCACGATCGCCGTTTCGGGAACCCAGGTGCGGGCAGAGCCGCACGCCCGTTCCCAGAACGACGATCTTCAGCGGTGAGGCGAGCGTGCGAGCGAACCAATGTTCACAGCAGCGCCCGCTCGCGGGCGCCCGAGCGCCAGCGAGGCGCGCCGGTGAGCGGCCCGGTGGTGTCAGGCGCCGGCCTTGACCTCGGTGATGTCGTCGGCGACCAAGCCGTGCGCCTTGCGGTGCACCTCGATCGCGGCGTTCGCGTCAGGCGCGCTGACCAGGCACCACACCTGCCCGGACGCCTCGTCGAACCAGTACTGCTGGTAGTCCACCCCGTACTCGGCCTGGATCTGCTGGTCGGCCTGGTGCGCCCCCGCCACCGCCTCCGCGGTAAGCCCTTCCACCTTGGCGTGGTGGTCCATGAACAGTGGCATTGCCCCTCCTTGGTGCCTGCCCCCGTCCCGGTACCCCGTGCACTTCAAGCCTCACTCCCCGCGCCGCCGGATCCAGTTCGAGTCTCGAATTACGGTTGTCGGATGGGCGACACCGTCACCCGGCTCGCACGCCCGCCGCGATCCGCGTTTTGTGGCCAACTTGCGGTCACCAGACCTGGAATACCGCACTTTGGCCACAAACCCGGCGCGTACCCACCCAAGGCGCGGTCAGCGCGGTGGCACCGCCGCGGGTCTGGTCGCGCGGTGGCGGGCGGAGCCGAGAGCCAGGGCGAGGCCGGTGGCGGCGACCGCGGCGGCGACCAGGAACGCGGTGCCCCGGTCGGCGAGCGCCGCCACCGCACCGAGGCTGATCGGCCCCAGGCCGAGCCCCAGGTCGAGGCTGATGCCGAGGGTGCCGCTGACCGCGCCGCGTTCGCTGCCGCGCGTACCCGCCATGGCGAGGGCGAAGATGGCAGGGGTGGCGAGCGCGACGCCCACCGCGAGCACGACGGCGCCGACCGCCAACCCTGCGGCGGTACGCCACAGCCCGATGGTCGCCAACCCGGCGGTGGCGAGGCTGAGCGCCGCGATCGTGGCGCGGGACGGGCCGAGCCGGTCCGGGAGCCGGGCCCCGAACAGCCGGATCAGCACCACGACGCCAGCGAAGCCGAACAGCAGCCAGCCGGCGTCGGACATCCCCAGCTCGCGGGCGTACAGGGCGGCGAAGGCGAACAGGCCGGCCATCCCCCACACCACGGCGAGCAGCAGCCCCGCCGGCACCAGGGCACCGCGGTGGATCAGCGGCGGCCGCCCCTGCTGCTCGGCGGCGCTCGGATTGGTCTCCGGGGCGCTCAGGGCCAGCGCCACCCCGGCGATCAGCACGCCGGCTCCGACCAGCCACGTGGTGGTGTAGCCGAACGCGTCGACCAGCCATTCCCCGGCCGGCGGGCCCAGGGCGAGCCCGACGTACAGCGACAGCGAGGAGTAGCTCATCGCCTCGCCGCGGCGCTCCGGGGGCGCGAGGTCGGCAGCGGCGGCGACGAAGCCGACCCAGAAACACGCCTCCCCCACCCCGGTGAGCAGCCGCAGCGCGACCAGCGTCGGCACCGAGCCGGCGAACGCGTACCCGAGCAGTGACACCGCCGCGACTGCGGCACCGCCGATCATCATCGGCCGGCGGCCGTACCGGTCGGCCAGCCGCCCCGCCCACGGGCGCAGCAGCAGCGCCGAGAGAGTGAACGCGCCGAAGCTGATCCCCACCGCGGCGTCACCGCCGGCGAGCGGCCCGGCCACGTACCGGGGCACCGCCGGGACCAGCACCCCGACGGTGAAGAAGTACGCCAGTCCGGCCAGGATCACCGTCGCGAACCCCGGCGTCACCAGCCGGGGGCGGGCCGCGCCCCTCGTCGTCTCCATGTCGTCCACCTTGATCGCGCCGATCCGACAACGCATCGGCAGCTCTATCCCTACGCTCTCCCCAGCCCGCCGTCTGTCGCGGACATGACAGGGCGGGAGGGTTGATGGCCGGGCAGCTGCGGATGGCCGCGCCGCCGCCGTGTACGCCCCTCGGCCACGGCCTGCTGGGGTGACCCCTGATGGGAGACGAGGCTGGGCCGTCCTCACCTGATACCACTCCCACGTCTTATTATCACTTCTGGCCTAAGTGATAATAAGATGTGGGAGTGATATCAGATCGACCCGTAGAGGTGCCGCCCCGCCCGTGGCCGGCGGTCGGCTACGAGACGCTGCCGTGGACCAGCCGATACCCCGTAGGTACCGCCTCCCGTACCCAGCTCAAGCGCCACCAGGGCCCCTACCGTGCGGCGGTGCTTCCGGTGATCGCCCACCACGATCTGGTGCTGCCGTCGGACATGATCGCCGCGGCGGAGGATGCGGCGAACGAGATCGCTCGATTCGACGCGGAGATGGGTGGTGAGATCGCACCGTTCCACGCCGTGCTGCTGCGCTCCGAGTCTGCGGCGAGCTCCCAGATCGAGGATCTCACCGCATCGGCACGCGCCATCGCCGAAGCCGAGATCGGCGTGACGGGCCGCCGCAACGCATCTCAGGTAGTGGCCAACACCCGCGCGATGGATGCCGCGGTCGCCATGGCGGACCGTATCGACGCCGACTCCATCCTCGCTATGCACCGGGCGCTGATGGAAGACCTCGCACCGGACACCGCCGGCCGTTGGCGCCGCGAGCAGGTGTGGATCGGCGGCAGCAGGATTGGCCCCCACCAGGCGATGTTCGTGCCTCCTCACCACTCTCGGGTGCCTGCCGCCATCGCCGATCTCCTCGCATTCGCAAGCCGGGAGGACCTCCCGGTCCTCGCACACGCAGCCGTCACCCACGCCCAGTTCGAGACCATCCACCCGTTCATCGACGGCAACGGGCGTACGGGACGCGCACTGCTGCACGCGCTGCTGCGTAACAAAGCCCTGACCCGGAACGTGACGGTGCCCGTGTCCGCCGGCCTGCTCGCCGACACCGCAGCCTACTTCGACGCCCTCGACACCTACCGTGCCGGCGACCCCTCGGTGATCGTCCGGCAGCTGTCGGAGGCCGCCTTCGCAGCGATCGCCAACGGGCGGCATCTGGTCGGGGAACTGCGGGACATCCGCCGTGCGTGGAGCGATCGGATCTCGGCCCGCCGGGGGTCCAGAGTGTGGCACACGGCCGATCTGGTGCTGCGGCATCCGGTGGTGAACGCACAGCTGCTCGCCGAGAAACTCGCCATCCCAGCACCGAACGTGTACCGGTCCATCGAACCTCTGCAGCGTGCCGGCGTACTCACCGAATTCACCGACCGGCAGCGGGGCCGTGCCTGGCGATCGGACGAGGTGCTGGCCGCCCTCGACGCCTTCGCGGCCCGAGCGGGTCGCCGGACACCCGGCCGCTGACCGCGGCGGCGATCGGGTGGCAGGATCGGTGATATGCGGGTGGAGCTGGTGGAGGGGGACATCACGGCGCAGCGGGTGGACGCGATCGTCAACGCGGCCAACTCGTCGCTGCTCGGCGGAGGCGGTGTGGACGGGGCGATCCACCGCCGCGGTGGGCCAGAGATCCTGGAGGAGTGCCGGGCACTGCGGGCCAGCCGGTACGGTCGCGGCCTGCCCACCGGAGAGGCGGTCGCCACCACCGCCGGGCGGCTGCCCGCCCGCTGGGTGATCCACACCGTCGGCCCGGTCCACAGCACCGCCGAGGACCGTTCGGCACTGCTGGTCTCGTGCTACGCCAGCTCGCTGCGGGTCGCCGACGAGCTGGGCGCGACCACGCTCGCGTTCCCATTGATCTCCGCCGGGTTGTACGGGTGGCCCGTCGACGACGCTGTCCGGATCGCCCTGACCACGCTCGCGGAGACCTCGACCCGGGTCACCGACGCACGCCTGGTGCTCTTCGGCGAGTCCACCTACCAACGCGCGCTCCAGGTGCGCGGCTGAGGGGAAACCGCGGAGTTGTCGGGGTGTGGGCGGCTACGAAAGCCCCACAACTCCGCAGTTACCCGGTACGGAGCGCCTCCAGCAGCCCCTCGTCGCCGGCGGTCTGGAGCACCTCGTACGGGACCCGGCCCCACAGTGCGAGCTGCAGGTCACTGGCGGTGCCGGCGGCGCGCGCGTCGATGGTGTGCGGCTCGTGGATCACGGTGCTGGTGTCGAGCAGGGAGACTCCGGCGCCGCGCAGGCGTACCAGCCATTCGTGGCCCACGTCGGTGGCGACCAGCTCGACCAGGCCGGTGCGGTCCAGCGGGCCGCGTCGCCTGCCCCCGGGCAGCCAGGTGTCCAGCACCTCGCTGACGCCGTCGACGGCGAGCTTGGTCTCGATCGGCTCGGTGAGCCCGGCCGCGGTCTGTACGTCCCAACGGTGGATCGCGGTCTCGTGTGCCATCCGGCGGTGCCAGAACACCGCCCTCTTCGCCTGCGGCGCCCAGTTCCACGCCGGCAGCTCGGGGTCGAGCCCGTCCAGGGTGGCGAGCAGGTCGGCGTACCGCTGGTCCCACCAGGCCAGGACCTCTTCGCCGGCGGGGGCGGTGTCGTCGGGGCGTTCGGGGCGGCTGGTGGCTCCGCGTACCGCGTGGCCGTTCACCCACTCGTACACCCAGCCGAGGTGGCCGACCAGCCGTGCCACGCTCCAGTCCGGGCAGGTGGGTACGGGATCGGCCAACAGCTCCGCGGTGACCGCGCCGCGGAACGCCGCACCTTCGTGGCGGAGCGCGGCCAGCCAGAACTCCTTGCCGGGTTTGTGACTCATGGCGCCCTCCAGTGACAGCCCCTGGGGTGGGGCTGCCAGTACCAGCCTAGGCTGACGACGTGCGTGAGGTGAGCGGAGAGACACTAGGGGCATATACGACACTCCGTATCGGAGGCCCGGCAAACCGGCTGGTCGAAGTACGCAATGCGGACGAAACGGTGCAGGCGGTCCGGGAAACCGAACGGCACGAATTTCCCCTGCTCGTGCTGGCGGGTGGGAGCAACGTGGTGATAGCGGACGCCGGCTTCGACGGCACCGCGGTGCTACTGCGCTCCACCGGCGTCACCGTGACCCGCACCGAGGACCACGTCCAGCTCACCGTCGCCGCCGGCCAGCCCTGGGACGCCGTCGTCACCCAGGCCGTCGCCGAAGGCTGGTCCGGCATCGAATGCCTCTCCGGGATCCCCGGCTCGACCGGCGCCACCCCGATCCAGAACGTGGGGGCGTACGGCCAGGAGGTCTCCGAGACGATCACCGCGGTCCGGGTGTACGACCGGCAGGCCGGCGAGGTGGTCGCGCTGGCCCCGGAGCAGTGCGGCTTCGGCTACCGGCACAGCACCTTCAAGCACCGCGACCGGTGGGTGGTGCTCGACGTGACGTACCGGCTCGCGGCCGACCCGCTGTCCGGCCCGATCCGGTACGCCGAGCTGGCCCGTACCCTCAGGGTCTCACCCGGCGACCGGGCCCCGCTGGCGGAGGTACGCGAGGCGGTGCTGGGGCTGCGCCGTGGCAAGGGGATGGTGCTCGACGACGCCGACCCGGACACGTACAGCGTGGGGTCGTTCTTCGTCAATCCGGTGCTGGACGGCGCGGCCCACGCCGAGCTGCTGCGGCGCGGCGAGGCCGCCCCGCCCGGCTGGCCGGCACCCGGCGGCCACACCAAGGTCAGCGCCGCCTGGCTGATCGAACGCGCCGGCTTCTCCAAGGGCTACCAGCGCGACGGCGTCGGGATCTCCGGCAAACACACCCTCGCCCTGACCAACCGCGGCACCGGTACGTCGAAGGCACTGCTGGAGCTGGCCGCCGAGATCCGCGACGGCGTCCGCGACCGCTTCGGCGTCACCCTCCGCCCCGAACCCGTCCTGATCAACACCACCCTGTAACGCGGCCGTCAGCGGTTGATGTCCACGCCCTGGACGCCGGGCAGGCCGAGCAGGCGTTCGCCGATCGCGGCCAGAGAGACCTCGACCTGGGGGCGGGCCACCACCACCAGCTCCTGGCCGCCTTCCCGGTACTGCACCCGCAGCACCCGGCTGCGGGGCAGCGCCTCGGCCACCGCGCCCTCCACAGTGGAGAGCGTGACCTCCGGCTCCAGGGAGAGGGTGACCTCCATCTGACGGCGCTGCGGCAGGTAATCGTCCTCGACCTTCTTGATGGCGGCCAGCACCACCAGCGCCAGCACCATGGTGGCCACCCCGGCGAGGTACGCGTGCAGCCCGATCGCCACCCCCAGCGCCGCCGACACCCACAGCGATGCCGCGGTGGTCAGCCCCCGGATCGACATCCCCTCGCGCAGGATCGCGCCGCCGCCGAGGAACCCGATACCGGTCACCACCTGCGCCGCCACCCGGGCCGGGTCGGCGCCCAGCACCTCCGCGCCGGCGATGGTGAACAGCGCCGCGCCGAGCGAGACCAGCATGTGGGTACGCAGCCCCGCCGGCTGCGCCGACAGCTCCCGCTCGAACCCGACGGCGGCCCCCAGCGCGGCCGCCACCACCACCTGCACCAGCAGCTCCACCCAACCCGGCATGCCCTGACCGTAACCACCCCGGCGGAGGTGCGCAGCGCTTCCAGGTCAGGCGGAACGTCAGGCGGAGACGTCGGACCGGGTGGGGTCGAGCAGCTCGGTGACGCGGTGTTCGCCGAAGCGGCCGACCAGCTCCTCCATCCCGGACTCCAGCGCGAGCGCCAGCTCGCCGGCGTACAGCGGGATCACGCTGTGGAACACGATCTCGGCGTCGTCGACGGGCAGCGGCGGCACCGGGCCCAGCAGCAGGGTGGGTGCCACCAGGACGGCGACGAACTCCACCCCCGCCGCCAGCGGGGCGGGCGGCTCGCCGTTCGGCACCGTGTGCCACACGTCGAGCCAGGTGCCGTACCGGTGCGGCATCCGGGCGGCCTGGCGCAGCGTACGCAGCGGCCAGTAGTTGGCGTCGTTGGCCCAGTCCCGCTCGGTGCGGGGCCAGTCCGGGGGCAGGCTGAGCACCAGCTCCGCGTACGGCGTCGACGCGACCTCGCTGGGGACGTTCATCGCACGGTCGCTCATCCCGGCGGTGACCAGGGTGACGTACGGCCGCCGCGGTGTCGGGGTGGTCATCAGCAGGTCGATCCGCACGTCGGAGAACAGCTCCGGCCAGACCCGCTGCACCGGACCGATGTGCCGCTCCACGTGGCCCCGCAGCAGCCCCCGGCGCGGGTTGTCGGTCTCGGAATCGGGCGGCGCCGGGTCACGCGGACCGTCCGGAGACCGGTATACCCGGTCCCCGGAGTCGGTGATGTCGTAACCCGGCTGCATGGGGCGCAGGTTACCGAGTAGCCGCTACCGGCGCGGTGCTATCGGCCCCCGGTGCAGGGTGGTGTTATCGGCCTGTGCCAACGGCCGCACCACCAGCCGGTCGATGTTCACGTGGTACGGCCGGGTAACACACCACGCGACGCAGTCGGCGACGTCGTCGGCGGTCAGCGGCGCGTCGACGCCCTGGTAGACCGCGGCCGCCCGCGCCTCGTCGCCCCCGAACCGCACCAGCGAGAACTCCTCGGTCTCCACCAGCCCGGGGGCGATCTCGACCACCCGTACCGGTCGGCCGACCAGCTCCCGGCGCAGCGTGACGGCCAGCGCCGTCTCGGCGCTCTTCGCCGCGACGTACCCACCGCCTCCCGGGTACGTGGCGTGGCCGGCGGTCGAGCTCATCACCACGATCGTGCCGCGGCCCGAGGACTCCAGCGCCGGCAGCAACGCCTGGGTGACCCGCAGGGCGCCGATCACGTTGGTCTCGTACATCCGCTGCCAGTCCTCGACCGGGGCGGACTCGACCGGGTCCAACCCGAGCGCGCCCCCCGCGTTGTTCACGAGTACGTGCAACGAACGTGCCGGCTCCCTCGATGCGTCACGCCCGGGACCCGGCACGTCCGACGAACTCTCCAGCCCGGCCACCGCGTCGGCGAGCGCGGCGACGTCGGCGGCGGCGGTCACGTCGCAGCGGATCGGCGTACCCCCGATGTCGGAGGCCAGTGCGGTGAGGCGCTCGAGCCGGCGGGCGGCGAGCACCACGTGATAGCCCTCCGCGGCGAGGCGGCGGGCGGTGGCGGCGCCGATGCCGCTGGAGGCGCCGGTGACCACCGCGACCGGGGCTGCTGCTGGGTTCATGGCGTCGATCCTCGCCGAAGCGGCAGCTCGCGGCAGGTGATCCACATCACGACATAGGGGTACGCGGGGAAGATGCCCGGGTCTGCCAGGTGTTGTGGTGGGTAAGCCACAAGCTTCGGTAAGCCACGAGGCGATAACGCATCCTGGGGAGGACACTCAGTGACGACGCTGCCGTTGGACTTCCGCGGTCCCCGCCGTGTCGTGACCCTCTCGATGCACACCTCCCCCCTGGAGCAGCCCGGCACCGGCGACGCCGGCGGGATGAACGTCTACATCGTCGAGGTCTCCAAGCGGCTCGCCGACGCCGGCGTAGAGGTCGAGATCTTCACCCGCGCCACCTCCAGCGAGCAGCCGCCGTGCGCCGAGCTGGCGCCCGGGGTCACCGTCCGCCACGTCACCGCCGGGCCGTACGAGGGGCTGGCCAAGGAAGACCTGCCGGCGCAGCTGTGCGCGTTCACCTCCGCGGTGCTGCGCGCCGAGGCCGCCCGCCCACCCGGCTGGTACGACCTGGTGCACAGCCACTACTGGCTGTCCGGGCAGGCGGGCTGGCTGGCGAAGGACCGCTGGAACGTACCGCTGGTGCACACCCCGCACACCCTGGCGAAGGTGAAGAACCTGCTGCTCGCCGAGGACGACGTACCCGAGCCGCACACCCGGGTGATCGGCGAGGAGCAGGTGGTCGCCGAGGCGGACTGGCTGGTCGCGAACACCACCTCCGAAGCGGTCGAGCTGGCCGAGCTGTACGCCGCCGACCCGGAACGGCTCAGCGTGGTCGCACCGGGCGCGGACCTGCGCCGGTTCACCCCGGGCCCCGCCGACCGCGCCGCGTTCGGGCTGCCCGAGGACGGTTTCGTCCTGCTGTTCGTGGGCCGGATCCAGCCGTTGAAAGCCCCCGACGTGGTGGTACGCGCGCTCGCGGCGCTGCACGCACGCAACCCGCGGCTGGCGGCGCGGACCACCGCCGTGATCTGCGGCGGCCCCAGCGGCACCGGCCTGGAACGCCCCCGCCATCTGCAGGAGCTCGCGGCCTCGCTCGGCGTCGGCGGCTCGGTACGCTTCCTGCCGCCGCAGCCGGCGGACCGGTTGGCCCAGCTGTACCGGGCCGCGGACCTGCTCTGCGTACCGTCGCACAACGAGAGCTTCGGCCTGGTGGCCCTGGAGGCGCAGGCCTGCGGTACCCCGGTGGTGGCCGCCTCCGTCGGCGGGCTGGTCACCGCGGTCGCCGACGGCGAGTCCGGGCTGCTGGTCGACGGCCACTGCGCGGAGGACTGGGCGGCGACCGTGGAGAAGCTGCTCACCGCCGGGGAGCTGCGCCGCTCGCTGGCCGCCGGCGCGGTACGCCACGCCGCGAACTTCTCCTGGGACCGTACGGTCCATGGTTTGCTGGGGGTGTACCGGCGCGCGCTGGCCGACCGCCACGCGCGGCGCCTCGACCTGGTGAGCTGAGGCTCTACGTGACGGCTTCAACAGCGGCTCAGGCTGCGGCTTCGATCATCGAGTCCACGCTGGACTCCAGCGGGCTGGAGTGGGACCGCACCGGCCCGGCCTCGTACGTGGTGACGCTGCCCGGCACCCGCAAGCACAAGACCAACTGCAACCTGATCGTCGGCGAGCACGCGCTGCGCATCGAGGCGTTCGTGATGCGCCAGCCCGACGAGAACCGCGAGCAGCTCTGGGAGTACCTGCTGCAGCACAACGCCCGGATGTACGGCGTCGCCTGGGCGATCGACAAGGTCGGCGACGTCTACCTGACCGGCCGGGTCGGGCTGCACGCCGTCACCGAGGACGAGCTCGACCGGCTGCTCGGTGCCGTGCTGCGGTACGCCGACGACCACTTCAACACCCTGCTGGAGATCGGCTTCGGTACGTCGATCCGCCGCGAGTACGAGTGGCGCGTCAAGCGCGGCGAGTCCCTCGCCAACCTCGAAGCCTTCCGCCACCTGTTCACCCCAACCACCTGAACCCCGACGGCCCCCTTCAAGATCGCCAGGTCGGGAACGAACCTGTCGCTCTGGCGTGCGATCCGTTCCCCAGACAGCGATCACGGCTCGGGCGCGGGCGGGTCAGGCG
>JBOGDE010000047.1:0-23237 GCA_050701695.1 Micromonosporaceae bacterium
CGCAGGCAGAGGGCTCGCAGGCAGAGGGCTCGCAGGCAAGGGGCTCGCAGGCGAAGGGCTCGCAGGCTCGCGACCAGCGCGGAGGCGGCGACCGGGATCAGCGGGGGCGCGGCGGCCGGGGTCAGCGGGGAGGCGGCGGGGCGTCCGACGGCGCGATGGCCGACGCCCTCCGTCGCGCCGGCCTCGTCTAGCCCAACGGCGCTTCCACGCGCTCGCCGCTCGGGGCCGGGACACTCAGGCGGCAGTGCGGGCGGTTACGTAATCGCTGATGTGGCGGGCGACCAGCTCGGGGTCGATCAGCGGGAGCCAGTGTCTGCCGGCGACGTGGTGCAGGGTCAGCTCCGGCACCCAGCGCGCCAACCCTTCCTGGAAGTGCGGCAGCACATAGTGGTCGTCGCGGGGCGCGATCACCTGCACCGGCACCCGGGCGTACCGGTCACGGGGGTGACGGAGCCGGGGTAGCACGTTGGCCCGGTAGAGCCGGATCCCGTGCGTGGCGTCGGCGGCCAGCGTCGGTGCCGGGTGCCCCGGCCGCTCCGGTACCTGCTCGGCGATCCGCAGTACGTGGTGCCACTGGGAGGCCAGCCCGCCGCGCCACACCAGCGGAGCCAGCGCGGGCAGATGGAACGCGCCGACGTACCAGGAGTGCAGCGCCTGTTTCAGCAACTGCCGCCGGCCGCGCCAGTCGCCGGTACGCTCCCGGATCCAGTGCCCGACGTGGTCCAGGCAGACCCCGGAGACCGCGGTGAAGGAGGCGATCCGCCGTTCGGCGCCGGGCTCGGTCACCGGCTCCCAGCCCGCGATCGCGCCCCAGTCGTGCCCCACCAGGTGCACCGGTGCGCGCGGGCTCACCGCGTCGATCACCGCGTGCAGGTCCCGCATCAGCCACCGCAGCGAGTACGCCGACGTGGCGCACGGCGCGTCCGAGGCACCCGCACCGCGTACGTCGTACCGCACCACGTGGAAGTCCCGGTCGAGCAGCGCCGCCACCTCGTCCCACATCGCGTGGGTGTCGGGGTAGCCGTGCACCAGCAACACCGTGGGGGCGGCCGGATCGCCCTGCTCGTACACCGCGAGCCGGAGCCGGGCTCCGGAAACGTACCGCTTCATGGACGCATCTTACCGGAGGTAAGTTATCCCGGGCACGAACGAGGGGCCGCCGGTGACGGCGACCCCTCGTCGTGCTGTCTGGCGACCTACCCGCTGAGCGTCAACTTCCAGGCGCTCAGACCGTGCGAGGCCGCGTACAGGACCCGGGCGCCCGGCACGATGGTCAGGCCGGCCACCTCGACATTCGGCATCCCGGACGCCGCGTCCGTCCAGCTGGAGCTGCCCGCGGCCAGCCGGAGCACACCGAAGTCGGTGGCGGCGTACAGGTCACCGGTGACGTCGTCGCGTACCAGGTCGGTCACCGGCTGGTCACCGACGTCGTACGAACGGTCCACCCAGGTGGACTCCCCGGTCGCCGGGTCGACGGTCACCTCGAACACGTGACCAGGGGTGTCCGGCGTGTTCACGTCGAACCCGCTGTAGGAGATCCAGGCGTGGTTGCCGTCGGCCGGATCGACGTAGATGCTGCTGACGAACCGGCCCGGGGTGGTCGCGTCGTCGTCGAGCCGGGTCCACTGCACGTCGGCGGCGGCTGTGTCATCCACGTTGTGGGAGATGAACACCCGACCGGTGGTGGTCGCCGACCACGCCGTCGAGGTGTCGGCCACGGTGCGTTCCACCGCCCCGACGGCGCCGCCGTCGCGGTCACCCCAGGCGGCGTCGGTCAGCCGGGTGCCGCCCAGCTCCGCCCAGTCACCGCAGGTGTCCTCGAAGGTGCCGGTCCAGGTGTTGCAGATCCGGTTGGCCTCCTCCAGGGTGCGGTCGCCGAGCCCGAAGGTCGTCGTCCGGTACGCGGTGCGCCCGGTGCCGACGAACATGGTGCCACTGACCTTCGGGTCACTGATGATCGGCGAGTAGAACTGGGTGCCGGGGTGCCCGTAGATCGGGTCGGAGATCCAGATCCAGCTTCCGATGTCGCCGGCGGAGAAGTTCACCTCGGGGCTGGCGTTGAAGAAGCTGTGGAACCGGAAGTCCGGGTCCCCGACGTCGTACCCGGACTGCCCACCGTCACCGATCATGGTGTTGGTCCAGGTCCTGGTGTCGTCGTTCTCCCAGGTGCCGTTGTCCTGGGTGCCGCCCTGCAGCTGGGTCGGGTCGTGCGGGCTCACCGACAGGCTCATGAACTGCAGTGTGGACAGCCCGTCATTGACTCCGTCCAACTTGGACGGGATGGCCGAGAGCATCTGCCGGCAGCGCGCCAGCTTCGCCTCGGTGTCCAGCCGCCGGTTGGGGTCCTCGCACCAGGCGGAACGGTCGACCAGCTTGCCGCTGGAGCGCATCACGCCGCCGTCGTTCGCCTCGAAGAACTGGTACGGGTTGTTCGGGTTGGTGACCAGGTCGTGCTGGTCGGGGTGCAGCCCGTTCGGGTGCAGCGGGTCGGTGCCGTCGAAGGTCATGTCGGTACCGGTGACGCCGGCGTCGGTGGAGAGCACCACCGCGCGCTTGTTGGCGATCGTCTCGCCGTAGGCGTACGAGCCGCCCGCGTACACCATGTCGGGGTGTCCCTCGGGGGTGTGCACGAACACGTCGTACCAGCACTGGCCGCCGCACAGGTTGTACCAGGCGTACCCGGAGTTGGCGACGTTGGCGCTGGTCAGGTCGGTGAACGTGGGCGTACCGCCGGCCACGTCGTCGCTGCGGAACAGCCGCGAGTACGGATTGCCGGTGTTGCCCTCGAAGACGTACATCCGGGTCTTGCCGTTGGGCAGCTTCGCCACGTCGAAGGCCGGGCGGGTGGTGAGCACGGCGGCGTTCAGCGATTCCTTGATCTGGGTCCAGGTCGCGCCGGCGTCGTTGGAGCGCCAGATCCCGCGGGCGTACGAGGAGGCGTACACGGTGTCGGAATCGCTCGGGTCGAACTCCAGGTTGCGTACCCCGCGCGGCGAGCAGGTCGCCTGATTGGCGAACTCCTCGGCGCTGCCGGTGCACTTGCTGGCGTCAGACGAGCCGTTGTGGACGAAGTCCCAGCTCTGGCCGCCGTCGGTGGACTTGTAGAGCCCCCACTTCGCGGCGTCCGGCACCGGGCGGGTGACGCCGTTGCAGCACACGCTGGACATGCCGCGCAGCGCGGTGGTGGTGGCGACGTACAGCGTGTTCGGGTCGCCAGGCTTGATCAGGATCTCGCCGATCCCCTTGCCACCGAGCGCGTCCTTGCCGAGCGGGCCGGTCCAGGTCCTACCGGCGTCGGTGGACTTGTAGAGCCCCACCCCGGCCGCGCAGCCGGAGCCGCAGACGTTGGCCTCGCCGGTGCCGACGTACACGGTGCGACCGGACTTGTCGTTGGCGTCGACCGTGACGCTACCCGCGGCGTTGATCCCCAACGCGCCACCGAGGTACTTCCACGCGGGGGTACGCGCCAGCAGGTTGTCGGTACGCCACACGCCACCGCCGGCGGGAGTGATCCACGCCATGCAGTCGCCGGGCTTGCACACCGAGCTGACCGCGATCGAGGTGGTGCGGCCGCCGGCGACGTACTCGTTGGGGACGTAGCCGTACGAGTTGCGGAACTCGGTGGCCGGGTAGAGCGCGCGGCTCGGGCCGACCTGGGTCCAGGCACCCTTCGCGGCGCCCTTGTACGCCCGCTTCTTCGCCTTGCCGTGGGCGGCCTTGGCGCGGTCGGTCTCGGCGATGCTGATGGTGTTGCCGGGGTACGCCCGCGCCGCAAACGCCGCGTCGGCGGCCGACCCGGGACCCTCGGATGACATCCCGGCGTCGCCGGGGATCGCCCGGTGCAGATCCTCCAGGTGCCGGCCGAGCGCGTCGGGCATCTCGCCGTCGCCCCGCTCCGACCGCTCGGCGGCCGGCTGTGACCCGGCCAGCTGGAGACCCACCGCACCCGCGGACACCGCGAGTACGCCAATCGCCACGCCTACTAAGGCGTGGCGATACCTACGCTGAATGCCTCTCATCATGTTCCTCCCCAACCGAGGCTCCGTTGCCACGGGCGCATGGGGGGACGCGCCGTCGGAAGCCCCGATCAGAGACACTTCCAGCCGGAGCCGGCGCGGGCAATAGTGAGATCCTTCGATTCCCGCCCTTCGGCGCCAGGGAGCGGGCTAACCCTTGTGGATCACAGTGACGGAGCACCGGAAACGCGCCGGCGACATGGTGGCGGGCAAGTTCGCCGCGCATCCCGCGTACCGCACCGCAGTCGTGATCGGAGCCAACCGGGTCTGCGAGCCGTACTGGAACCGCATCGAGATCAACACCAGCATCTACTCCGACGCCGCAGCCGCGGCCGTGATCCGTCGCGACCACGTGCCGTCGGTGATGATCTCGGTCGCAAGCCAGCTGCACGCTGCTTCGGGTATAGGGGACGGGAGAATCGTGTACGGCCGCTATTGCATGTTCGTGACGTGTTGGTGTGCAGGGGAGGCCACGCAGGTGTAGAGCTGCATGCCGTAGCCGCGGCCGATCATCAGCATCGTCGGTTCGCTGGGGGTGAGGAACGGCTGGTGGTCGGCCGTGGTGTCCTCGACCGGGCGCCAGCTCGTCACGCCGTCCCACTCGCAGCTGTCGATGGTGAGCAGCGGTTCGACATTCGCGCCGCAGTCGGGGCAGGACATGGGGAACGGGTCGGAGAAGCTCCATGGCGCGTGTCCGCCGACCTTGCAGCCGGGGGCGACGGACAGGTCGTACTGGTACTCCGCACCCTCCTGCTCCTCCCATGCCGCGACCCGCCGGGCCAGTTCCTCGGGCAGGCAGAGCCGGGCCGGATACTCGGTGACCTCCTCCGGGTGCAGCACACACGGCCGAGGCAGGTAGTGCTCCTCGGCCGCGGCCGGTCGCGGCGGGTTGTCCAGCAGGTCCCGCACCTCGGCGGCGGCCCGCCAGCGCAGCACGGTGCTCGGCAGGTAGTCGTCGTCCTCGTGGTCGAACGGGCACCACAGCACCTGCAGCAGGTCTGCGCCGTCCGGGCGGGGGAGGCCGGGGACGTCCCGCCCGTACATCTGGGCCACCGGCACCATCGGCGTCGGCCCGTCCTGCGGGATCTCCGTGTAGAGGTTCCCGCGCTCGACGACGACCTTCTCCTCCTCGGTCAGCAGGTCCGCGCCGTCGGGACGCGGGCGCGCCCACGCCTCGGTCAGGATCCGCCGCCGCGCCACCACGTCGGGCACGCTGGCGCCGTGGAGCGTGGGACCGGCGTGCTCGGCACATGTCGGCCACGGTTCCTGTGCCGGCCACAGCAACGGACCGCCGATCGAGCTGTCCGCGGAGGTCGGGTCGCCTGGCCGGGGGTGCAGCCGCACAGCGGTGCGGGCCAGCGGCGCCAGTTCGGGCAGGTGCGCCGCTATGTCGACCGGACGCGGCGGAGTGGTGCGGACCATGGCGGACATGATATTCGCGCCGGGCAATAGTGAGATCCTTCGATTCCCGCCCTTCGCGCCAGGGAGCGGCTAACCCTTGTGGATCACCGGGCTAACCCTTGTGGATCACGGTGACGGAGCGCCGGAAACGCGCCGGATCATGCCGTCCCGTCGGCTTCCGCCGCGACCGGCTCCCGGGCCACCACCGGCTCCTCGGTGACCACTGGCGCGGCCTCGATGGTGACCGGTACGCCGTTGAGCGCCGCGTTGCCCGACACCGTGTCCAGGTAGGTCTCGTCGGTCAGGTCGTTGGCCGACACGCCCGGGGTACGCGCGGCGACCCGCTGCCGGGTGCCGGCCCGCCCGTGGCCCCACCCGTGCGGCAGGCTCACCACGCCGGGCATCATGTCGGTGCTGGCCTTGGCCTCGATCTCGACCTCTCCGGCGCGGGAGCGCACCCGCACCCGCTGACCGTCGCTGAGCCCACGGGCGTCCAGGTCGGACGGGTGGACCAGCAACTGGTGACGCGGCCGGCCCTTGACCAGTCGCTCGGAGTTGTGCAGCCACGAGTTGTTGCTGCGCAGGTGCCGGCGGCCGATCAGCCGCAACTGCCCCTCGGCGGGCGCGGCCAGCAGCTCCTCGCGGGCGGCGGCGAGACCCTCGCGCAGCAGTGCCGGGGCGGCGTCGATCCGCTTGTCAAGGGTGCGCAGCGTGCCGGGGAAGCTGGGCCGCAACGGGCCCAGGTCGACCCCGTGCGGCTCGCGGCGCAGCCGCCCCATGCTCAGCCGGTACGGTCCGCGCCGCAGCGCGAGCCCGATCAGCTGGTCGGGGCGCAGCCGCAGCGCCAGGCCCCTGCCGACCCGGGTCAGCCAGCGGCCCCGCGGCTTCACACCGTGCCGCCGCAGCGCCCGCCGGTACGCGCGTACCAGTGAGCCGATGATCTGCCAGTCGTGCCGCGCGGTGGCCGGCGCCGGCAGGATCGCGGGCGTGTAGCGGGCGGTGTTGCGTACCGCGAGAGCATGGAAAGCGATGTCGTAGTTGTCGTGCTCCAGGGCGCTGGTGGGCGGCAGGATCACGTCGGCGTGCCGGGTGGTCTCGTTGAGGTAGATGTCGACGGCCACCATGAAGTCCAGCCCCGGCAGCGCGGCGTCGAGCTGGCCGCCGTTGGGGGTGGAGAGCACCGGGTTGCCGGCCACCGTGATCAGCGCCTTGATCTGGCCCTCCCCCGGGGTGGCGACCTCCTCGGCGAGGGTGGCCACCGGCAGCTCGCCGCCGAACTCGGGCAGCCCGCGTACCCGGCTGCGCCACTTGCCGAGGTGCCCGCGACCGGCCAGCCCGCTGCCCACCAGGTCCACCGCCGGGTTGGTGACCAGCGCTCCCCCGGCCCGGTCCAGGTTGCCGGTGACGATGTTGAGCAGCTGGATCGCCCACTGGCAGAGCACCCCGAACCGCTGCGTGGAAACCCCCATCCGGCCATAGGCGACGGCCGCGTCAGCCCCACTGAACTCCCGGGCGATCCGTCTGATGGTCTCCGCGTCCACGCCGGTGACCTCCGCCGCCCGCTCGGGGTTGAACCCGGCGACGGCTTCGCGCACCTGGTCCAGGCCGTCGGCGTACCGGACCGGGGTGTCCAACCCTTCGTCGAAGATCACCTGGAGCAGCGCGAACAGCAGCGCCGCGTCGGTGCCGGGGCGTACGAAGTGGTGCTCGTCGGCACGGGCGGCGGTCTCGGTACGCCGGGGATCGAAGACCACCAGCTTGCCTCGCTGTTGGAGTGCGTCGAGGCGCCGCTTCACGTCCGGCACCGTCATCAGGCTGCCGTTGGAGGCCATCGGGTTCGCCCCGAACACCAGGAAGTAGCTGGTGCGGTCGATGTCGGGAACCGGCAGCAGCAGCTGATGCCCGTACAGCTGCCAGGAGACCAGCTGGTGCGGCAACTGGTCAACCGAGGTGGCGGAGAACCGGTTCTTCGTGCCGAGCTCGCGCAGCAGGGTCAGCCCGTGGGTGAGGGTGCCGTAGTTGTGCACGCTGGGGTTGCCGATGTAGACGCCGACCGCGTCGGCGCCGTGCTCGGCGCGTATCTTCGCCAGCCGGTCGCCGACCAGCCGGTAGGCCTCCTCCCAGCCGATCTCCTGCCAGTCGTCCCCGACCCGGCGCAGCGGGCGGCGCAGCCGGTCCGGGTCGGCGTACACATCGGTCAGGGCGTACGCCTTGGGGCAGATGTGGCCGCGGGAGAGCGGGTCGTGCTCGTCGCCCCGGATCGAGGTCACCGCGCCGTCGGAGACGGTGAACTCCAGACCGCAGATGGCTTCGCACAGGTTGCAGGCGCCGTACCGGAGCTCGGGCATCGCGTCACCTCACGGGCGTCGGAGCTACTCCCGAGCCACGCTACCGGCCGGTAACGGAAAAGCACACCGCTCAACTCCTCACAAGGTGGCCTGCCCCGTGGTGAGGCCGGCGATCTCACGCCGCGGCACGTCGCCGGCCAGGAACTCCGCCACCCGGGCGGCCTCCGCCTCGACCTCGGCGGCCCGCCCACCGGTCAGTGGCTCGAACGTCTCCAGCGTCAGGGTGGCGACGCCCCTGCCCCGTTGCAGCTTCCACGCGCCCCGCAGGAAGCCGTCCACCAGGAACATCCCCCGGTTGTACGCCCGCCGCACGTACCCGGCGTCGGCCATCACCCGGCTGCGGTCGGCGTGGGAGAAGAAGGTGTTGTCGAACTCGGGGAGGAACCGTACCGGCGCCGGCGTGTCCGGATCGGGCACCGGCGCGTCGGGATGGTCGTACAGGGTGGCCGCGTCCTCGCTGCGGTAGGTACGCAGCTGGAGCCGCTCCACCACCTCGCGCAGCCGAGTCAGCCCCGACCAGGTCTGTACGTCGGCCACGCTGGCCGGGCCGAAGCCGGCCAGATACCGCAGCACCATCGCGTCGACCGACGGTGCGGCGGCGACCCCGCGACCCGCCCAGGCCTCGATGGTGGTGAACCTGGGCTGGCCGGTGCCCCGCCACAGCCCCCGGGGAGGCACCTGCACCAGCGGCAGCAGCTGGCGCACCGCGTACGCCAACGCCGGCGGCCTCCGGTCCGGCCAGTGCGGTGCCAGCAGCTCCCGCAGCTCGACGGCGGTGCGCGGCGCCTGCTCCACCAGCCGCCGCCCGGTGGCGAGCACCGCGTCGAGGTCCAGCCCCGCCACCCGGTGCTGGCCGTACGTGGTGTTGCCCGTCACGTCGCGCTCCATCACCGGGCGCGCCAGCGGCCAGAACTCGACGTAGTCGTCGACTGTCAGCAGGTGGATCGTGCCGCGCATCACCACCGCGCGTACCAGCCGGCGGTCGGCGATCAGGTCCGAGAGCCGGTCCGGAGTGAACCCGGCCAGCCGGGACCACAACCCGAGATACGGCGCCTGCGGCACCTGGGCCTGCATCCCGGCCAGCCGTGCGACCGCGTCGGTCACCGGCAGCTCGGCCCGGCGCAGCAACAGTTGACGATCCAGGAGCGCGCGGTTGAGCCGCCGCCGGTCCAGCATCTGCATGCCGCTGAACCTACCCAGCGGGTACGACTCAGGCGTCCAGGGTGCGGCGGTGCTCGGCCCAGCGGTCCATCATCTTCGGCTGTTCCCGGCGCAGGAACGCGAAGAACTCCCTGGTCTCCCGCATCCGGCGGGCGCCCAGTGAGCCGGCGGGCAGCACCTCGTCCGCCTCGGCCGCGGCCTGCTCGTACACCTCGAGCACAGGTATCCGCTGCCGGGTGATGGTCCCCCACACGTCCTCGTCGAAGATCCGGTAGTGGTCGGCGCGGGCGCCGGGCTCGCGCTCCCTGGTGAGCAGCCCCACCTGCAGCAGGTACCGCACCGCGCCGGAGATCGATGCCGGGCTGACCTGCAGCCCCTCGGCCAGCTCCGCGGCGGTGTAGCGCTCGGCGTCCTCGGCCAGCACGTACGCGAACACCCGGGCCGGCATCCGCGGTATCCCCGACTCGGCGAACACCATCGCGAACCGCTCCACGTACCGCAGCAGCGCCTGATGCTGCTCGGAGTCCACGCGCCCACCCCCGGCTGTGACCGTCACCTGCGTCCCCCTCTCACGACGCCTTCACTTTACACACGTCAGGTACTTTAAGCTCTTCACAACTTTGTGAAACTACTGATATCTTCTGTCCTCATGACCGCTGCCATCTCCGTGTCCGGACTGGTGAAGAAGTACGGGCGCACCGTCGCGCTCGACGGCCTCGACCTGCGGGTCGCCGCTGGCGAGGTGCACGGCTATCTGGGTCCCAACGGGGCCGGCAAGACCACCACGATCCGCATCCTGCTCGGGCTGCTGCGCGCCGACGCCGGCGAGATCTCACTGCTCGGCGGCGATCCGTGGCGCGACGCCGTACGGCTGCACCGCCGGCTGGCGTACGTGCCAGGCGACGTGAACCTGTGGCCCAACCTCACCGGCGGCGAGGCGATCGACCTGCTCGGCCGGCTGCGCGGCGGGCTCGACCGGCGCCGCCGCGACGAGCTGATCGAGCGATTCGACCTCGACCCCCGCAAGAAGGGCCGCACCTACTCCAAGGGCAACCGCCAGAAGGTCGCCCTGGTCGCGGCACTCACCTCCGACGCCGAGCTGCTGCTGCTCGACGAACCCACCGCCGGCCTCGACCCGTTGATGGAGGTCGTCTTCCAGGACGTGATCCGGCACGCGAAGGAATCCGGCCGGACCGTGCTGCTCTCCAGCCACATCCTGGCGCAGGTCGAGAAGCTGTGCGACACGATCAGCATCGTGCGGCTCGGCAAGGTGGTGCAGTCCGGCACCCTGGCCGAGCTGCGGCACCTCACCCGTACCACCATCGAGGCGCACACCGCGCAGCCGGCCACCGGGCTGGACCAGCTGCCCGGCGTACACGACGTGGAGGTGTCTGACCACCGGGTGCGGTTCGCCGTGGACGGCGAGCACCTCGACGGCGCGGTGAAGGCCCTCAGTCAGTACGGGCTGCGCGGCCTGACCAGCCAGCCGCCGACCCTGGAAGAGCTGATGCTGCGCCACTACGGCGACGAGCTGCGCGCCAACGGCGCCGCGACACCGACCGAGGTGGCGTGATGGCCATCGCGGTCGCCGAGGCCCCCGCGCGTCATGCCGACCGGGGCAACCCGCTGACCGGCACCGGTACGCTGCTGCGGTTCAACCTGCGGCGGGACCGGTGGCGGATCCCGGCGTGGCTGGCCGGCATCCTGCTGATGCAGGTGGGCGGCGCCGCGGCGTACCCGGACATCTACCCCACCGAGGCCGACCGGCTGCAGCAGGCCGTCATCGTCGGCGACAACCCCGCGATGAAGGCGATGACCGGCCCCGGGTATGGCATCGACAACTACACCTACGGCGCCATGATGAGCAACGAGTACCTCGGCTTCATGGTGATCTTCGTGGCGCTGATGAGCGTGCTGATGGTGGTACGCCACACCCGTACCGAGGAGGAGACCGGACGCGCCGAGCTGGTACGCGCCGCCGTGGTCGGCCGGCACGCGCAGCTCACCGCCGCGCTGCTGACCGCCGTGGTGGCCAACCTGCTGCTCGGTGTGCTGCTCGCCGCCGGCATGGCGAGCCTCGGCATCGAGACCGTCGACACGGAAGGCTCGATCGTCTTCGCCGCCGCGTACGTGGCGGTCGGGCTGGTGTTCGCCGCCATCGCCGCGCTCACCGCGCAGATCAGCGAGTACGGCCGGGCCGCCGCCGGGATGGCCGGCGCGCTGATCGGGGTGGCGTACCTGCTGCGGGCCATCGGCGACGTAGCCGACAACGGGCTGTCCTGGCTGTCCCCGATCGGCTGGGTGCAGGCCTCGGCACCGTACGTGGAGAACACCTGGTGGCCGCTGCTGCTCGCACTCGCCGTCGCCGGCGCGCTGGCTGTGGTGGCGTTCGTGCTGGGAGGCCGGCGCGACGTCGGTGCCGGGCTACGCCAGCCCGGCGCCGGGCGGGCCACCGGCTCACGACTGCTGGGTACGCCCGAAGGCTTCGCGTGGCGGCTGCAGCGCTCGGGAGTGATCTGGTGGGCGCTCGCCATGTTCCTCTTCGGGATGTCGTACGGCTCCGCGGTCAACGTCATCGAGTCCTATGCCGACAACGAGGTCGTCGCCCAGATGATCGAGAGCATCGGCGGCGCCACCCTGGTCGAGTCCTGGCTGTCGATGATCATCTCGCTGCTGGCGGTGGTCTGCACGATCTTCGCGATCATCGCCGCGCTGCGGCCCCGCCGGGAGGAGACCTCCGGTCGCGCAGAACCGGTGCTCGCCACCGCGCTCTCGCGTACCCGCTGGATGGCCACCCACGTCGGGATCGCCCTGCTCGGCGGTACGGCGCTGCTGGCGGTGACCGGCGCCGGGCTCGGTGTCGGGGCGGCAGCCTCTTCGGGCGACGCCGGCTACCTCTGGCCGGTGCTGTCGGCGGCGCTGGCGTACGCGCCGGCGTTGTGGGTCACGACAGGGATGGCGGTCGCTGGGTTCGGGCTGCTCCCCCGCGCCACCGCGCTCGCCTGGGCCCTCGTGGTGTACGCGATCCTGATCACCTATCTGGGCGGGCTGCTCGACCTGCCCGGCTGGGCGTTGAACCTCTCGCCGTACACCCATGTGCCGCGGATGCCGGCAGACGAGTTCACCGCCACACCGTTGCTGATACTGACCGGGGTCGCCGCGGTCCTGGTGGCGCTCGGCCTGGCCGGCTTCCGCCGCCGCGACCTGGAAGCGACCTGAGGTACTCGCCGGCGACGCTGGGTTGCCCCGGCGTCGCCGGGCCGCGCGGGCACGGCTCTCAGTCGGGGCGCTGTGCGAGCAGGATCAGGATCACCACGATCGACACCAGGGCGAGCGTGGCGCCGACCCGCAGCGCGATGTAACCCGCACCCTCTGGCCGCCGACCCTCCGGCCCGGTGCGCCGGAACGCGGCGATCACCCGCCATGCGGTGCGGGGCGAGCCGAGAATCCACACGGCCAACGCCGCGGGAATCATCAGCAGACAGACGAAGGCCTTCATGGTCCTCCTGAACGACACCTGGTCGGGCGAGTATGGACCACCGTGCCGCTCATCGACCAGTCCGCCACGAAACCCGCCAGGCGGCGCCTCCCGAGATCACCGCACCTGACCTCGGGAGGCGCCGTGCCTCAGGACCCGAGCGCGAGCATCTTGAGCCGCTCGTACGAGCCGTCGAACTCGTTCATGTCGACGTGGCCGGCCACCCCGGAGACCTGCCCCTTGCTGGTGTACTGCCAGAAGCTCCAGGTCGGCCAGCCCGGCGGGATCGCTCCCGGGCTGCTGTTGTACCGGGCGATCCACAGTGGTGCCTTGTCGGAGAATTCCCGGAAGTCGCCGACACAGGGATTCCACCAGTGGATGTTGGTGTAGATGACGGCCCACCGGCCGGTCCGCTCGTGGTACCGGGTCATGAAGCCGCGGATCCACTCACGCATCTGAGGCTGGCTCATGCCGTAGCAGTCGCCGCCGTACGGGTTCCATTCCAGATCGAGCATGCCGGGCATGGTCTTGCCGTCCGCTGACCAGGCGCCGCCGTTGGCGATGAAGAACTCCGCCTGCGCCGCGCCCGAGGACCGGTCCGGCAGCGCGTAGTGGTAGGCGCCCCGCAGGATGCCGACCCGGTAGGAGTTCGTGTAGTTCTCGCCGAACCGGCTGTCCCGGTAGCCGACGCCTTCGGTCGCCTTCAGGTACGCGAACGCCATCCCGGATGCGCGTACGCCGTTCCAGTCGATCGGTCCCTGCCAGTGCGACACGTCGATGCCGCGTACGGTCTGGTCCGCCGCCGCGGACGGGAAGTGCAGTCCCCCGATGCTGGCGAAGCTCACGATCGACAACGCGATCAGTCCCAACCCGGCGGTACGCCAGCGGCGCCCGCGCGGGTGGGGAGCTCCAGTGCCACGTCGTGGGCGCAGCGTGGAGTCCTGCGCCATGAAACCTCCGCACGTCATGCCGCCCGTGGTGCGGGGCGATATCCGAATGATGCGGCGATTCGGCCACAGCCCACTCGAGAGCCACAAGGCCGCTCCGATCCCGGATCCGCCGCCCGTTGCCAAACCGTGGCCGAACCGGGTGCGCCATCGAGCCGGACATCCACGGAACGGGTAAGGCACCTCGTCGTCCAGCCGTGGTGCCGACCTACTGCCGGGCCGCGGCTGGCGGAGGTGCCTTACCCGTCACCGGCACAGAACCGGACTTGGAATTGGGCTAGCGGGCGTCCTACCCCCGCAAGTTGTAGAACGCCGTCATGAAGTCCGTCCTCGCCGAGTCGTCGTACAGATAGACCCTGATCTCGGTACCCTCGATGAAGTCGTAGTTCGCATCCGTGCAGCCGGCGCTGGTGTCGCTCACCGTGGATTTCCAGTACCAGTTGTAGGACTTGTAGCTGAGCCTGGCGTAAATAGTGTCGTTGTCGCTGGCCAGGTCGCAGACCTTGAGATGTTCGCCGTGCGGGTGCCACTCGACCCGGAGCGCCGACGGCCAGCGAGGTGCCCATGACGCTCACGACCGCCAGCACTGCCATGAGCGGATATTTCAGGATCTTGCGCATGTCTTCCTTCCTGTCACCTGGATGCGATTGTGGGAGCGCTCCCCCTGCGTGCCAGATCAGCCCACAGCGCTGACTAGACTCTGGCGGGGCGTGGAGCACCACACCAGACAGTTGACCGTCAGTTCCACGTCAACATGGGGGGCCGGGATGACGGATGCTGAGGTCTCCCTACCCGCGCTGGTGCGAGCCCTGCGGCAGCGGGCGTTGCTGAGCCAGGAAGAGCTCGCAGACCGGTCCGGACTGAGCATCGGCACCATCCGTGGCCTGGAGTCCGGCCGCATCCGCAAGCCGCGTGGCGCGTCCGTACGGCAGCTCGCCAAGGTTCTCGCGCACACGGACGCCGACCGGGAGCGGCTGCTGGCGGCGGCCCGGGGCGATGCCGGCGCGGTCCGGGCCACACCGGCGCAGCTCCCCCTGCCGGCGACGGGATTCGCGGGCCGCGGCGGCGAGCTGCGCCGGCTCGACGACATGGCGGCGGGATCCGACGGCGCACACCCCATGGTCGTCACGGTCGCGGGCACCGCCGGGGTGGGTAAGACCGCGCTTGCGGTGCACTGGCCCATCTGGTGGCCGATCGGTTCCCGGACGGCCAGCTGTACGTGAACCTGCGCGGCTACGACCCGGACCAACCCATCACGTCCGCTGATGCCCTCGCGCGGTTCCTCACCGCGCTGGGAGTGGCCGGCCAGGACATTCCCCTGGACCTGGACGATCGCGCCGCCCGCTTCCGCAGCGAGCTGGCGGGGCGGCGGATGCTGATCGTGCTGGACAACGCCGCCAGCGTGGCCCAGCTGCGTCCGCTGCTGCCCAGCGCCGGCTCCAGCCTGGTGGTGGTGACCAGCCGGGACAGCCTGGCCGGGCTGGTCGCCCTGCACGGCGCCCAGCGCCTCGATCTGGACCTGCTCCCCGCCGGTGAGGCGATCGGCCTGCTGCGCCGGTTGATCGGCGCCCGGATCGACGACGAGCCGGAGGCCGCTGCGATGCTGGTCGAGCATTGTGTCCGCCTGCCGCGCTGCGGGTCGCGGCCGAGCTGGCAGCGTCCCGACCGGATGATCCGCTGGCGGACCTGGTGGCCGAGCTGGCCGATCGACAGGCCCGACTGGACCTGCTCGACGCCGGCGGCGACCCGTACGCCGCCGTCCGGGAGGTGTTCTCCTGGTCGATCCAGCACCTGCCCGACGCCGCCGCGCGCACGTTCCGGCTGCTCGGGCTGCATCCCGGTCCGGACCTGGATCCGTACCCGGCCGCGGCGCTGGCCGACACCGATCTGGACCACGCCAGACGCACCCTGGAGCTGCTCGCCCGCGCGCACCTGGTCCACCGGACGAGCCGGGGCCGCTACGGCATGCACGACCTGTTGCGCGCCTACGCCACCCACCTGGCCACCACCGAGGAGTCCGACCAGCAGCGCCAGACCGCCCAGCAGCGGCTCTTCGACTACTACCAGGCCGCCGCGGTGTCCGCGATGGACACCCTGCACCCGGCCGAGGCACACTACCGGCCCGAGGCCGCGGCGTCCGCCACCCCGCTGCCCAGTCTCGCGGAGCGCGACCCGGCACACGCGTGGCTGGAGGCCGAACGGTTCTGCCTGGTGGCGATGGCGGCGCATACGGCCGCCATCGGCAGGTCCGACTATGTGGTCGGGCTCTCCCGGATCCTGCACCGCTACCTGGGCGATGCCCACCTCACCGAGATGCTGGCCATCAACGAGCACGCCTTGCGGGCTGCCGAGCACGCGGGAGACCTCAGCGGACAGGGTCACGCGCTGCGCGCGCTGGGCATGGCACACACCCGGTTGACCCGGTACGAGACGGCCACCGAGTACTGCAGGCAGGCGGTGGCCCGGTTCGAGAAGACCGGCGACCTGGTCGGGCAGGCGCTCGCGCTGACCAGTCTCGGCATCTGCCACTATCGGCAGGGCAACCACGAGCTCGCCATCGACGAGCATCTGCGCAGTATCGAGCTGGCCCGGCGAGCGAGCGATCGGTTCGGCGAGGCGTGCGCGCTGAACAACCTGGCTGTGGTGCAGGAGCGGGTGGCTCGCTACGCCGAGGCCGCCGAGCACCACCGACTGGCGCTCGCGATCTTCACCGAGCGCGGCGCCCGGTACTGTGAAGGGCTCGCGTTGAGCAATCTCGCGAACGTCGAGCTGGGTCACTATGGCTCGGCCGGCGACCACCTACAGCGGTCCTTGGACCGCATCCGGCAGCTCGGCAGCCCGATCACCGAAGCCCACACGCTCGATACTCTCGGCATCCTGCACCTCCGCCTGGGCGAGCCGGAGCGGGCGATCCGGTACTTCCAGCAGGCGCTCATCCTCTACCGGGGCGCCGGCGAACGGTCCGGCCAGGCATGGGCACTCAACGGGCTCGGCGAGGCCGCCCAACTCGCCGAACGCCCGGCTGACGCACTCACCTACCACACCGACGCCCTCGCCATCGCGGGTCGACAACGACGTCCGGCACCAGCGGGCCCGCGCCCACACCGGCCTCGGACACGCGCACTGGACCCTTGGTGACGCCGACCGAGCACGGAGCCATTACGAACAGGCGTACGTGATCTACACCGACCTCGGCATGCCCGACGCCGAGGACGTCGGCGCCTACCTCGCCCTGCGCACCCGTGCACGCCGGTACCAGGAGACCGCGGTGGGATTGTGAGGACACGCCCGTGGGCCCGCCGAACAGCGGGCCCACGATCTCTGGGAAGCTCCCCCAACTAAGCACCATGCGAAACGCTCTCCTGGTCACGGGTGAGCCGCTGCCGGTCGATCTGCCCAAGTCGCGGCGGAGGGGCGGTGCGCGATGACCGCCGAGCATACGCACGACGGGCACCACACGCCCGAAATCGCTCCCGGCGCGGTCAGCGATGCCAACCGGGTCGAGGGTGTGGCACAGATCGTGATCATGCTCGCCATCGGCTGCGCGGCCGGGGCGGCGAGCTTCACCCACGTCCACAACGTCGCTGCCGCACACGGGCAAGGCGGATGGCTGGCGTGGGCCGACGCCGTAGTACTGGAGCTGATGTCGATCGCGTCCGGGCTGGAGCTTCGCCGACGCCGCCGCCTGAACATGTCGGTACAGTTCCCGGCGGCCGTTTTGGTGTGTGCGGTGGCGCTATCCATCGCGGCTCAGGTTCTCGACGCCGAGCCCTCCGTGGTGGGCTGGCTGGCCGCCGCACTGCCCGCGCTGGGCTTCCTCGTCATGGTCAAGATCGCCCTCGGCCGAACTCCTGTCGGCGGGCCCGAGAGACCATCCCACGCCGCACGGTCCGCTTGTCCCGCACAGCCGGACACATTGACCAACGGACGCACGGCTGTCCCGGACAACGTCGCCACTGCGCCGCTCGTGTCCGCGCTGTCCGGGACATGCCGGACGCGCGACCAGGACGGGTCCGGGACAGGCCCGACATCTGCCACGCACACACTTGACCCGACGACGCGTGTCCGGGTTCCGGAGGCGACCGATGTTGCGGACGTGGCGGATCTGCTGCCCGCTGCGAGGAGCGCTCACGCCGCCCTGAACGCCGAGGGCCGACCGCTGTCGCGTCCGGCACTGGCGGAACATCTGCGCAGCGCTGGGCACGCCGTGTCCAACGCGAGGGCATCTGTCCTCGTCAAGATCCTCAAAGCGGACGGGACAGGCGCGGACAACGGCGGCGCGCCCTGTCCGCAACCGTCGGTCCTGGACGGACCGGTGGGCTTAGCCAGGACGGGACGCGCCTTGGCGTGACCTACGCTGACGCCGGGGCGCGCCCGGGGCCATGAGGTTCACCACCCGCCTAACCTCACGCCGCCGAAGGCCCGTTGATAACACGCGGCCGAGACCGAAACCACCAGCCCGTGCACGGATCGCGGCGCGCCCAGCGGGGAGAGGCCCGCCTGTAACCGATATGGTCTTGCCGTGGGAGATCGCGAACTGTTCGGCCTCGACTTGCTCCATCTCCCGGAGTCCCTCAAGGAGGCCGTCCAGCATGGCGAGGTGTTCACTCACCGGTGGATTGTCGAGACGATACTCGATCTTGTTGGGTACGCCTCCCACCACGATCTTGCCGGCATGCTGATCGTGGAGCCCGCCTGCGGGGAAGGCGCATTTCTTGGCCCCATCGTGGAGCGTCTCAGCGCGTCGTGCCGGCGGCACGGACACCCGCTGACTGAGGCCATCCATGCCATACAGGCATTCGATCTGCTAGACCGCAACGTGCAACTGAGCCGTCATCGTGTCTCCGAGCAACTGCTCCGGGACGGCTGGGATGCTAACCAGGTCGATAAGGTGGTTGGCGCTTGGGTCGGGCAAGGTGACTACCTACTTCGAGATCATGAGCCGGAGAGCGTCGAGTTCGTCATCGGTAACCCTCCATATGTCCGCTTGGAGGACGTTCCGAACGCCCGCATGAGCGCCTACCGTGCTGCATGCACGACCATGGGAGGCCGGGCGGATATCTACATCGGCTTCTACGAGGTTGGCCTGCTGAGCCTCAAGCCAGGTGGCCGTCTCGGCTTCATCTGTGCGGATCGCTGGATGCGCAATCAGTACGGCCAGCGACTGCGCGAGCTGGTGACGAGCCGTTTCAGCGTCGACATGGTCTTGACCATGCATGATGTCGACGCCTTCCACGAGCCCGTGTCGGCCTACCCCGCCATCACCATCGTCCGGAACGCCGCCCAGGGTCCCGCCATCGTCGCCGACACCACGCGCACGTTCGGCCCCCCACAAGCCGACGAGTTCCGCACCTGGGCTGCCGCCTCAGACGAACCAAACGTCAGCACTCCCTCGTATCACGCTGCCCGCCTACCTCATTGGTTCTCCGGCGGTGAGTGTTGGCCAGCAGCCTCTCCGGCCCGTCTCGCCGTATTGGAGGCGCTCGGCGACCGGTTCCGACTCTTGGAAGACAAGGCAACCGGCACGCGTGTCGGCATCGGCGTCGCCACGGGAGCGGACAAGGTCTTCATTACGCACGAGGGAGACCGTACAGACGTAGAGGATGATCGTCTCCTTCCGCTGGCAATGGTGCGCGACACCGTCGATGGGGTGCTCGACTGGCACGGCGCGTACCTGGTGAACCCATGGAATGCGGAGAGGCAGCTCGTCGACCTTCATAACTATCCCCGCCTGGCGCGCTACTTCGAGCGACACGAGGCCGCGTTGCGCAAACGCTACATTGCCGCCAAGGAGCCCCACCGGTGGTACAAGACCATCGACAAGGTCGACCAAACGCTCACAGCGAGACCAAAACTGCTCTTGCCAGACATGAAACTGACTATTCATCCGGTTCTGGACAGCGGTGGTCTGTATCCTCACCACAACCTGTATTACGTCGTCTCGGACGAGTGGGACATGCGGGTCCTCGGCGGGTTGCTGCTGTCGAAGGTAGCTGAGGCGTTTGTGGCCGCCTACGCCGTGAAGATGCGGGGCGGCACCCTGCGGTTCCAGGCCCAGTACCTCCGCAAGATCCGGGTTCCTGACCCATCGGAGATCACTGAGGCGGACCGTGCCGCTCTAGCCGATGCCTTCGACCGGCGTGACGTGCAGGCAGCCACCCAGGCCGCGCTACGCGCCTACAGGCTTAGCGAGCTACCGGACTAAGGAGGGCGATTCTTGACGGTCAGCCGCCGAGACTTTGAGGACGCGGTCGCCGCCTACTGGGGCGCCAAGCGCAATCAGAACGAACTCTCAGCGATCAGGAACAGGGTTGGCGCGGGAACAGCCGGCTCGGTACGAGGCGGGAAGCACTTCGACGGCATCGCTGCCCTTCTCGCCAAGTTCTTCCTCGACGCCGGATACCCACCTGAGGCGATCCGGATCACCAGGCGGCAGGGGCTTGAGCTGCCTGGGTACTACCGCCCGCAGAAGCAGTGGGACGTCGTCGTGGTGTACGAGAACACCCTCGTCGCAGCCTTCGAACTTAAGGCTTTAGGCGGGCCGTCGTTCGGCAACAACTACAACAACCGAGTAGAAGAGGCCCTGGGCAGCGCAGTGGACCTAAGGCGTGCGGCACTCGCGGATACCTTTCCGGGCGAAAAACCATGGCTTGGCTATTTCTTCATAATGGAGGACGCTGCCGAGTCACGGACCCCCGTCAGGACTGCCAAGGGCGCCATGCCCGTCGACCAGATCTGGAAAGGCAAGTCCTACCAAGATCGATTCGCGATCTTCTGCGAGCGCCTGATGGCCGAAGGACTCTACGACGCCGTCTGCTACGTCGCGTCGTCCGCCACCGACCCGAGGCCAATCGAGTTGGTGGATAGCCTCGACTGGCGCCACTTCTCGGCAGCGATTAGCGCTCGAATCACCTACCTCCACGAACTCGGTCTCCCCTGGGGTGATGGAGTCTTGCCGTTCTAGAACCGCGTCGATCACGCCATTCTGATCGCTCGGGTGTGTTCTGGCCCTCCTACGTACCCTGGGTTCTGGGTTCATCGCACGCACAGGAAGGGCGCCGCCTGGCTCCCCATGCCCACGTGCCTTCCCCTCCTCCGAACGGGACAGGCGGGGAATCTTCACGGGCTCACCTCACAGGCGGGACAGCCCCCCGGGGGCTGGCATTGAGACGAGCGGCTCTCCACGCCTCAAGGCACGTGCTACCGACGCGGCCACCCTCCAAGCGCTGTACGACTTCTTCAGCAACTCCGAACCCGGCAAGGCTGCTTGAATTGGATGCTGCCGGGCGGTTGCCTACGCCTTCTCGACGGCAAAACGCACGCCGAGTTGATCGTCTTGGTGCTCGGGTACGCCGTCGGGCGCGGCTGCTTCGGTGAAGGTCACGGCGAGCACTTCGTCGCTGATGGCTTGTTGGTGCTCGCGGATCGCCTCGGCGGTTTCAGTTTCGGCCTGCCACCACAGGTTGATCCGGTCGGTGATGTGCAGCCCGGTGTCCTTGCGGGCCTGCTGGATGAGCCGCACCACGTCGCGAGCGATTCCGGCGGCCCTCAGGTCTGGAGTGATTTCGAGGTCGAGTGCGACGGTGACGGTGCCCTCTGCGGCCACGAACCAGCCGGTGCGGGGAGTCTCAGTCACCTCGACTTCTTCAGGTCCGAGGACGATCTCCTCGTCTCCGACCATGACCGTCACCTGCCCGGCGGTGCGCAGCGCGGCGGCGGTTTCGGCTGGGTCGGCGGCGCGTACGGCCTGAGCCACTTGTTGGGTGCGTGATCCGAATCGCTGCCCGATGGTGCGGAACTGTGGCCGGATGGTGAAGTCGACCACGGCGGCGGCTTCGCTGAGCGCGTCGAGCTTCGCCACGTTGAGTTCATCGGCGATCTCGGCTCGCAGCTCGTCAGGCATGGAGTCCCAGCCGGGTGCTGCGATCAGCGCGCGTGAGAGAGGCTGACGGACCTTCATGCCGGAGCCGGCGCGTGCGGCGCGGCCGGCCTCCACGATGCGGCGTGCCAGCGCCATGTGCCGGGAGAGGTTCGTGTCGACGCGTTCGCGTCGCACTTCGGGCCAGGCGGCGAGGTGGACAGAGTCGGGCGCTTCGGAGTCGGTGGGCACGATGAGGGCGCGCCAGACGCGGTCGGTGATGAACGGCACGATCGGGGCGAGCAGGCGCGTTACCGTCTCCAGGCACTCGTGGAGGGTGGCCAGCGCCGCCGGGTCGCCGCGCCAGAAGCGGCGGCGGGATCGGCGCACGTACCAGTTGGACAGGTCGTCGATGAACTCGGCGAGGTGGCGTGCGGCTTGTTGGACGTTGAACGCCTCCATCGCCTCGTCCACGTCGATGACGAGCGCGGCCAGCTCGGAGCGCAGCCAGCGGTCGAGGATGGACTGGTCGGCGGGCGGTGTTGTGGTCGGGTCAGGTGTCCAGTTGGCCGCGCGGCCGTAGAGGGTCTGGAAGGCGGCGGTGTTCCAGTAGGTGAGCAGCACCTTGCGGACGACTTCATCGAGAGCCTCGTGGCCGACGCGGCGGTCGTTCCACGGCGATCCGGAGGCGAGCATGAACCATCGGACGGCGTCGGCGCCGTGCTGGTCCATCAGGCCGACCGGTTCCAGCACGTTGCCGAGGTGCTTGCTCATCTTGCGGCCCTCGGCGTCGAGGAGCAGCCCGACGCACAGCACGTTCTCGTAGGAGGAGCGGCCGAACACCAGGGTGCCTACCGCCATGAGCGTGTAGAACCAGCCGCGGGTCTGGTCGATGGCCTCGCAGATGAACTGTGCGGGGTAGCTCTTGGCGAACTCCTCCTCGTTGCGGTGCGGCGCGCCGAGCTGGGCGAACGGCATCGCTCCGGAGTCGAACCACACGTCGATGACCTCATCGACCCGGCGGGCGGTCTCACCGCAGGTCGGGCAGGGGAAGGTGATCTCATCGACGAACGGGCGGTGCGGGTCCAGGTCGCTCACATCACGACCGACGTACTTACCCAACTCGGCTAGCGAGCCGACACAGACGGTGTGCTTGTCCGGGCAGCGCCAGATCGGCAGCGGAGTGCCCCAGTAGCGGCTGCGCGACAACGCCCAGTCGACGTTGTTGGTCAGCCAGTCCCCGTACCGGCCGTGCTTGATCCCGGCGGGGTGCCAGTTGGTCTTCTCGTTCTGCGCGACCAGGTCGTCTTTGATCGCGGTGGTGCGGATGTACCACGAAGGCATCGCGTAGTACAGCAGCGCCTGGTGGCAGCGCCAGCAGTGCGGGTAGGCGTGGTTGTACGGCTGGTGGCGGTAGAGCAGTCCTCTTGCGCGCAGGTCGGCCACCAGAGTCTCGTCGGCGTCCTTGAACAGCCGGCCGCCCACCAGTGGAACCGCGTCATCGAAATGGCCCTGCCGGTTGACCGGGTTGACCACCGGCAGACCGTAGCGACGGCAGGCCGCGAGGTCGTCAGCGCCGAACGCGGGCGCGAGGTGCACCAGCCCGGTGCCGTCCTCGGTGGTGACGAAGTCGGCCACCACCACGTAGTGCGCGTCGGGCACGTCGATCAACTCGAACGGGCGGCTGTACCCGATGCGCTCCAGCTCCCGGCCGGCGCGGCGCTCAACGGGCTGCCACCCGTCGCCGAGTACGGCATCGAGCAGCGGTTCAGCAATCACGATGGCGCGTTCGTGGTCCGGGTGACGAGCCAGGACGTACGTCACGTCGGGGTGTACCGCCACGGCGGTGTTGCTCACCAGCGTCCACGGCGTGGTCGTCCACACCAGCAGGTCTGCCGTACCAGCCCACTCGCCTGTGGTCACCGGGAACCGCACGTACGCCGAGGGGCTGACGATGTCGGTGTAGACACCGGGCTGTCCCAACTCGTGGCTGGACAGCGCGGTCTGGCACCGGGGGCAGTACGGCGC
>JBOGDE010000048.1:0-23127 GCA_050701695.1 Micromonosporaceae bacterium
GGCCGGCACCGCCAACAGCACCGCCAGCAGCACCGCCGGCACGCCGGCGGACTCCGCCAACACCGGCGCCCACCGGCGACACGGCGCTGGACCTCTCCACGCGGTCGGCGCCACCGCCGCCGACGCCCGCTACGGGCCACACGTCGTTGGATCTCTCCACCCCGAAGACACCTCCGGCGGCACGGCGAGGCGCCCCGGCCCGGCCGACTCCGCGACCGGCCCGGCCACAGGCGCGTACCCGCGCCGGCGTGGACACCATCCTCTCGGCCACGTCGCCGACGGTGACCCTGACCCGGATGCAGTCCGGAGTCGGTACGTTGCTGATCCGGGCGGCGTGCTCCGATCGGGTGGGCGACCTGCGGCTGGGCTGTGCGTACCAGCTACGTGGCGGGCACGCCTCGACGGTGCAGCACGCCGGCGGCGCCCGGTTCGCACCGCGGGACTCGGATCGTCCGGTGATCGTCAGCGGCCGGGACCGGTTCGAGCAGCTCACCCTGGATCTGCGGCAGTGCCGTGAGCTGGAACGGCTGATCGTGTACGGGTTCTCCGAGAGCCGCGGCACGCTGCAGTGGGACGGCACGCTGATCGTCAGCACCTACGGCGGCGCCGAGATCGAGGTGCCGCTGGCACGCAAGCCGTCGGCCGGGACGCTGGTGGTCCTCTCGCTCTACAACATCGACGGCGAGTTCGTGCTGCGCGCCGAGCAGGACGACCCCGCCGCCAGCATCCGGGACGCGTGCCAGGCGTACGGATTCGAGCGCATCACCTGGCTGGACGAGCGCACCCCGCTCGAATAGTCGAAGAGCGTGATTCGCGGGTTCAGGTGCCCGCTGGCAAGGCCGCAGCGACCGCCGCGTGCGTTCTTGGCACGCAAGGGAGCGAGAACGCCGCCAGCGGGTGCCTGAGCCCGCGAATCACACGTTGAAGCCCAGTGCCCGCAACTGCTCGCGGCCGTCGTCGGTGATCTTGTCCGGGCCCCACGGGGGCATCCAGACCCAGTTGATCCGGATGTCTTCGACCAGGCCGCCGCCGGGACCGGTGCACAGCGCCGAACGGGCCTGGTCCTCGATCACGTCGGTGAGCGGGCAGGCGGCCGAGGTCAACGTCATGTCGATGGTGGCGACGTTCTCGTCGTCGACGTGTACGCCGTAGATCAGCCCGAGGTCCACCACGTTGATCCCCAGCTCCGGGTCGACGACGTCCTTGAGCGCTTCCTCCACGTCGTCCAGCGATGCCTTCTGCGCACCGTCGCCCGACGCGACCGGCTGCTCGGCCGCCTCCGACTCCGGGGCAGCCGACTCCGGGGCCGTGGCCGGGTCCGGAGCCGTGGCGGGCGTCGCCTCGGTGTCGTGGGTGGTCGTCTCACTCATTGCGCGGTACCTCCTGTCGCGGCGCCGGTACGGGCGACCGCGTCCTTGAACGCCATCCAGGGCAGCAGCGCGCACTTGACCCGACCGGGGTACTTCGAGACTCCGGCGAACGCCACCGCGTCCTCCAACAGTGCCTCGTCGGGGGCGATCTGGCCCCTGCTGCCGATCATCTCGGTGAACGCGTCGTGCACGGTGAACGCCTCGTCGACCGTCTTACCCCGCAGCAGCTCGTAGAGAACACTCGCGGCGGCCTGGCTGATCGAGCAGCCCATCCCCTCGTAGGACACATCGGTGACCGTGCCGTCCTCGATGTGCACCCGCAGCGTGATCTCGTCGCCGCAGGTGGGGTTCACGTGGTGCACCTCAGCCTGGTACGGCTCCCGCAGGCCACGGCCCTGGGGGCGCTTGTAGTGATCCAGGATGATCTCCTGGTACAGCGTGTCGAGCTGCATCAATCGAACACCTTCCGGACCTGTTCGAGCCCGCGTACCAAGGCCTGGACCTCCTCCGTGGTGGTGTACAGGTGGAACGAGGCACGGGTGGTCGCCGGTACGCCGTACCGGACACAGGTGGGGCGGGCGCAGTGCTGGCCGACCCGTACCGCGATGCCGCTGGCATCCAGCACCTGCCCCACGTCGTGGGGATGTATGCCGTCGAGCACGAACGAGATGGTGCCGCCCCGGCCGATCGCGACCCGGGGGCCGATGATCCGCAGTCCGGGCACGGTTTCGAGGGCTTCCAGGGCGTACCCGGTGAGCAGTTTTTCGTGCCACCGGATCGCGTCCATACCGATCCCGGTCAGATAGTCGGCAGCCGCACCCAGCCCAACGGCCTGCGCGATCGGCGGGGTGCCGGCCTCGAACCGGTGCGGTGGCGGGGCGTACGTCGAGCCGGTCATGTCGACCCGCTCGATCATCTCGCCGCCACCCAGGAACGGTGGCATCACTGCGAGCAGCTCGCGGCGGCCCCAGAGCACACCGATGCCGGTCGGGCCGCACATCTTGTGGCCGGTGAAGCAGATGAAGTCAGCGCCCAGGTCCTGCACGTCCAGCGGCATGTGCGGCGCCGACTGGGAGCAGTCCAGCATCACCAGCGCGCCCACGGCGCGGGCCCGCTCGGTGAGCGCGGCGGTCGGGTTGATGGTGCCGAGGATGTTCGAGGTGTGTACGTAGCTGACGATCTTGGTGCGCTCGTTGACCAGCTCGTCGAGCTGCGACCAGTCGATGCGCCCCTCGTCGGTGATGGAGAACCAGCGCAGCGTCGCGCCGGTGCGCTCGCAGAGCAGCTGCCACGGCACGATGTTGGAGTGGTGCTCCATCTCGGAGATCACGATCTCGTCCCCGGGCCCCAGCCGGAACCGTTCGTCCCCGCCGCCCAACGTGGCGTTGGCGAAGGCGTACGCCACCAGGTTGATCGCCTCGGAGGAGTTCTTGGTGAAGACCACCTCGTCGGTGCTGGGCGCGTTGACGAACCGCGCGATCTTCTCCCGGGCGCCCTCGTACGCCTCGGTCGCCTCGGTGCCGAGGGTGTGTACGGCGCGCGCCACGTTGGCGTTGTGCCGCTCGTAGTGCTCCCGTATCGCGTCGATCACCTGGCGCGGCTTCTGCGAGGTGTTGGCGCTGTCCAGGTACACCAGCGGGTGGCCGTTGACCTCCCGCTCCAGGATCGGGAAGTCACGGCGTACCGCCGCCAGGTCGTAGCTGGGCACGTCGTAGCTGGACAGGTCGGGTGTCCGCGGCGGCAGTGGCTGCGCCAACGATCCTGTCACCATGTCCTTCTCCCTCAGCCGACCTTGGCGGGGCCCGCGCCGGCGACGTACCGCTCGTAGCCGGTGTCTTCCAGGGCGTTGGCCAACTCCGGGCCGCCCTCCTCGACGATCCGGCCGCCGACGAACACGTGGACGAAGTCCGGCGCCACGTACCGCAGGATCCGGGTGTAATGGGTGATCAGCAGCAGGCCGGTCTTCCCGGTCTCCTTGACCCGGTTGATGCCCTCGCTGACCACTCGCAGCGCGTCGATGTCGAGCCCTGAGTCGGTCTCGTCGAGCACCGCGAGCTTCGGCTGCAGCAGCTCCAGCTGCACGATCTCGTGCCGCTTCTTCTCGCCGCCGGAGAAGCCCTCGTTGACGTTGCGCTCGGCGAACGTCGGGTCCATGCCGAGCCGCTCCATCGAGCCGCGCAGGTCCTTGACCCAGGTACGCAGCTTCGGCGGCTCACCGTCGACGGCGGTCTTCGCGGTACGCAGGAAGTTCGCGACCGAGACGCCAGGCACCTCGACCGGGTACTGCATCGCGAGAAACAGGCCGGCTCGACTGCGTTCATCCACGGACATGGCGAGCACGTCCTCGCCGTCGAGCGTGACGCCGCCCCGGGTCACCTGGTACTTCGGGTGGCCGGCGATGGAGTACGCCAGGGTCGACTTGCCGGAGCCGTTGGGGCCCATGATGGCGTGCGTTTCACCCGCACGTACGGTCAGGTCGACGCCGGCCAGGATGGGCTTGAGGCCTTCGTCGCTGGTCTTGACCGAGACGTGCAGGTCGCGGATCTCGAGAACACTCATCGTTGGGTCCTTCAACTCCTGTTTGTCAACTTTGGTCACGCTTAAGACTGTTTCGGGGTCAGGCATACGTACACGTCGCCGTCGCGTACCTCGACCGGGTAGACCGGGACCGGCTCGGTCGCCGGCAGCCCGGTCGGCTCGCCGGTACGCAGGTCGAAGCGCGAGCCGTGCAGCCAGCACTCCAGGGTGCAGTCCTCCACGTCGCCCTCGGACAGCGGCACCTCGGCGTGCGAACAGACGTCGTGGATCGCGTAGAACTCGCCGTCCTCGGCGTGCACGATCGCCACGGGTAGATCATCGATCTCCGCGCGTACCGCCGAGGCGGACTCGATGTCCGTCGCCGCGCACACCTTGACGAACTCCGCTACCTCGGCGGTGCCGGACTGTCGCTCGCTGCGCTCGCTCATGCCCCCGCCTTCGCCAGCCGTTCGTCGATCACCGCGGTCAGCTGCTCAACCAGCTCCGGCACCTCGATCTTGGCCAGCAGCTCGGCGAAGAAGCCGCGTACCACCAGCTTGCGGGCCTCGGAGTACGGGATGCCGCGGGACTGCAGGTAGAACAGCTGCTCATCGTCGAACCGCCCGGTGGCGCTGGCGTGACCGGCACCGGCGATCTCGCCGGTCTCGATCTCCAGGTTCGGCACCGAGTCGGCCCGGCAGCCGTCGGTGAGCACCAGGTTGCGGTTCGACTCGTACGTGTCGATGGCTTCGGCGACCTTGCGGATCAGCACGTCGCCCACCCAGACGGTGTGCGCGCCCCGGCCCTGCAGCGCGCCCCGGTAGTCCACCCGGCTGCGGGTGTTCGGCGCGTTGTGGTCGACGAACAGCCGGTGTTCCAGGTGCTGGTCGGCGTCGGCGAAGTAGAGCCCGATCAGCTCCGCGTCGCCACCGGGGCCGGCGTACTCCACGGAGCAGGAGACGCGTACCAGGTCACCGCCGAGGGTGGCGACCACCTGCCGCAGCCGGGCGTCGCGGCCCACCGTGGCATGGTGGTGGGTGGCGTGTACGGCGTCGCGGTCCCAGGCGTGCACCACCACCACGGTGAGCGAGGCGCCGTCGCCGACCACGTACTCGACGTTCTCGGCGAAGGTCGCGGAGCCCTCGAACCGGACCACCACCGTGGCCGAGCTGTACGGCTTCGCCTCGACCACCAGGTGGCCGGCCGCCGCGGTCGCGGTGCCGGTACCGCGCAGCGTGATCACCGACGGCTGCGCGGCGACCGTGTCGGCCGGCACGGTGACCACGAAGGTCTTGTCCGAGGCCTGCCACGCCCGGGCGCTGATCCGGTCGGTCGGCACGTACCCCGAGGAGCCCTTCGCATCGCCGGAGACGCTCTGCGCGGTGACCGCCGGGTCCAGCCGTACGTCGACGACGTAGTCGCTGCCGTCCAGCGACGCCTCGTCGAGCAGGCCCTTGAGCCGCTTGAGCGGGGTGAACCGCCAGACCTCTTCCAGCCCCGTCGGCACGGGATGGTCGTCGACATCGAAGGAGCCTGCCGGGTGCAGGTGACTCGCGACCGCGCCCTCGGCGGCCTCCACAACGTGCTGGGTCACCCCACGGCACCTTCCATCTGCAGCTCGATGAGCCGGTTGAGCTCCAACGCGTACTCCATGGGCAGTTCCTTGGCGATCGGCTCGATGAATCCGCGCACGATCATCGCCATCGCCTCGTCCTCGGACAGGCCCCGGCTCATCAGGTAGAACAGCTGGTCGTCGGAGACCTTCGAGACCGTCGCCTCGTGGCCCATCGCGACGTCGTCCTCCCGTACGTCGACGTACGGGTAGGTGTCGCTGCGCGAGATCGTGTCGACCAGCAGCGCGTCGCACTTGACGGTGCTCTTGGAGTGCTCCGCGCCCTCGTTGACCTGCACCAGGCCCCGGTAGCTGGTACGTCCGCCACCCCGCGCGATCGACTTGGAGATGATCGTGGAAGAGGTGTGCGGCGCGGCGTGCACCATCTTGGCGCCGGCGTCCTGGTGCTGGCCCTCGCCGGCCATCGCGACGCTCAGCACCTCGCCCTTGGCGTGCTCGCCGACCATCCAGACCGCGGGGTACTTCATCGTGATCTTGGAGCCCAGGTTGCCGTCGACCCACTCCATGGTCGCGCCCTCGTGCGCCACGGCACGCTTGGTCACCAGGTTGTAGACGTTGTTCGACCAGTTCTGGATCGTGGTGTAGCGGCAGCGCGCGTTCTTCTTGACGATGATCTCGACCACCGCGGAGTGCAGCGAGTCGGAGCTGTAGATCGGCGCGGTGCAGCCCTCGACGTAGTGCACGTACGCGCCCTCGTCGACGATGATCAGGGTCCGCTCGAACTGGCCCATGTTCTCGGTGTTGATCCGGAAGTACGCCTGCAGCGGGATCTCCACGTGCACGCCCTTCGGCACGTAGATGAAGCTCCCGCCGCTCCACACGCTCGTGTTGAGGGCCGCGAACTTGTTGTCGCCGACCGGGATCACGGTGGCGAAATACTCTCCGAACAGCTCCGGGTGCTCCTTGAGCGCGGTGTCGGTGTCGAGGAAGATGACGCCCTGCTCCTCGAGGTCCTCCCGGATCTTGTGGTAGACCACCTCGGACTCGTACTGGGCCGCGACACCGGCTACCAGGCGCTGCTTCTCCGCCTCCGGGATGCCGAGCTTGTCGTAGGTGTTCTTGATGTCCTCCGGAAGCTCCTCCCAGCTGGTGGCCTGCTTCTCGGTGGAGCGTACGAAGTACTTGATGTTGTCGAAGTCGATCGTGCCAAGCTCGGCGCCCCACTGCGGCATCGGCTTCTTCTCGAACAGCTTGAGCCCCTTGAGGCGGAGCTTCAGCATCCACTCGGGCTCGTTCTTCTTCGCGGAGATGTCGCGTACCACCGCTTCGTTGAGGCCACGCTGCGCGCTGGCGCCCGCCAGGTCCGAGTCGGCCCAGCCGTACTGGTACTTGCCGAGCGCGGCGAGGTGCTCCTCTTGCGACACGGGGGCGGGAGGCACGGTCTGGCCGATGGTCTCAGTCATCAGATATGTCCTCAGTCAGCATTCGTGGTTTCGGTACGGTGCGCGAACCGGCGCCGGTCCGGGATATGGGTGGTGCAGACGCCGTCGCCGTTGGCGATGGTGGCCAGCCGCTGCACGTGGGTGCCGACCAGCCGTCCGATCACCTGGGTCTCCGCTTCACACAGCTGGGGGAACTCAGCCGCGACATGCGCCACCGGGCAGTTGTGCTGGCAGAGCTGACCGCCGGTGGCGATCGTCGAGGCGCTGGCAGCGTAGCCCTCTGCCGAGAGTGCCTCGGCCAGGGCCTCTGCCCGGGCGAGAGGCTCGTCACGTGCCCCCGCCATGGCGGTACGGCAGCGCTGCTCCAGCTGCGCCACCTGCTCCTCGGCGAACCGAGCCACCGCCTCCCGGCCACCGTGCTGGGCGATCCAACGCAGCGCGGCGGTCGCCAGGTCGTCGTACGTGTGAGGCGCGCAGGTCACCCGCGCCTGCTCGGTGAGGGCGAACATCCGGGCCGGACGCCCCCGGCCGCGGTGGCCGCGTACCGGCTGCACCTCGGAGGTCACCAGCCCGTCGGCCAGCATCGCGTCGAGGTGGCGGCGGATCGCGGCGGGAGAGAGCCCCAGCTCCTCCCCCAGCTCTGCCGCGGTGGCGTGCCCCCGCTCCAGTAGCAGCTGGGTGACCCGGTCGCGGGTACGCCCATCCACACCCTTGCCGGTTTCCGGCAGGGCAGGCGTCGGAAGCATCACCGCGTTTTTCACAACACCATTGTGACGTATTTCCGGACGGTAGGGCAAATGGGGGCGCGAGTGACACCCGCCACGCTCGGTAACCGGACTCCAGGCCGGTAATGCGGCAACCGGACCCCGGGCCGGCGGCACGCGGCCACGGAGGGTTCAATTGCCCGCGTGACAGTCTCCCCTGCCCTGGTACGCCGGCTGGCGCTGGCATCCCTGATCGCGAACGTCCTGATCGTGCTCACCGGCGGCGCGGTACGGCTCACCGGCTCCGGGCTGGGGTGCCCGACGTGGCCCCGTTGCACCGACGAGTCGTACACCGCGACGCAGGAGATGGGGATCCACGGGCTGATCGAGTTCGGCAACCGAGGGCTGTCGATCCTGGTCGGGCTGGTCGCGGTCGCCACGTTGGGGGCGACCCTGCTGGCCCGGCCCCGGCGCCGGAGCCTGGTCACACTGGCGGCCTGGGTGCTCGGGCTGGTGATCCTGCAGGGAGCGATCGGCGGGCTCAGCGTACGGATGACGCTCAACCCGTGGGTGGTCGCCGGCCACTTCACCATGTCGATGGTGGTGATCGCGACCGCGTACGCGCTGTGGGTACGCGCCGGCGAGACCGACGGACCGGCCCGCTCGCTGGTGCCGCGGCCGCTCCGCTGGCTGGCGACCGGGATCGTCGCGACCACGCTGGGGCTACTCGGCATCGGGACCGTGGTCACCGGCGCCGGCCCGCACGCCGGCGATCCGCGCTCGCCGCGTATCGGCATCGATCCCGGGCTGGTGGCGCAGCTGCACGCCGACGCGGTGTTCCTACTGCTCGGACTCTCCATCGCGGGTCTGCTGGCGCTGCTGGCCGCCGGCACCGCGCCGGGCGCCACCCGGGCCGCGGCGATCCTCATCGGGGTCGAGCTGGCGCAGGGGCTGGTCGGGTTCGTGCAGTACTTCACCGCGCTGCCGGTGCTGCTGGTCGGCGTACACATGGCGGGCGCCTGTGCGGTCTGGCTGGCCGCGCTGCACCTCTACGCGAAGACCAGAAGCAGAGGGGCCGACGCGTCGGCGCCGGCCCCGGGGGTCTAACGGAGATCGCTCACCACATGGCGGCCTGGGCGCGGATCTCTTCGAAGAGCTCCTGCTCCCAGGTGTTGACCACGTCGATGCCGGCCTCCCGGCAGGCGTCGCGGGCCACGTCGGTGGCGGGGGCGAACTGGTCCGCGGACTCACCGTCGGAGCCCTGCAGGACGATCCTTGCGCCACGCTTGCCCAGGAACTCGACGACCGCGCTCGTACCGGGGTGCGCGACGGCGAAGTCCTTGATCGCGGAGACAAGTCCGCCGGGGGCAATCTCGTGGACGGTGGTATCAGCCATGACGTCACAGTAAGTAGGGGTCACGCGAGGTCAAACGCGGCTGAGCGTGGGCTGTGACTGGGGTTACGGGCTCATTCGACCGATCAGACGAGGTTGAACTAGACCTGAATTCGGGCGAATCACCGGATAAAGGTGTCGATGGCGATCGTCAGGAAGAGCAGCGTCAGATACGTGTTCGTCCAGTGGAACAGCCGCATCGGACGCGGATCCTCGCCCCGGCGTACCCGCAGCAGCAGTTTCGTGGTCTCGGCCAGCAGCAGGCCGCCCAGCACCGCCGCCACGGCGGCGTAGACCACGCTGGCGGCGTACGGCCAGAGCAGCAGCGAGCATGCCACGGTGAGCACCGCGTACACCAGAGATTCCACGCCGACCCGGCGCAGCGAGGCGACCACCGGCAGCATCGGGATGTTCGCGGCGGCGTAGTCGTCCTTGAACTTGATCGCCAGCGCCCAGAAGTGGGTGGGCTGCCAGAAGAACACCACACCGAACAGCACCCAGGCCGGCCACGCCAGCGTGCCGGTGACCACCGCCCAGGCGATCAGCACCGGCATCGCGCCGCACACCCCGCCCAGCACGGTGTTGTGCACGGTGTGGCGCTTGAGCAGCATGGTGTAGACCACGACGTAGTAGAAGATCGCGCCCGCGGTCAGCGCACCGGCGAGCAGGTTCGCAGCGATTCCCATCAGCGCCACCGACAGCGTGCCGATCACCAGGCCGAAGATCAGCGCCTGACGTGGCTCCACCACGTGCTGCGGCAGCGGACGGCGTGACGTACGTCGCATCACCTGGTCGATGTCGCGGTCGATGTAGCAGTTGAGCGCGTTGGCGCTGCCCGCAGACAGCGCGCCACCCACGATCACCACCAGCACGTCGAGCAGCCTCGGGAAACCGCCGGCGGCCAGGAACATCGCCGGCACCGCCGTGATCAGCAGCAGCTCGATGATCCGCGGTTTGGTGAGCGAGACGTACGCCCGGATCACGTCCAGCGCCGAGGCACGGCTCTCAGTGGGTACGTCAGGCGGGCCGACCGGTGCCGACCGGACGGCTTCCGCTACGGGACGCTCATGTCCGGCCAGCGTGCTCATCGTAAGAGAGAGTAGAACGCGTCGATGTCAAGGGTTCCGGCAGGGTGAGCCGGGGATCGTGACTCGTTGCCGGGCGGCGGTCGGTAGGGTCGTGGCTGGGCTTCGCAGGGTGTCCCGCGCCAGCCGCTGTCCCTCAAACCTCCAGCCCGGAAAGAACGGGAGTTCCCACGTGACACAGAACGACACCCGCCTGGCACGGTCCGACCTGGCATGGTCCGACCTGGACCGGCGCGCCGTCGACACGGTGCGCGCCCTCGCGGTCGACGCCGTCGAGCAGACCGGCAACGGCCACCCCGGCACCGCGATGTCGCTGGCGCCCGCGGCGTACCTGGTATTCCAGCGGATGATGCGGCACGACCCGGCGGACCCGCACTGGGCCGGACGGGACCGCTTCGTGCTCTCCTGCGGCCACTCCAGCCTCACCCTCTACATCCAGCTCTACCTCTCCGGGTACGGCCTGCGGCTCGACGACCTGAAGGCGCTGCGACAGTGGGGATCTCTCACGCCGGGTCACCCCGAGTACGGCCACACCGCCGGTGTGGAGACCACCACCGGACCGCTCGGCCAAGGCTTGGCCAACGCGGTCGGGATGGCGATGGCGGCCCGCCGCGAGCGCGGCCTGCTCGACCCCGACGCCGCGCCCGGCGAAAGCCCGTTCGACCACCACGTGTACGTGGTCGCCTCCGACGGTGACATCCAGGAGGGGATCACCCACGAGGCCAGCGCGCTCGCCGGCCACCAGCAGCTCGGCAACCTGATCGTGCTCTACGACGACAACCACATCTCGATCGAGGACGACACCGCGGTCGCGCTGTCCGAAGACGTGGCCAAGCGCTACGAGGCGTACGGCTGGCACGTGCAGACGGTCGACTGGACCGCCGGTGGCGAGTACCGCGAGGATGTGGACGCGCTGTATGCCGCGCTGCGGGCCGCCAGGGCCGAGACCGGCCGCCCGTCGTTCATCTCGCTGCGGACGATCATCGGCTGGCCTGCGCCGAACAAGCAGAACACCGGCAAGATCCACGGCTCCGCGCTCGGTGTCGAGGAGGCGGCGGCGACCAAGCGGCTGCTCGGCTTCGACCCGTCGCAGTCGTTCGCCGTGGAGGTCGAGGTGCTGGCGCACGCCCGGGAGGCTGCTGAGCGCGGCGCCAAGGCCCACGTCGAGTGGCAGGCCGGCTTCGACGAGTGGGCGGCGGCGAACCCGGAACGCAGGGCGCTGTTCGACCGGCTGTCGGCACGCGAGCTGCCCGAGGGTTGGGCCGACGCGCTGCCGAGCTTCGAGGCCGACCAGAAGCCGATGGCCACCCGGAAGGCGTCGGGCACCGTACTCAACGCGCTCGCCGGGCCGCTGCCGGAGCTGTGGGGCGGCTCGGCCGACCTGGCCGACAGCAACAACACCACCATGAAGGGCGAGCCGTCGTTCCTGCCCGCCGAGCACTCCACCAAGGAGTTCAGCGGCAACCCGTACGGCCGGACCCTGCACTTCGGGGTACGCGAGCACGCGATGGGCGCGATTCTCAACGGCATCGCGCTGCACGGCTGCACCCGCCCGTACGGTGGCACGTTCCTGGTGTTCAGCGACTACATGCGCCCCGCGGTACGGCTCGCCGCGCTGATGAAGCTGCCGGTGACCTACGTCTGGACCCACGACTCGATCGGACTCGGCGAGGACGGTCCCACCCACCAGCCGATCGAGCACCTGGCGGCGCTGCGCGCGATCCCCGGCCTGGACGTGGTACGCCCGGCCGACGCCAACGAGACCGCGATCGCCTGGCGCAAGGCCCTCGAACACACCGACCGCCCCACCGCGCTGTGCCTGACCCGCCAGAACCTCCCGGTACTGGACCCGGCCTCGGTTGCCGGTGCCGAGCGCGGCGGTTACGTCCTGAAGGACACCGACGGCGAGCCACAGGTGATCCTGATCGCGACCGGCAGCGAGGTGCAGCTCGCGCTCGCCGCCGCCGACCAGCTGGCGGAGGCCGGCGTCGCCGCCCGGGTGGTGTCGATGACGTGCCGGGAGTGGTTCGACGCGCAGGACGCCGGGTACCGCAATCAGGTGCTGCCACCAGCGGTACGCGCCCGGGTGTCGGTGGAGGCGGGCATCGCCATGCCCTGGCGGGACCTGCTCGGGGATGCCGGCGAGCACGTCGGGATCGAGCACTTCGGCGCCAGCGCGCCGTACCAGACGCTGTTCGAACAGTTCGGCATCACCGCCGGCGCGGTGGTCGGGGCCGCCCGGCGCAGCATCGGCAAAAGCGCCACAGCAGCCCCGCCCAACTGAGACACCCCACTGAATCGCCCCGCGGGGGCACGAGGAGAGCGAGAAGATGACAGACCGACTCGCAGCACTGTCCGCCGCAGGAGTCGCGGTGTGGCTGGACGACCTGTCACGGCAGCGCCTGGCCACCGGCAACCTCGATGCGCTGCGTCGCGAGAAGCACGTGGTCGGGGTGACCACCAACCCGACGATCTTCGCCAAGGCGCTGGCCGACCGGGACGACTACGCCGACGCGCTGCGCGATCTCGCGGTCCGCGGTATCGGCGTGGAGGAGGCGGCACGGCTGCTCACCGGGTACGACGTGCGGTGGGCGTGCGACGTGATGCGCCCGGTGTACGACGCCACCGGCGGCCAGGACGGCAGGGTCTCCATCGAGGTGGACCCCCGGCTCGCGTTCGAGACCCGCAAGACCATCGCCGAGGCGAAGGCGTTGTGGTGGATGGTGGACCGCCCCAACCTGTTCATCAAGATCCCGGCAACCCGGGAGGGCCTGCCGGCGATCACCCGTACCCTCGCCGAGGGGATCAGCGTCAACGTCACCCTGATCTTCGGCCTGCAGCGGTACGAAGCGGTGATGGAGGCCTTCCTGACCGGGTTGGAGCAGGCCAAGGCGAACGGCCACGACCTGTCGACGATCGGGTCCGTCGGGTCGTTCTTCGTCTCCCGGGTCGACAGCGAGATCGACGCCCGCCTCGACAAGCTGAACGGTGACGTCGCCGCGCTGAAGGGCAGGGCGGCGATCGCGAACGCGCGGCTGGCGTACCAACGCTATGAAAAGGTCTTCTCCTCCGACCGCTGGAAGGCGCTCGCCGACGCCGGCGCCCGGCCGCAGCGGCCGCTGTGGGCCTCCACCAGCACCAAGAACCCGGAGTACCGCGACGTGATGTACGTCGAGGACCTCATCGCCCCCGGCGTGGTGAACACCATGCCGGCGCCGACCATCGAGGCGTACGCCGACCACGGCGAGACCCAGCCCGACACCGTCACCGGCAACTACGCCGACGCGCAGCAGGTGATGGACGACCTGACCGCCGCCGGCGTCGACCTCGACGACGTGGTCGAGGTGCTGGAGCGCGAGGGCGTGGAGAAGTTCGCGGCCAGCTGGCAGGAACTGCTCGACACGGTCCAGCAGCAGCTGGAGGCGGTGGCGTGACTGTCGAGGCGGCGGCAGGGCTCTCGGTCAGCGGGGCCGGCGACGTACCAGGGGCGAGCGAGGCACGGCGCCGGTTGGTCGACGGTGACGTACCGGCGAGGCTGGCGGGCAAGGACCCGTCGCTGTGGGGGCCGGACGCGGCCGAGGTGGCGAAGATCCGGCTCGGCTGGCTGGATACGTTCGCCCGGTCCCGCGAACTGCTCCCCCGGCTGACCGGCCTGCGGGAGGAGCTGGCCGCCGAGGGCGTCGACCACGTGGTGCTCGCCGGGATGGGCGGCTCCTCGCTGGCGCCGGAGGTGATCACCCGCACGCTGGGCGTACCGCTGACGGTGCTGGACACCACCGACCCGCACCAGATCGCCAGGGCGCTCGCCGACCGGCTGGAGCGCAGCGTGGTGGTGGTGGCCAGCAAGTCCGGCTCCACCGTGGAGACCGACAGCCACCGCCGGGCGTACGCCCAGGCGTTCACCGACGCCGGGATCGACCCCGGATCACGGCTGGTGGTGGTGACCGACCCCGGTTCGCCGCTGGCGGAACTGGCCGAGGCCGAGGGCGCCCGCGCGGTGTTCCTCGCCGACGCCGAGGTGGGTGGCCGGTACAGCGCGCTCACCGCGTTCGGGCTGGTGCCCAGCGCGCTCGCCGGCGTCGACGTGGCCGAGCTGATCGACCAGGCCGCGGCGCTCGCTTCCTCGCTCGGCGACGCCGAGGACAATCCGGCACTGGCGCTCGGGGCCGCACTCGGCGCCGCCACCTCCGGCGGGCGGGACAAGCTCGCGATCGCCGGCGACGGCAGCGGCATCGTCGGACTCGGCGACTGGATCGAGCAGCTGATCGCCGAATCCACCGGCAAGGCCGGCACAGGGATCCTGCCGGTGGTGCTGGAGACGCCCGACTCCCCCGGCGCCGCCGGACCCGACGTACTGCCGGCGCTGGTCGGCGGGTCGCTGCCGGCCGCCGCGCCCGGCTCCCGGCTCCTGCCGGACGGGATCGCGGTCAACGGCCCGCTCGGCGCCCAGTTCCTGAGCTGGGAGTACGCCACCGCGATCGCGTCGGCGGTGATCGGGGTGGAGCCGTTCGACCAGCCCAACGTCGCCGAGAGCAAGGACAACACCAAACGGCTGCTCGCCAGCGGCGTACCGGCCGTGGAGCCCGATCTGGTGGACGGCGCGGTCGCGCTGTACCTGTCCGGGATCTCCGCCGATTCGCTCGAAGCCGCGCTCGCCGCGCTGCTGGCGGCGGTGCCGGAGCGCGGCTACCTCGCGGTGATGGCGTACCTGGACCGGGTCGGCGATGCCGGGATCGCCGGGCTGCGGCCGATGCTGGCCGGTGCCGCGCGGCGCGCGGTGACGTTCGGCTGGGGTCCGCGGTTCCTGCACTCCACCGGGCAGTACCACAAGGGCGGCCCGCAGCACGGTGCCTTCCTGCAGATCACCGGTACGGTCGCCCAGGATCTGCCGGTGCCGGGGCGGCCGTACAGCTTCGGGCAGCTGCAGGCGGCGCAGGCCGCCGGTGACCTCCAGGCGCTCGCCGGCCGGGACCGCCCCGTGCTGCGGCTGCACCTGACCGACCGCGCCACCGGTGTCGCGCAGCTGCTCGCCGCCGCGGAGACCCTCGGATGACGGGTGATCCTGACGTGGCCGGCGAGGCTCGGGTGACCGGGAACCCGCTGCGAGATCCGCAGGATCGGCGGCTGCCGCGGATCCCCGAGGCGTGCGCCCTGGTGGTCTTCGGCGTGACCGGCGACCTGTCCCGCAAGAAGCTGATCCCCGCGGTGTACGACCTGGCCAACCGTGGCCTGCTGCCGGCAGGGTTCGTGATGCTCGGCTTCGCCCGGCGGGACTGGGGTGACGGCGACTTCGAGGACCTGGCCCGCGAATCGGCGCAGCGGCACGCCCGTACCCCGTGGCGGGACGAGGTGTGGCAGCGCCTGGTCGGGAGCATCAAGTTCGTCGGTGGGTCGTTCGAGGACGACGCCGCGTTCGACCACCTGGCGCAGACCCTCGACGAGCTGCACGACACCCACGGCGTTCCCGGCAACGCGGCGTTCTACCTGTCCATCCCGCCGGCGGCGTTCCCGACCGTACTCAAGCAGCTGGAACGCACCGGGATGGCCGACAACGCCAAGTCCGGCGGCTGGCGCCGGGTGGTGGTGGAGAAGCCGTTCGGCAGCGACGTACACACCGCCCGGGAGCTCAACGCGCTGGTCGACGACGTGTTCACCGCCGACGACGTGTTCCGGATCGACCACTACCTGGGCAAGGAGACGATCCAGAACCTGCTCGCGCTGCGGTTCGCCAACACGCTGTTCGAGCCAGTCTGGAACTCCCACTACGTCGACTCGGTGCAGATCACCATGGCCGAGGACGTCGGGATCGGCTCCCGGGCCGGGTTCTACGACTCCGCCGGCGCGGCCCGCGACGTACTGCAGAACCACCTGCTGCAGCTGCTGGCGCTGACCGCGATGGAGGAGCCGACCAGCTTCGAGGCCGAGGCGATCCGTACCGAGAAGCTGAAGGTGCTGCGCGCGGTGACCGTCCCGGACGACGTCGAGGGACACGCCATCAGAGGCCAGTACATCCAGGGCTGGGTGGCCGGCGCCAGGGTGCCCGGCTATCTGGAGGAGGAGAAGGTCCCGGCCGACTCCACCACCGAGACGTACGTGGCGGTACGGCTCGGCGTACAGAATCGCCGCTGGGCCGGGGTGCCGTTCTACATCCGTACCGGCAAGCGGCTCCCCCGCCGGGTCACCGAGATCGCGGTGCTGTTCAAGCGGGCGCCGCACCTGCCGTTCACCAGCATCGACGTCGAGTCGCTGGGGCACAACCAACTGGTGATCCGGGTGCAGCCCGACGAGGGCGTGACGTTGAAGTTCGGCTCCAAGGTGCCCGGCTCCGGGATGGAGGTCCGGGACATCTCGATGGACTTCCTGTACGGCGAGGCGTTCACCGAGTCCAGCCCCGAGGCGTACGAGCGGCTGGTGCTCGACGTCCTGCTGGGCGACAAGATGCTGTTCCCCACCGCCGCCGAGGTGGAGGCGAGCTGGCACGTGGTCGACCCGCTCGAAGCCCGCTGGGCGGGCGGGAAGCCGCACCCGTACCGGGCCGGCGAGTGGGGTCCGAAGGCCGCCGACGACATGCTCGCCGCCGACGGCGTTGCCTGGCGGCGGCCGTGAGCGCCGTACGTGGCCGCGGGACGGCCGGGACCGCCCTGAGGAGGCTGACGTGGTAGCGCTCTGGGACACCACCGGTGGCGAGGTGGTGAAACGGCTCGCCGAGGAGCGCCGCTCCGCCGGCGGAGTGACCAGTGGGCTGGCGCTCACCCTGATCGTGGTCACCGAGGAGAAGCGGGTCGCCGAGGCCGAGGCGGCCGCGACCATCGCCGCGCAGCAGCACCCCACCCGGCTACTGATCGTGGTACGCCGCAACGTGCTCGACGCCGACTCCCGCCTCGACGCCGAGGTGATCGTCGGTGGCCGGCTCGGGCCCTGCGAGGCGGTCGTGCTGCGGATGCAGGGCCGGCTCGCGCTGCACGCCGAGTCGGTGGCACTGCCGTTGCTGGCGCCGGACGTACCGGTGGTGACCTGGTGGCACGGCGCGCCACCGGAGCGGATCGCATACGACCCGCTCGGGGTGGTGGCGGACCGCCGGATCACCGACGCCGCCGAAGGTGAGGACCCGGTAGCGGCGCTGCGGCAGCGGGCCGAGGACTACGCCCCCGGCGACACCGACCTGGCGTGGACCCGGATCACGCCGTGGCGCACCCTGGTAGCCGGCGCCTTCGACACCGCCCCGGCCGCCCCGGCCTCGGCCAGAATCGCCGCGCCCGGCTCGGATCCGGGAGCGATGCTGCTCGCCGGCTGGCTCTCGGCGCGGCTCGGCGTCACCCCCACCGTCACCGGCGAAGGGTCCCGACTGAGCCGGGTCGAGCTGGACTTCCCCGACTCCGCGCAGCTCGCGCTGACCTCGCGCAACGGTACGGCGACGCTGGCGCGTACCGGGGTGCCCGACCGGGTGCTGCCGCTGCTGGACCGGGCGCTAGGCGAGGAGCTGGCCGAGGAGCTGGGCCGGCTCGACGCCGACCAGCCGTACGCGGAGGCGCTCGCCGCCGCGGCCGGTGTCGCGGGGCTCAACGACCGCCCCGCCCGCCGCGAGCACATCTGGCACGATCCCGCCCTCGCCGAACGCCCCGAGGAGCCGGCCGTCTCCGGGCCGGCTGCGGGCGGCGCCGCGTGACCACTCCGGTGGTGGTGCACACCGAGCCGGAGCTGCTCGCCGAGGCGGTGGCGGCCCGGCTGGTGACCCGGCTGATCGACGCCCAGGCGGCCCGGGGCGAGGCGTCGGTGGTGCTCACCGGCGGCCGGATCGCCGCCGCCACCTACCAGGCGCTGCGGGACAGCCCGGCCCGGGACGCCGTCGACTGGTCACACGTGGACGTGTGGTGGGGCGACGAACGGTTCCTGCCGTACGGCGACGAGCAGCGCAACGAGACCCAGGCGCGGGCCGCGCTGCTCGACGCGCTGCCACTGGATCCGGCGCGGGTGCACCCGATGCCGGGCTCCGACGGCCCCGACGGCGACGACCCCGAGGCGGCGGCCGCCCGGTACGCCGAGCAGCTCGCCGCCGCCGCCCGCCCCGGCCACCAGCGGCTGCCGCACTTCGACGTACTGCTGCTCGGAGTTGGCGAGGACGGCCACGTGGCCTCGGTGTTCCCCGAGTCACCGGCCGGGTACGAGTCCCGCACCGTCACCGCCGTACGGGGCAGCCCGAAGCCGCCGCCGGTACGGATCACGCTCACCCTGCCCGCGATCAACACCGCGGAAGAGGTGTGGCTGATCGCGGCCGGTGCCGACAAGGCGCGCGCGGTGGCGGTCGCGCTGGCGGGCGCCGGCCCGGTGCAGCTGCCGGCGGCCGGCGTACACGGGACCGGGCGTACCCTCTGGCTGCTCGACCGCGCCGCCGCCACCGGGGTCCGTCCCACCCTGCGCAGCCTGCGCTGAACCAGCCCGGCACGGTGGGCCCGGCCGGGCTGGTTCTGCTCGCGCTATGTCTCGGCGCGGCTCTGGCGCAGCCTGGTCAGCGCCTCGGCGAGAATCTTCGCGCCGTCGTCGTCGCTGCGCCGCTCTTTGACGTACGCCAGGTGGGACTTGTACGGCTCGACGGTGGGTGGGGCGGGTGGGTTCTCCCGGTCCACGCCGCCGGGTAGGCCGCACCGCGGACAGTCCCAGGTAGTGGGTTGCTGTGCCTCCAATGCGAACGACGGTCGGGTCTCGTGTCCGTTGGCGCACCAGTAGGACACATGACGGCGCGGGGCTGGTTCGCCCCGCTCGGTCCAACGCATGGGACCTGAGCCCACGCGGGAACCACGAATGGCACTGCCTCCTGCCACGGCTTCTCGCTCCTCGCATCCGGGGGTAGAGCGTTGGGCTGCCGTGCGGGCCGGCCGGTGCCGCTGGTGGGGAGACACCGATGGGGTGTGCAGACGAGCTGGGCCCGCACTAACGCCGTGCGCGCGACCCGGGAAACCGGGCCGCGCGCACGAGTCTAAGCCGAAACCGGGACGCTCAGGTACCTCCACCCTGTGCCGCTTTGATAAGCAGGCCCAGGCCGATGATGCAGGCGAGCCACAGAATGCCCACCAGGATCGTGTATCGGTCGAGGTTCTTCTCGGCGACCGAGGAGCCCGCGAGGTTGGACGAGACCCCGCCGCCGAACATGCTGGACAGGCCGCCGCCCTTGCCCTTGTGCAGCAGGATCAGCAGCACCAGCAGCGAGCTGGTGACAACCAGCCCACCGCTCAGGATGTACGCAAACATCTCGTGGTCAGTCCTCTCGGATAGCCGCAGCGACCTCACAGGATAGCCGCCGTCGCGGTGCGGTGCGCGACCGGCGTGCCGTACTCACCGCACGCCAACCGTACACAGGTCGACGCCGAGGAACGCGGGGTGTAGGAAGCCGCCGCGTACCCCGCTGCCCAGCATCTGCAGGGAACGGTCGTACACGATCGGCACCGCCACCGCCTTCTCGGCGATCTTACGGTCCAGCGCACCCCACAGCTGGTACTGCCGGGTCAGGTCGGCTTCGGCGTTCGCCGCGTCGATCAGCTGGTTCAGCTCACGGTCGTTGACCAGCGAGTAGTTGACGTTGGCGCCGTCCACGATCGCCCGGCCGTCGAACAGCGCCGGGATGGTGCCGGAGCCGTTCGGGAAGTCCGGCACCCAGCCGGCAAGCACCAGGTCGTGCTGCTTGCCGGGGAAGCGCACCGTGTCGAAGAACTCGTCCTTCGGGATCGGATGCTTGCGCACCTCGATCCCGATCCGCTGGTACGAGTCGGTGATCACGTCGGCGACCTGTGCGTACAGCGGGGTGTTCATGAAGTCCAGGGTCAGCTTCGTCGGGCAGTCCTTGCCTTCCATCAGCTTCAGCGCCTTGCCGCGGTCGCCGCCGGGGTTGGCGTTGCTGCCGTACACGTCGAAGTCCAGGTGCGCCTGCATGGTCGGCGGGAGCATCGTCGAGGCGTAGTCGCCGTACGGGGAGCCGCCCAGCGCGGTGCGTACCGCCCGCTTGTTGAAGCCGTGCACCAGGGCCTGACGGCAGGCCAGATCCTTCACCGTGCGGGTGTTGATCGCCAGGTACCGGACCCCGGAGGTGGTGCCGGTGACGGTGCGGCCCGACAGCACCGAGTCGTTGATCACCTGCTGCACGAAACGCGGTGGGACCTTGGTGTCGAGGGCGACAGCGTACTTGTACTCGTCGCGGTCGGAGATCATGTCGTAGGTCATCCGGTCGGCGTTGAGCCCGAACCGCACCTCGATCCGGTCCGGGTACTGCTTGCGCGCCGGGTCGGTACGTGGATCCCAGTGCCGGTTGCGCTCCAGCACCAGCCGCATCCGCTTCGACTCGTCGGGAGCGTACGAGGTGACCCGGTACGGCCCGTTGGCGAACGGCTTGCGGTCGTACCCGCCCCGGGTGTCCTCGGCGGCCCGGACCGGCGCGAACACCGGCAGCGCCGCCACGTACCCGAAATCGCCGACCGCCCGGGTGAGGTGGAACTCCACGGTCCGCTCGTCCAGGCAGCGGACCGAGTCCAGCCCGTCGCCGTTGTTGTTGCCGCCCACGTACGGTCCGCGGTAGTCCTTGCCACCCGTCAGGTACGTACGCGGGTAGATGGAGGCGCCGCCATCGATTTCGGCGGCGAAGCTGCGTTCCACGCCGTGCTTGACGTCCCGACAGGTGACCGGGGAGCCGTCCTCCCACTTCACGCCGGGCTTGAGGGTGAACTGCCACACCGAATTGCCCTCGGTGGGCCGCCCCAGGTCGGTGGCGAGGTCGGGCACCAGCTCGCTGCCCGCCGCCCCCGGTTCGGGCCGGTACGTGGTGAGGGTCCGCGCGAACAGCCGGGTCACGTTGCTCGCCGGCACGTAGTACGTGCGCTGCGGGTCGATGTGCGGGAAGTCCTCGCCCTCCACCAGCACGTACAGGGTGCCGCCGGGGGCCGGCGGTTTCGCCGTCTCCGCGTGCAGCTCGGGGTTGTCGGTGCACCCGGCGGCGGCCAGCCCGACGACCACGATCCCCGCCAGAAGTCGTCGTAACTTCCGCAGCCGCATCGGCTTACCTTAAGGGGTGCCCCGCTATCCCGCCGCCGCTAGTTCGTGACGAAGTGGTCGCGGTAGCAGCAGATCAGCGCGAACTCGTCCGGGTCGAGGCTGGCGCCGCCGACCAGGGCACCGTCGATGTCGGCCTGGGTCATGATGCTGGCGATGTTGGCGCCCTTCACCGAGCCCCCGTACAGGATGCGCACCTTCTCTGCGGCGTCGGCGCCGTACCGCTCGGCGAGCCGGGCCCGGATCGCGCCGATCACCTCCTGGGCGTCGGCGGGGGTGGCGGTCTTGCCGGTACCGATCGCCCACACCGGCTCGTACGCGATCACCAGCGCAGTCGGGTCCTTGATCCCGGCGAGCGCGCCGTCGAGCTGGCTGACGGTATGCGCCACGTGCTCACCGGCTTCGCGTACCTCGAGGCCCTCGCCGATGCACAGGATCGGGGTGATCTCGTGCTTCAGCGCCGCCTTCACCTTGGTGTTGACCAGCGCGTCGTCCTCGGCGTGGTACTGCCGCCGCTCGGAGTGCCCGACCACCACGTACGAGCAGCCCAGCTTCGCGAGCATGGCGCCGGAGATGTCCCCGGTGTAGGCGCCCTTGTCGTACGGGGAGAGGTCCTGCGCGCCGTAGGAGAGCAGCAGCTTGTCGCCGTCGATCAGGGTCTGCACGCTGCGCAGCGACGTGAACGTCGGCAGCACCGCCACGTCGACGTGTTCCAGATGCTTCTCGGTCAGCGTGAACGCCAGCCGCTGCACCAGGTGGATCGCCTCGAAGTGGTTGAGGTGCATCTTCCAGTTGCCGGCGATCAGCGGCCTGCGGTCGGTCTTCTTGGCCATCCGGCCCTCCCGTGTCAGTGGCCGCCCGCGGCGGCCTCCAGAGCGGCCGTTAGGCCTCCAGGGCAGCCAGCCCCGGCAGAGTCTTGCCTTCCAGGTACTCCAACGACGCACCGCCGCCGGTGGAGATGTGGCCGAACGCCGCCTCGTCGAGCCCGAGGGCGCGTACCGCCGCGGCGGAGTCGCCGCCGCCGACCACCGACAGCCCGTCAACCGCCGCGACCGCCTCCGCCACACCGCGAGTGCCCGCGGCGAACGGTGCCACCTCGAACACGCCCATCGGGCCGTTCCAGAACACCGTAGCGGCGCCGTCGAGGTGCCGGGCGAACGCCGCCACCGACTCCGGCCCGATGTCCAGACCCTTGTTGCCGGCCTGGATGCCGTCGGCGGGCACCACCCGGGTCTGCGCGTCGTCGGAGATCTCGGCCGCTACCACTATGTCGGTGGGCAGCACGATCTTCTCGCCCGCCTCGGACAGCAGCCGCTTGCAGGTCTCGATCTGGTCGGACTCCAGCAGCGAGTCACCCACGTCGTGGCCCTGCGCGGCGAGCAGCGTGAAGCACATCCCGCCGCCGATCAGCAGGCGGTCCACCCGCGGCAGCAGGTTGTCGATCACGGCGAGCTTGTCGGAGACCTTCGCCCCGCCGAGCACCACCACGTACGGGCGCTTCGGGTCGGTGGTGAGCTGGGTGAGCACCTCCACCTCCCGCAGCACCAGGCCGCCGGCATAGTGCGGCAGCAGCGCGGGGACGTCGTACACAGAAGCATGTTTTCTGTGTACGGCGCCGAACGCGTCGTCCACGTACGCCTCGGCGAAGCCCGCGAGCTGCTCGGCGAAGCCGCGGCGGGAATCGTCGTCCTTGCTGGTCTCCCCCGGGTTGAACCGCAGGTTCTCCAGCAGCGCGACACCACCGTCGCCGAGCCCGCCGACCGTCGCCCGCGCCGACTCCCCCACCGTGTCGGTGGCGAGCGCGACCTCGGCACCCAGCAGCTCACCGAGCCGCCCCGCGACCGGAGCCAGGGAGAACTTTGGCTCCGGGGCACCCTTCGGGCGGCCGAGGTGCGAGCAGACCACGACCCGGGCGCCCGCCCCGGAGAGCGCACGCAGGGTCGGCAGCACGGCACGGATCCGGCCATCGTCGGTGATGGATCCGTCGGAGAGCGGGACGTTGAGGTCGG
>JBOGDE010000049.1:0-23045 GCA_050701695.1 Micromonosporaceae bacterium
TGACGTTGATCGAGATCGGGAACGCTCCGGCGCGTACCAGCCGGTCGCCCACCTCGACCTCGTTGGCGCGGGGCCGCAGCCCCAGCAGGTGGCGGGAGAGCCTCAGGAAGTTCTGGGCGGCCAGTGGACGCTGGAAGCCGACCAGGTCGGCGCCGAGCAGCCCTTCGAGGATCTCCACCCGGCGGGGGAGCTGCATGTAGAGCTCGACCGGCGGGAACGGGATGTGCAGGAAGAAGCCGATCTTCAGATCCGGCCGCAGCTCGCGCAGCAGCGCCGGCACCAACTGCAGCTGGTAGTCCTGCACCCAGACCACGGCGCCGGGGCCGGCCACCTCGGCGGTGGCGGCGGCGAAGCGCCGGTTGACCCGGATGTACGCGTCCCACCAGTGCCGGTGGAACACCGGATGCTGCACCGAGTCGTGGTAGAGCGGCCACAGTGAGGCGTTGGAGAACCCCTCGTAGTAGTCCTCCAGCTCGTCGGCGGTGACCGGGACCGGGTGCAGCTGCATCCCGTCCAGCTCGAACGGCTCCGGGACCTCGTCCGACGGGCTGCCCGGCCAGCCGATCCAGGTGCCGCCCTCCACCTGCATGATCGGGTGCAGTGCGGTGACCAGGCCGCCGGGGCTGCGCTTCCACACCAGCCGCCCGTCCGGCGTGGTGGCCGCGTCGACCGGCAGTCGGTTGGCCACGACGACGAACGAGCTGTCTGCTGTCACGCTCTGCCTCCTGGGGTCAGGCCGGGGTGGGGCCCTTACGCGAGCGTACTGAAGTAACCACGGTGAGCACTCCGAGATGGAACTCACACGGACCGTGGGGGTGGTTGCGGCAGCGTGGCGTACACCCTGGAAAGATTGACGGGTACGCCGTGACGAGCGCGGCAGTTTCCACACCGACCGGCGGAGGCCAGAACCACTGTGGCTCAGTTCATCTATGTCCTGGAGAAGGCACGCAAGGCGCACGGCGACAAGGTGATCCTCGACGACGTCACCCTGGCGTTCCTGCCCGGCGCGAAGATCGGCGTGGTCGGCCCGAACGGGGCCGGCAAGTCCAGCCTGCTCCACATCATGGCGGGGCTGGACCATCCGAGCAACGGCGAGGCGAAGCTGATGCCGGGCTACACGGTGGGGCTGCTGGCGCAGGAGCCGAAGCTGGACGAGTCGCTGACCGTGCTCGGCAACATCGAGCAGGCGGTGGCGGAGACCAAGGCGAAGCTGGACCGGTTCAACCAGATCGCCGAGCAGCTCGCCACCGACTACACCGACGAGCTGATGACCGAGATGGGCAAGCTGCAGGAGGACCTCGACCACGCCGACGCGTGGGACCTGGACTCCAAGCTGGAGCAGGCGATGGACGCGCTGCGCTGCCCACCCGGCGAGGCTGAGGTGGCGCCGCTGTCCGGTGGTGAGAAGCGCCGGGTGGCGCTCTGCAAGCTGCTGCTGGAGGCGCCCGACCTGCTGCTGCTCGACGAGCCCACCAACCACCTGGACGCCGAGAGCGTGCAGTGGCTGGAGCAGCACCTCGCGAAGTACCCCGGCACCGTCATCGCGATCACCCACGACCGGTACTTCCTGGACCACGTGGCCGAGTGGATCGCCGAGGTGGACCGCGGCAGGGTGCACGGCTACCAGGGCAACTACTCGACGTACCTGGAGAAGAAGGCCGAGCGGCTGGCGGTTTCCGGGCGCAAGGACGCCAAGCTGAAGAAGCGCCTCTCCGAAGAGCTGGAATGGGTACGCAGCAACGCCAAGGCCCGGCAGACCAAGTCCCGCGCCCGGCTGGAGCGGTACGAGGAGATGGCCGCCGAGGCGGACAAGAACCGCAAGCTCGACTTCGAGGAGATCCAGATCCCACCGGGGCCGCGGCTGGGCAACACCGTGATCGAGGTGGCCGACCTGGAGAAGGGCTTCGGCGACCGTACGTTGATCGACGAGCTGTCGTTCTCGATGCCGCGCAACGGGATCGTCGGCATCATCGGCCCCAACGGGGTCGGCAAGACCACGCTGTTCAAGATGCTGATCGGCGAGGAGAAGCCGACCGCGGGCAGCGTCAAGATCGGCGACACGGTGCAGATCTCCTACGTCGACCAGTCCCGCGGCGGGCTGGACGGCGGCAAGACCGTCTGGGAGCTGGTCTCCGACGGCCTGGACCACCTGATGGTGGGGAAGGTCGAAATGCCGTCCCGGGCGTACGTGGCCGCCTTCGGCTTCAAGGGCCCCGACCAGCAGAAGCCGACCAAGGTGCTCTCCGGCGGCGAGCGCAACCGGCTCAACCTGGCGCTGACCCTCAAGCAGGGCGGCAACGTGCTGCTGCTCGACGAGCCGACCAACGACCTGGACGTGGAGACCCTCGGCAGCCTGGAGAACGCGCTGCTGGACTTCCCCGGCTGTGCCGTGATCACGTCCCACGACCGGATGTTCCTGGACCGGGTCGCCACCCACATCCTCGCCTGGGAGGGTGACTCGGAGGACCCGGCGAAGTGGTTCTGGTACGAGGGCAACTTCGAGGCGTACGAGAAGAACAAGATCGACCGCCTCGGCCCCGACGCTGCCCGCCCCCACCGGGTCACCTACCGCAAGCTCACGCGGGACTGATGTCGCGCTTCATCTACCAGTGCGCGCTGCGCTGGTCGGACATGGACGCGTACGGGCATGTCAACAACGCCCGGTTCCTCACCCTGTACGAGGAGGCGCGCGCCCAGCTGCTGTTCGGCGAGGCGGTCGCGGAACCGGTGCCGGGGATGCAGCGCGGGATCGTGGTGGCCCGGCACGAGATCGACTACCTGCGGCCGATCGACTACGGCGATCCGGTGCGGATCGAGCTGTGGGTGGAGGAGATCCGGCCATCCCGGTTCATGGTGGCGTACGAGATGTTCGACCAGGACGAGCTGGCGAGCCGGGCGCGTACCGTCCTGGTGCCGTACGACCTGGGTGCCGGCCGGCCACGCCGGATCACCGACCCGGAGCGGGAGTTCCTGCAGCGGTGGCGCGACGGCTAGCAGGGTTCTCCGCTGGTCGGTAAGCGATCGGTAAGCGCCGTTCCCGAAACTGGTCTGTAACTTTCCGACGGTTCAACGCCGGAGAGTGACATTCAGTAACCGTCGTGGTGGCACCACCCACCAGCGGCGGTTCGACCAGCGGGAGGCACATATGACTGGTCAGACCACAAGCTCGGCCGCGCCTGATCGGCGCGGCCGACTCCGGCGGATCGCGGCCAGGTTCGCGGGGGTGGCGATGGCCGTCGGATTCGTCGTCGCGGCGCCGATCGCCACGCAACCGGCGCAGGCCGCCGTGACGATCTGCGACACCACGCTCCGCTACGGCAGTAGTGGGTACTGCGTCAAGCAGCTGCAGCGGCGTCTGAACGAACTCGGTCTCAACTGCGGCAATCAGCTCACGGTGGACGGCGCCTTCGGCAGGCAGACCCGGATGCGGGTGTACGCCTTCCAGGGCCGCAACCGGATCGGCGTCGACGGCGTCGTCGGGCCGATCACCCGCGGCAAGCTGCGCAACCCCGACGAGGGTCTGAGCACGATCTGCCCCTCCTCGGTGGCGTCGAGGATCCGGGCGATCTGGCCGAGCCACCTGGAGGACAAGGCGATCCGCGTCGCCAAGTGCGAGTCCGGCCTCAAGGTGATCGCGGTCGGTGGCCCCAACTCCAACGGCACGCTCGACTTCGGAGTGTTCCAGTTCAACAACGGCGGCACCCTGCAGGCGTACCTGCCCGGCAGCACCAACGCGGCCAAGATCGACAACGCGCTGCACGCCGACGACAACATCCGGGCCGCCCTGAACCTGTACCGGGCCCGTGGTTGGCAGCCCTGGAGCTGCCGGTACGCGTAGTCACCCGATTCTGCACCTAGTACCAGAGGAGAGCGTCATGAACGACAAGCTCAACGACCACGTGGACGAACTGCAGCCGGAATCGATGGACGACCACCTGCGCGGTTTCGACGACCGCGACGACGAACCGCAGGACGTCGCAGGTCCCATCGAGCTGGACGACAGGTCTGAGAACTACGAGATCGACGAGATGGAACGGGAGCTGGAGCAGCAGCAGGAAGAAGATTTCAAGATCGGGATGTCGCGGCGGGGGCTGCTCAGCGGTGTTGGCGCCGCGGCGGGTGCCCTGGCGGTGGGCGCCACCTCACCGCTGTGGACGCCGGCCGAGCCGGCCGAGGCCCATGGCAGTCTGTCCCGGTACTGCTACGTCGACGGCGCGCGCACCTACTACGAGGGCAACGGCGCCGCCACATGCTTCTACTACCGGCCGTCGTTCCACACCCGCTGCAACTACGTGGTCGACCTGTGGGACAACAACACCCCGTCCGGGTACGGCCGGCCGTGGCGGATGTGGAGCTACGGCGTGCACACCGACCACCGCACCAGCACCGCCCACAACAACGGGCGGGGCTTCGACTTCACCCGGATGTACGTGACCATCAACGGCAGTCTGGCGCGCCGGTTCTACGCCCGGTACGACAGGTGGAGCGGCACCTCCAGTGCGGCCACGGAACGGCGCCGGTACTGGGGGACCGCGGCGGCCTGCCACTACCGCCTCAGGAACGTACTCACCTACTACTACAACTCCGCACACCACAACCACATCCACATGGACAACCTGGTCTCCGGGACCGGCAACTCCACCTTCTCCACCGGCTCGACGACCCAGGTGCAGTCCGCGCAGGCGATGTGCCGGTGGATCTGGGGCAAGTCGACCGCCATCGACGGCGTCTGGGGCCCGCAGACCAGGCAGCACACCCACGAGGTGCTGGTACGGATCGGCAAGGGCGGCTATCTCACGTCTGGGCAGTCGTACTGGTTGGCGTTCAACCGCGCCACCACCCGCAAGGCGTACGGCGTGCAGAGCTACTGACGCCAGCGGTTCAGGAAGGACGGTCGGTCCGGGTGGCTCGCCGCAGCAGGCGAGCCACCCGGTCGGCCTCCGGCGACTCGACCTGCTCAAAGATGGTCAGGGCGGCTTCCCATCGTCGGCGGGCCTGTGCCGTCCGGCCCATGGCCGTCAGCGCCTCGCCCAGACTGACCAGGGCCCGGGCCTGCCCCAGCGCCTGTCCGGAATCCCGGAAGAGGGAGTGGCTGCGACCGGCCCACGCTGCCGCTTCCTTCAGATTCCCTTCGGCGCGGGCGACATCGCTCAAGGCGAGCTGCGCCAGCGGCATCCCGCGCTGATAGCCGAGCCGGTCGAAGATCGCCAGACTCTGCCGCACGTGGTCGCGCGCCGTCGCGAGGTGACCCTGCTCCCGGCACAGGTCGCCCAGACTTCGCAGCGTGTACGCCTCGGAGAGCTCCGAGCCGAGATCCCGGTCGATTGCCAACGCCTCCGCGTACCAGGACCTGGCCTCGCCGAAGCGACCCTGGTCCCGGCGTACGTCGCCGAGGGTGCAGTGGGCGACGGCCTCCCAGCGCCGGTCATCGAGTGACCGGAGAATCGGCAGGCACGCCTGGATGTGCCCGGCCGCCTCGTCCAGACGCCGCTGATCGGCGCGCGCCATGCCCAGGTACAGCAGCGCGTAGGCCTCGTTGGCACGGTCGTTGAGCCGCCGGCACAGGTCGAGGTACCGCACGAAGCGCCGGGCGGCGGCCTCGGGTCGGCCCTGGTCCCGGTAGGCGCGGCCCTGGGCGTACGCGACAAAGGCCTCGCCGCGCAGGTCGGCGAACTCGCGGAACGCGGGTAGGCACTCATCGAGGCAGCGGTGCATCTCCTCGGCGCGCCCCATGTCGAGGTACGCGTACCCCAGTTCGAGCAGCGCGTGCGCGCGGTCGTGACGGTCCCCGGCGCCGCGCAACCGGGCCAGGCTCTCCCGGTAGTAGGGCGCCGCGTCCTGCGGGCGGCCCTGATCCCAGAGCAGGTAGCCCTGGGCCCGGAGGGCGGCTGCCTCCGCGCGCGGGTCCCCGGCGGAGCGACTCGCGTCCCGGGCCAGCTCGGCTACGTACGACCAGTCGTCCCAGTGGGTCCTCATCTCGTAGAAGCCGACGACGCAGTCGGCCAGCGCGGTGACCACCGGCCAGTGTTCCGCGGAGTGCGCGTGTTCGATGGTCAGGATCAGGTTGACGCGCTCGGCGGTGAACCACTCGGCCGGGTTGCCGGCCGCCAGCGCCGCCAGGCGTGGATCCGGCGCCCAGCGTCGCGCCGCCTCACGCCCCAGCGGCCGCCGCCCGGGACGCAGCTTCTCGTCCGCGGCCCGAGCGAGTCCGGCGTATCCGCCGAGTACCCGCCGCATCGCGGCCGCCTGGCCGACGCGCTCATCCTCGGTGTCCAGGCGCTCGACAGCGAACGCCCGGACCAGATCGTGGAACTGGTAACGGACCTGGTCGACGCCGTCGCGGCCCGCCACCTGAAGCAGGTGCGCGTCCACCAGCCCCTCCACCAGCTCCTCGGCGGCCGACAGATCGGTGTCGAGCAGCGCCGCCAGCGGCCAGGACGGGAAGTCCGGCATACCCAGCAGGCCGAGCGCCCGAAACGCCCGGCGCTCGTCCTCGGCGCGCCCGTGGTAGCTCAAACCGATGCTGGCGCGCACATCGAGGTCTCCCACCCTGAGCTCGCCGAGTCGGCGCCGTTCGTCGGCGAGGCGCTCGGCCAGCTTCGCCACCGACCAGTGCGGCTTGGCGGCGAGCTTGGCGCCGGCCACCCGTACCGCCAGCGGCAGGTGACCGCACAGCCGGCTGATCCGCTCCGCGGCCCCGAGCTCGCTGGCGAGGCGATCGGCTCCCGCCACCCGCCGTAGCAGCTCCACCGCCTCGTCCTCGCTGAACATCCCGAGATCGACCGGGATCGCGCCCTCGAGGCCGGACAGCCGGCTGCGGCTGGTCACCAGGACACCGCAGCCGCGCCCGCCCGGCAGCAGCGGCCGCACCTGGGCCTCACCGCCGGCGTTGTCCAACACCAGGAGAATGCGCCGATCCGCGGTGCGGCTGCGGAACAGCTCGCCGCGCTCGTCGGCCGTCTCGGGAATCGCGGAGCCGTCGACGCCGAGTCCGCGCAGCAGCCGGCCCAGCGCGTACCCGACATCCATGGGATCTTCGTCGGCGCCCCGCAGATTGAGGAACAGCTGTCCGTCCGGGTAGTACGGCCGGAGTCGATGCGCGCAGTGCACCGACAAGGCGGTCTTACCCACTCCCGCCTCACCGGCGACGGCGATCACCGGGACCGCGGTGCAGTCCCGGTCCCGCTCCGCGGTCAACGGCGCCTCCACCAGCTTGATGTCGTCCTGCCGGCCGGTGAAGTCGGAGACATCCGGGGGCAACTGCGCGCAGACGCTGGCCAGCCCGCCGCCACGGTCGACGGCAACCGGCACCGACGGCGCATCCAGGCTCGGATCGCCGGCCAGGATGGCCCGGTGCAGACCCTGCACTCCGGGTGCCGGCTCGACCGCGAGCTCGTCGACCAGGCCGTCTCGCAGGCGCCGGTACTCCTCCAGCGCCTCGGCGCGCCTGCCGGACCGGTACAGCGCCAACATCAACTGCGCGCGCAACCCCTCGCGCAGCGGATGCGTCGTGGCCAGCGCCTCGAGCTCGGCGATCAGCTCGGCGTGCCGCCCCAGCCTGAGGTCGGCCTCGATCCGCTGCTCCACGGCGCGGTTGCGGCGCTCCTCGATCCGCAGTGCATGGGTCTGCAGCACGGTGCCGGTCGCCACGTCGGCGAACGGCTGGCCCCGCCACAGCCCGAGGGCCTCGCGGAGCGTATCGGCCGCGGCGGCCGCGTCACCCGCGGCCAGGGCGTTCTCGCCGTGGTCGGCCAGTCGCTCGAAATGGTGCATGTCGACGTCGTCCGGCTCCACCCGGAGCTGGTAGCCCGCGGCACTGGTGACCAGCACCTGCCCGGGCGCCTGGGGTCCCAGCTCGGGGGCGAGGGCCGCGCGCAGCCGGGTGACGAAGACCTGCAGCGAGTTGAGTGCGGAACGCGGCCGGCGTTCGCCCCAGAGCTCCTCCATGAGATCGTCGGCGGAGACGGGCTCGTTCGGCCGCGCCAGCAGCAGGGCCAGGGCGGTACGCAGGCGGGGCGCACTCGGCGTGCACTCGCGGCCGTCGTCGGCCACGGTCAGCGGCCCTAGCACGCCGTACCACATTGGATTGTTATATCGCGATGTGTGAACGTCACGTGATCACCTGAATGGTCACCAGTTGGCTATGACATGGTCTGCCGGCGTTGGAGGCGGCCCGGTATGGGTGAAGTCGGGAGCTTGTACGCGAATGTTATGGCGGATTGATATATCCGCATATGGCGATTTTCGGCTTAGGGTCCTCATCACCACCGCCGCCCCTCCCCGGTAGACGCTGAAGCGGCGCTTCACCGCGGCGGACAACGGTTCGCGATGAGGAGCCACCATGAAATTCCGCAAGGCACCCCTGTTGGCATTGTGCGCCGGTGTGCTCACCGCGGGGCTGGTCGCCCTGGGCAGCACCGCGGCGGTGTACGCCGTGCCGGACGACGGCGATCACGGCGACGGCGGCGACGACGGCGCCACGATTCAGATCATCGGTGGTCATGACGCCACCCAGACGTACGGGTTCTTCGCCTCGATGCAGAACAGCAACGGCCAGCACATGTGCGGCGGTTCGCTGATCAAGGCGCAGTGGGTGGTTACCGCGGCGCACTGCGTGCAGCAGACGCCGTACCAGTTCCGGATCGGCAGCACCAACTACACCTCGGGTGGCGAGGTGGTCCGGGTGGACCGGGTGATCCGCCACCCGGCGGCATGCAGGGCCACGACATCGCGCTGGTACGTCTGGTGCAGCCCGCACAGTCGCAGCCGATCCCGATCGCCGCCGGCAACGGCGACGCCGGCACCAGCACCCGGTTGATCGGGCACGGCCAGTCCACCTGCACCAGTCAGGGCGGGTGCGGCCAGACCGTGCGGCTGCAGGAGATCGATGTACAGGTACGCCCGGCGAGCGCCTGTAGCGGCTTCGACGCGCAGTACGAGATCTGCCTCGGCGAGGCCGGCTCCGGTGCGTGTTACGGCGACTCCGGCGGCCCGTCCTTCCGCCAGGTCAACGGGCGGTGGGAGCTGACCGGTGCCACCAGTCGGGGTGGCGGCAGCAGCCGCAACTGCGCCGAGGCACCGGCGATCTACACCAGCGTGGTGGCGCACAAGTCGTGGATCGACCAGAACACCGGCGGCGACCCGGATCCGTCGCCCACTCCGACCGGTTCGCCGACACCGTCCCCGACCGGCTCCTGCACCGGCACCAGCTCCAGCGGTTCGCTGTCGGCTGGCGGCTCGGAGTACCAGCCGAGCAGCGGCTACTACCAGTCCACCGTCTCGGGCACCCACGCGGCCTGCCTGAACGGTCCGGCGGGCGCCGACTTCGACCTGTACCTGCAGAAGTGGACCGGCTGGGGCTGGCAGACCGTGGCGCGGGCGGAGACGCCGAGCGATGACGAGCAGCTCAGCTACAACGGCACCGCCGGCTCCTACCGGTACGTGGTGCGGGCCTACAGCGGCTCCGGCGGCTACAGCCTGACCTTCAGCAAGCCCTGATCACGGCGTACGGCCCCGGGGCGCGGCCGGCTGGTCGCGCCCCGGGGTCCGGGAAGGATCCCGAGTGAAATTCCCATCCAGACTGCTGGGCGCCACCACCGCCATGGTGGCGGCCCTCGCGCTCATGCTCAGCCCCGCCGTCGGCTCCTTGTCCGAGGACCCGGGGCCGTCGTCGCTGCGCGACGGCACGTACGTGTTCCGCGACGCCGACGCCGACGCGCTGCTCACCGACGGCTTCGACGTACTGGAAGACCGTGACGGCGACGACCTGTTCGTACTCGGTGACCGTACGGTGCTGAGCCGGCTGCGTGCCGCCGGCCACCGTACGACGGTGGAGAGCGCACTGCCACGGGTGCGCTGGGAGCCGCCGGCGAAACGGTGGCAGGATCCCCAGCTCACCCCCGCCGACGCGGACGAGACCTACTACGGCGGATACCACACGGTCAACGCCCACTACGCCCACCTCGACCAGGTGGCGCAGCAGTATCCGGAGCTCGCCACCGTGGTCGACTACGGCGACTCCTGGCGTAAGACCCGCGGTTCCGGCGGGTACGACCTGAAGGCGATCTGCCTTACCAAGAAGGGCTCCGGCGACTGCGCACGCTCCCCGAGCGCAGCCAAGCCGCGGTTCTTCCTGATGAGCCAGGTGCACGCCCGGGAGATCACCACCGGCGACGTGTCGTGGCGCCTGATCGACCTGTTGATGACCGGGTACGGGTCGGACAGCCAGATCACCTCACTGCTCGACACCACCGAGGTCTGGGTGGTGCCGATCGCCAATCCGGACGGCGTCGAGCTCGTGCAGCAGGGCGGCGACTCGCCGGTGCTGCAGCGCAAGAACGCCAACACCAGCAACGGCTCCTGCACCGGCACCGGGGTCGGGGTCGATCTCAACCGCAACAACAGCAAAGGCTGGGGGAGCGGCAGCTCCGGCTACGCCTGCGACGAGACCTACCGGGGCCCTCAGGCCGACTCGGAGGTGGAGACCCGGGCGCTGCAGCAGCTCTGGCTCGACCTCTACCCCGACACCCGCGCCGGCGGCGACACCGACCCGGCCGCCGCCGACACCCGGGGCGTGGCGATCAGCATGCACAGCTACGGAAACATGGTGCTGTTCCCGTGGGGCTACTCCTCGCAGGTGAAGACCGGCAACGACACGGCGATGCGCGGCATGGCACGCGACATGGCGAACCTCGCCGGCGGTTGGCGGTACGGGCAGCCCGGCGCGCGGCTTCCTGACCGCGCTCACCCGGCGCGGCGACGTGGCGTACGCCGAGCCCGACGCCCGGATGTACGCCGTCGCCACCCCCGACGACACCCGCTACTCCGAACAGTGGCATTACTTCGAAGCGACGGCCGGGATGAACCTGCCCGCGGCGTGGGACTCCGCTGACGGTACGGGGGTCACGGTGGCGGTCATCGACACCGGCCGTACCACGCACTCCGATCTGGACGGCAACACCGTCGCCGGGTACGACTTCATCAGCAGCACCAGCGACGCCCGGGACGGCAACGGCCGCGACTCCGACCCGGCCGACGAAGGCGACTGGAACAGCACCGACAACGAGTGCTATCAGGGCAGCCGGGCCCACAACTCCAGCTGGCACGGCACCCACGTGGCCGGCACCATCGCCGCGGTCAGCAACAACACCAAGGGGGTCGCCGGTGTCGCGCCGAAGGCGAAGCTGCAGCACGTACGGGTGCTCGGCAAGTGCGGCGGCAGCCTCGCGGACATCTCCGAGGCGATCGTCTGGGCGTCCGGCGGCACGGTGTCCGGCGTACCCGCCAACACCACGCCGGCGAAGGTCGTCAACATGAGCCTGGGCGGCTCGGGCAGTTGCAGCGCGACGTACCAGAACGCGATCAACGGCGCGGTCGGGCGCGGCACCACCGTGGTGGTCGCCGCCGGCAACGACGCCAAGGACGCCAGCGGCTACCAGCCAGCGAGCTGCTCGAACGTGGTCGTGGTGGCGGGGCTGGACCGCTCCGGCAACCGCGCCGACTTCAACTCCAGCGGCACGTACGGCTCCAACTACGGCACCGCGGTCGACATCGCCGCGCCCGGTGGGGAGACCTGGTCCAGCAGCGGCAACGGCATCCTGTCCACGCTCAACGCCGGCAGCACCACCCCGGGCAGTGAGTCGTACGCCTTCTACCAGGGCACCAGCATGGCCACCCCGCACGTGGCGGGGCTGGCGGCGCTGATGCTCAGCAAGAAGTCCCTGACCCCATCGGAGGTGGAATCGACACTCACACAGAACGTACGCGCGATCCCCGGCAGCTGCTCGGGTGGCTGCGGCGCCGGCCTGGTCGACGCGAAAAAGACGATCGACGCGGTCAGCGGCGGTACGCCCAGCCCGAGCCCGACGGTGAGTCCCACCTCCACCCCGCCACCGTCCGGGTGTGCCGCCCTGCCCGCCACGTACACCGGGTCGCTCTCCGGTGCCGGTGCGAGCCAGTACCAGCCGGACGGCTCGTACTACCAGTCCACCACCTCGGGAACCCACGCCGGGTGCCTGGACGGCCCCTCCGGCAGTGACTTCGACCTCTACCTGCAGAAGTGGAACGGCTGGGGCTGGTCGACGGTGGCGCGCGCCGAGAGCGAGACCTCCCACGAGGAGATCAGCTACAGCGGCACCGCCGGCTACTACCGCTGGCGGGTCTACGCCTACAGCGGCTCCGGAAGCTACACCCTGAAGGCGGGCCGACCGGCCTGATTCCTGCACCTCCCCCCGCATCAGCGGGTGCCGGTCTCTGGGGCGGCACCCGCTGATGTCTGTGCTGATGCAGGAATTTCCCCTGCCTGACCCTCTGTGCCGCGGCGGACAGGCCGTGCCGCGGCGCCGCGCGGCTAGGGTGACCTCACGCCGGTCGGGGCCTTGGGGTGGAGGTATTGCGGTGGCCACACCCACGTACCGGTCCGAGGGTGCTTTCGCCGACGCGCTGCGCGAGGCGATCGATGCCCGCGGTCTCGGGTTGGAACGGATCCGGCGGCGGCTGGAGCGACGCGGCGTGGTGCTCAGCGTCGCCACACTGAGCTACTGGCGGTCCGGGCGGAGCCGGCCGGGCCGCGCCAGCTCGCTGGCGGCGGTACGCGAGCTGGAAGGGGTGCTGCGGGTGCCGCAGGGCGCGCTGGCGGCGCTGCTGGAACCGCCCCGGCCGCGTGGCCGCTGGGCCCGTACCGAGCGCCAGTCACCCGGGTACGCCGAGCTGTGCGGCGACCCGTACGGGTCGCAGGTGGAGCGGTTCGTCAACGGCGGCAACGATCACCTGGGAGTGCTCAGCGTGCACAACCGGTTCGAGATCGGCCCCGACCGCACCGAACGCAAGGCGTGGATACGCCAGGCGCTGCGGGCGGAGCGGGACGGGCCGGACCGGGTGGTGACCTTCTACCGCACCGACGAACCGGGAGAGTCGCTGCCGCGCTACCAGCCGCTGATGGGTTGTCGGCTGGGCCGCATCCGCAGGGACCCCACACCTGGGTACGCGATGGCCGAGCTGCTGTTCGACCATCCGCTGCGACGCGGTGAGACCACCGTGCTGGAGTACGAGGTGCTGCACGAGCGCCCGTACCCGCCGGCCACCCGCTGCTACCGGCTGTTCGACCGGCCGGTCCGGGAGTACGTCGCCGAGGTGCGCTTCACGCCGCCGGCGCTGCCAGCGCGCTGCTGGACGTACACCCAGTCAGATGCCGGAGGGCAGGCCCGCACGCTGACCGTGGACCGGGAGCACCGCGCCCACCTGGTGGCGCTCAGCATCGGCCCGGGGGAGTACGGCCTGCGCTGGGACTGGTGAGCCCGCGCGGTGAGAAGATGTCCGGCGTGTACGCCTACTGGGAGATCGTCCCCACCCGCTGGAAGGACAACGACGTCTACGGGCATTTGAACAATGCCGTCTACTACTCCCTGATGGACACGGTGATCAACACGTGGTTGATCCGGGAGGGCGGGCTGGACATTCACGATGGCGGCGTGATCGGGCTGTGCGTGCAGTCGCGGTGTGAGTTCACCGCGTCGGCGGCGTTCCCAGAGCCGATCGAGGTGGGGCTGCGGGTCGGCAAGCTGGGCAACTCCAGCGTCACGTACGAGGCCGGGTTGTACCGGGAGGGCCGCGGGACGCTGCTTGCGGAGGGCACCTTCACCCATGTGTTCGTCAACCGCGTCACCCGCCGACCGACCCCGATCGCAGGGCATCTTCGGGAGTCACTGCTGCGGCTCGTCGTTGAGTAACCCGGCGCAGCTCTGGCGATGGCGGCAGCACGAACGCAGAGCCCGCGGCCAGGTCTCGGCCATTGCCATATCGTGAATCGCATGCGTGACGGTCCGGACCACCTCCGCCTTGCCGAGCTGGTTGCGGCGCTTTCGCTTGGAGTCGATCTCGGCTTCGGGCAGCCGATGGAGCACGTCATGCGCCAATGCCTGATTGCGCTGCGGATCGCGGAGCGCGCAGGGCTCGGCGAACCCGGACGTGCCACCGTGTACTACACGGCACTCCTGATCAGCATCGGCTGTCACACTGACGCGCACGAGCAGGCGAAGTGGTTCGGTGACGACATCGCCCTGAAGTCGACAAAGTACGACCACGGGTTGCGCAGCGCCCGCGGCGCCATCGCCACCTTCCGCCGCCTCGGCTCGGGTCACCCGCTGATCCGGCGCTTCCGGATCGGCGTCGAGTTCGCCGTGGGTGGTCACCGCGATCTCGACAGCATGGTCGAGCATCACGCAGTGATCGCTTGCTCGTTGGTCGAACAGCTCCGTGAGTGTTGCGAGGATCGATCGGTGTGCCGTGTTCGGTGGTGAACGGCACGCCACACTCCTGCCACGACTCAACGGCCTTCTCACGATCCCGGGCGCGTTGCTCCAGCCGGAACTTCAACCCAGAGCGCGGCGCCGATGATCCAGTCGCGGGTCTGCTCGGCGCTGGACATGTCCCGCAATCTAGCCGCGGTCCTCTCGCGCCGTTTCCTTCAGCCAGCCAGCCGAGAGTTCGCGGACCTCCGCCGCGCCGCGATCGCTGAGGTGGATGTGGTCGATGAGCAGCTCTCGCCCGCCGCCTCGGGCGATGTCGTCCCAGTCGAGGCCGAAAACGTAGTGCTGGGTCGCGGTCCATAGGGAAAGGGCGAAGCTGAAGTCGTAGGCAGGCCGCTCGCCTTGCCGGCCGAGGATCTCCGCCATCCGTTCGTACACCGGCACGTAGCCGACCTTCGCCCGCGCGGCGAGATCCTTGATGGCGGCGTTGTATCCGGCGAGGGTGCGGTTCATTTCGGCGCCGAGGTCCTCACCAAGCGGTGGCAAAGACATCAGTGCGACCCGCGCGCCGGCCCCGGTCTTGATCCGGTCGACGATGGCGGCGAGGTTGTCCAGGTACTCCGGCACCGGCACGCCGGAACGGACGTCGTTGGTGCCGACCAGGATCATCACCGCCGCCGGGTGACAGGCCACGACGTCGGTGTCCACCCGCCGACGAAGGTCTGCGCTGGTATTGCCGTTGACGCCGGCGTTCACGAACTCGTACCCGGAGAATTCGGGCTTCGCCCGCAGGCCTTCGACCCAGCTGCCGCCGAGCGTGCCCTGAGTGATGCTGGCCCCGGCCGCGACCACCGCCGGCCGGGCGCTCTCGGCGGGCCGCCCCTTGCAGGCATCGGCGGGTGGATTCTCCGGTCCCCGGACGAACGCCAGGTAGCCCGCCGTTCCGGCGATACCGAGGACCGAGGCGAGCAGCAGGCAGACAGTGAGAATGACGCGTTTTCTGGTGACGAACCGCTTCATGGTGCGGGCCTTTCGAACGTGGAGTACTGGACGGTTGGTGAGTGCTCACTAACCACTATAGTTAGTGAGCACTCACCAATTCGTCAAGGGGGGGAGACGGTGACCACACGGGACCGGATCGTCAGCGCCGCGGCAGAGGTGTTGCGTGCGCGGGGCCTGGCAAGGGCGACCACCAAGGAGATCGCCAAGGCGGCCGGGCTTTCCGAAGCCGCGCTCTACAAGCATTTCCGGGACAAGACGGCCCTGTTTCTCGCGGTGCTCGGGGAGCGTGGCCCGACCAACCTCGGTCCGGTGCTCGCCAGGCTGCCGGAACGGGTCGGCCACCACGCGGTGACGGACGTCCTGGTGGAGGTGGCTGTCGCGGCCACCGACTTCTATGAGCAGGGCTTCCCGATGGCGGCCTCGCTATTCTCCGAGCCGTCTTTGCTCGACGCGCATCGCTCGGCGCTGCGTGCCCGCGGCGCGGGCCCGCAGCTGGTGGGGCGCGCGCTCAGCGACTATCTCACTGCCGAACAGCGGCTCGGCCGGGTCGGTGCGCGAGTGGATCCGGCGGCGGCGGCCAGCTTGCTACTCGGTGCGTGCCTTGAACGCGCCTTCCTCTGATGGACACCGTGATCAACACCTGGTTGATCCGGGAGGGTGGGCTGGACATCCACGATGGCGGTGTGATCGGGCTGTGCGTGCAGTCGCGGTGCGGGTTCAAGGCCTCGGCGGCGTTCCCGGAGCCGGTTCACGTGGGGCTGCGGGTCGGCAGGCTCGGCACCTCCAGCGTCACGTACCAGGTGGGGCTCTACCGGTCCGACCGGGAGACGATTCTGGCCGAGGGCAGCTTCACTCACGTCTTCGTCGACCGCACCACCCGCCGCCCGACCCCGATCGGCGGGGTCCTGCGCGAGTCACTGCGACGGCTCGCGGGCGACTGATCCAGCGGCAGGATTAACACCGACCCAGCGGCAGGATCAACACGCACCCAGCGGCTGAATCAACACGCACCGGGGCGTCCAAGGTGGCTGCGTGCACGATCGTGGCGTTGATCGGTACGGGATGCCTGGGCGAGGAGCGCTGCTATGACACCCTGCGGTTCGCGTCCTAATTCAACTGCTTAGCCATCCGTACGCCGACCAGGTCGCCGTAGCGCTCGACCGCGACCTGCTCGTAGCCAGCGCTGGTGTACAGGTCGATGGCGGGGTGCTGGTCGGGGCCAGTGATCAGCACGGTGCGGGTGTACCCGAGTTGACGTGCCCGATCTTCGAGTGCTTCCAGGATCGCGCGTCCGAGGCCTTGCCCTTGGTGCGCCGGGCGTACTCGCATGCGGAGAATTTCGCAGTCTGCGTTGTCGATCTCGCGCACTGCGCCCATCGCGATGACCTCGCCTTTGACTTCGCCGACAAGCATGGCCGACCGTTCACTGGGGTACGCCCCGCCGACGTCATCAAGGTCTCCGCTGTAGATGTCGGCATCTTCCGGTACGCCGGCCGCGGCTAAGCCGTAGCGGTTCAGCTCAACCAGGACCTCGTTGTCAGCCGGCCGGTAGTCGCGGATGACCAGCTCCTGATCGGGCTCCATGGGATCAGTGGATCACATGCTCGGCAGAGGGTGATTGGTCGAGGTCCCAGTGCCAAGTGCCAGGACGTCGTGGAACCGGCGAACCGCGGGCAGGGTGCGCTGGCGCGGCGGTACGGCATCGGCGATTGCAGTAGCGCGTCGTAGCACGATCGAGGGCCGGTATTCGGTGGGCAGTTCGAGCAGCACCTTTGCGGCGTAGTCGGCTCCGGCGACGGTGTCGCCATCCTGGACGATGCAGAACGCCCGGTCGAGGTGAACGAGTGTGGGGTCGAGCATTTCGTCTGGGCCGAATGCCGCGAGGGCGGCGTCTTGGGCCTCCCAGGCCGCGCGGGTCTCGCCGATGCTGGTGAGTGCGTGCGAGGCGTAGAAGTGCAGCTGCGCTGCTTTGAAGACGTATGCGCTGTTGTCGGCCGGGTCTCCGGTGCCGAAGAGACCTTCTGCACGGCGCAGCGCGTGCCTGGCGGTTTGTGGTTCTCGGTTGAGGCCGGCCGCGCGTGCGGTGATGGCCCACGCCATCGCGGTGACATCCGATGGCTGCTGCCTCGTCAGTAGTTCGGCTTCGTGTGCCGCAGTCGCTGCAGCGTCCGGATCTCCGAAGTGCAGGTGGGCGACCGCCGCGCGCGTGGCGACCCAGGCGCGCAGTGTCGGGGCACCGGCTTCGTCGGCGGCCAGCCGTGCGGTGTGAACCCACTCGCGGGCTTCGCGGTACTCGCCGAGGTTGACCATGGTCATGCTCACGAGGCCAGCCATTCGCGCGACGACTGCGCACAGATCATGACGCTGGCCGGATGGTAGCCGTCGGTTGGCCAGCCCCTGCACCTCGTTGAAGTCGGCCAGGATGTTGGAGAGGAATGTCTGCACCGGCTGGGTCTTGTAGATCCGGCCGTACTGGTTGGCGACCGTCTCCTTGTGCGCGATGGTCGCATCGGACAGCGACGAGCCGGCAAGGGTCTCGTCCATCGCCTGACGGAGTTTCGAGGCGTGGTCGACCAGGCCCAGACTCACGAGACCACCTGCGGCCAGGAGGGTTGAGGTGAGTACGTCCCTGCGGCGCATGTCCTCCTCCTGCGATGGTGCGTGAACGGTCGCGGGCGGCTGACCGGTGGCGGGCGCCGTCTGATCGGTATGGTTGGCGGCGTAGTCGTGGCCGAACCCCAACTCGACAGAACTTGTCCGGTACACGCGGCACAGCGCGTCGAGGTACCGGGCCGACGGTCGGTCCTGGTCAAGTTCCCAGCGGCAAACCCGAGACGGGCTCAAGGGCTGCTCAGTGCCAGTGCAGGACGTGATCTCCTGCGCCGCGTTGTCGAGCGTCCAGCCGTGGGCGAGCCGGTGCGACCGGAGCCGGCTGTGGCCGCAGTGCTCGTGAATCTCGTTGACGAGTTGGAGCGTGCTCCATCCCTGCTGCGGAGCCTGCTGGCGTAGCAGCCGCGCACAGCGGGGTGGATGCGGCTTGAGGTGATACGTCACGGTCATCACTCCCTCGCGGCAGAGATTCCCACACTCCGTGCACGGTTCGAAAGCGCTCCGTGGCGGCGATGTGCGCGGAATTTGCGCTGCCCGCAACCTTGGGTCGCCCGATGCGACGGATCGTGGTGAAGCTGCCGCAAACGTTCGCGGCGCAGTGATTGCCGGGCGGGGCGGATGGGCCGCATGGTCGACGCTGCGTTAAGGCATGTCCTCGCCGAGTGCTCCTGCGGGCCGTCGCCAGGCCCTCCCGAACCGCGGCGGCCCGCAGGTCTCAAGGCGAGGCGTCCTAGCAGTTGGCCGGCTGGCACAAGCGATCCGAGGGGCTGTTGTGAACCGTCGTACCTCGTACCCAGAGCTTCAGAACGCGGAGTTCCTGCTCGTAGAAGTCCTCCGGTGTGGCAGGTGCGAAAGCCACATGGATCCCACAATGGACGCTGGTGCCCGCATGTACTCGTGCGGCCCCGGATGCCCGCAGCCCGACCTGCCGGCTGAGCGGGTGGAGTCGGACCTGTTGCTGTGCGCCTTGATTCGGGGCGCGGTGGCAGCCACCGACTGCGCTTTCGTTGGCCCGGCCGTGACCGGCGAGGAGATGATGCGCTGGGAGCGGTGCGATGCCAGAGACCGGCGCGCGATCGTACGAGCCGCATATCTCAGGGTCGACGTCACCGAGTATGGACGGCTCTGGCCAGTCTGGAGGCATCTCTCCGACCAGCCAGCCGTCGGCGTGGCAAGGGTGCCCATGGCGCCGGACCGGCGCCCGCGGCCCGTACCTACGCCGATCCGGCTCCGACGGGACATGGACCGCGCGAGCGTCATGACCGACCAACCTGGCGCGCCTGAGGGTTGGCCGGTCCTCGCCGCGGGTCGGTGGTGGGAGCCACGGTGACCCGCATTGACGTTCTGACCCTGACCATGCGCGCTCCATCCCGCTTCGGCCGCCCCGCCCCTGGGCCCAGCCCGAGGTGCGGCCGACCCCAACACCCCTCGGAGACACCGATGTTCACCCACGCCGCAGTGGCGGTGGTGTGCCTGACCGTCGGCTGGTTAGCCGGCAGCGGTTGGACCCGCGCGACGCGGGGCTGGCACGACTACCGCACCCACAAGGCGCAACTACCGGGACTGCTCAAACTCGCCCGGCTGCTGTCCGTCGAGGCAGTTGGCTGGGTCTCACTCGCCATGGTGATCACCTGGTACGCGCTGCACGTCCTCGCCACCGAAGGACGGTGACACCGTGAGAAGCCCGTTCACCGCCGACTACCCACCGCCGGTGGAGCCGCCCGCCCGGCTTGACCCCAACATCGCGCCGTACTGGGCGGTCGTCGCCGAGCAATGGCATCCAGACGACGACGCACGTGACAAGATCCTGCTCGGCATGCTGGCCCGGACGGACCAGTCCACCGTAGAGCCGGCTGTCCGCGCTCGGTTGATCGCCGAAGCCGGCGGCGTACTGGCCGAACACCATGACAATGGCGCAGGCGAGTGCGTGGTCTGCACCTCTGCCTGGGACGGCCGATGGCCGATTCCGTACCCTTGTTGGCCGATCATGTACGCCCGCATGGTCGCTCCCGTGAAGGCCGTCGTCGCGTCGGCGACCGACAAGGGGACTGACCAATGACGGTGCCGACCGTACTTGTGGTCTCACGTCACGAGCGTGCCGTCGGCCAGCCGGCCCAGCAATCTACGAGACGCTCTGGCCACGCTCATCGTCCCCTGACTCAACCGGCCCAGCCGCAGGCGGGCTGCGGAACGCCGTGGCCGGTGCCCCGAACGCGGCTACCGCTGGACCGAGGCCGGGAGGTCGGTTCCTGAGGACCGGCATCTGTGCGCACCGCATCAACCGGCGGGTTGGGTCAGACGGCGGAGCTCGTCACGGCCGGAGATCGCCAGTTTGGCGTACACCCGGGTCAGGTGGTTGTCGACGGTACGCCGGGACAGCACCAGCCGATCCGCGATCGACTGGCTGGTGAGTCCCTGTCCGGCGAGGTCGGCCACCTCGTGCTCCCGCCGCGTCAGCGGCCACCGCCGGCGTGGCCCGGCCAGCCCGGGGGTACGGGCGCCCTCGCAGCGCGCGGCGTACTCGGCGGAGTGGCGGGTGCTGGCCAACGAGCTACCCACGCGGCCGTTCCTGTGGTGTGCCTGGCTGGCGGATGCCGCGGCTTCGGAGGCGAAGAGTAGCGCGCCGATGGCGGCGAATTCGCCCGCCGCGGCGTCCAGCGCGGCACCGTCGCGGGCTGCCGACGCCACACCGTGCCGGGCGTACGCCGGCACGAGCAGCCCGTCGCAGTCGGCGGCGATCTCGGCGAGCCGGTCGGCCACCTTCGCCGCGTGGCCCAGGCGTACGCAGTCGTGCAGCGCCGTCGCCTCGTGCACCGACTGGCCCCTGGCCCGGGCGGCTTCGGCGCCGGTCCGGCCGATCCGGTAAGCCAGGCTCGGGTCGCCCCGCGCCACCGCTGCCCACATCCGCGCCAGGACGTGGTGGTTCTCGTGCATCCCGAACGCCTGGCACGCGTGCCGCTGCGCCTGACCCAACGCTACAGCGGCACCGTCGGCGTCGCCGAGCAGTGCCAGGGCGTGCGCGATCTCGGCGTGGCAGCCTCCGAGTTGGCGCCGCGGGTCCGCCCGCCTCAGCTCGGTGACGGCCCCCCGCAACCAGCGCAGGGCGGTGCCCGGCTGGCCCTGCAGGCGGTACAGCCAACCGTTCATTACCGCGTGGATCGCCGCCAACCCACCTTCGGCGTGGTCGCACATGTCGGCGTGCGCGGCGGCCAGGTCCCGGTGTGCCTGCTGCCACTGGCCTGCCACGATGTGGGCGTACGCGCAGTGGCTGCGTACCCGGGCCAGGGCGTCCGGTACGTGTGGCAGCCACGCCGCCGCCGCCTCGGCGCCCGCGTCAGTCGCCCGCAGCGCATCCGCGGTGCGGCCGGCCATGGCGAGCGCCACCCCGGCGTACATCGACGTCTGGAATTTCCCTCGCGGCGACATGTCGGCGTCAGACGACCGCATCGTGGCAATCGCCGCGGATACGTCGCCTGAGAAGCACCGGAAGCTGCCGGCCAGCCCCGTCAGGTCTGCGTTCAACGGGGGGTCGTCGAGCGTGTCCGTCGCCTCCTGCAGTACGGCCAGTGCCCGGTCGACCTGATCCAGGTTCCAGTACAGGCTGTGCGCCCGGGTGATGGTGGCGGCGGCCCGTGCCGCCGGCGTGGTGGCGTCCTCCGCACAGGACGCGAGAAGTCGGTCGGCGTCGGCGTACCGCGCCGAGGCCAGCAGCGCCTTCGCCCTGACGTGCCGGGCGGCCTGCCCGGCCCCGCCGGTGAACGCGGCGTCGGTAAGGCGCAGCGCGAGCGCGGGATCGTGCCGGGCCAGCGCCTGCTGTGCGGCGTCGATCAGCAGCGACGCGGGTGCCGAGCCTCCGCCGTCCAGTCGCCAGGTCGCCAACCGCAGCAGATCGCCGCGCCGCCTCGCCCCGGTGGCCGCGAGCGCGTCCGCCAACTGCCGGCGGACCGCGCGGGTACGCAACCGCGGCATCCGCGACCGCACCACCTCGCCGTACAGCGGATGAGCCAGCTGTGCCTGCCAGCGGCCGTCCCTGGCCTGTACGTCGAGCAACCCCAGGCGTTCCAGCTCGGTGGCGGGATCGTGGGCCAGCGACTCCACGAAGGCCAGTTCGAGCGGTTCACCGACCGCCACCAGCTCCAGCGTCTCCCGCTCCGGCACGGGAAGCCGGCCGATCCTTGACTCCACCAGCTCGACGATGCGCGGCAGCAGGGCCGGCGAGCCGGCGTACCGCCACATCCCGTCGCGCACGGCGAACAGCGGACGGTCCGCCGCGAGCAGTTCGCGAAGATACAGCGGGTTGCCGCCGGTGTCGCGCCACAGCCGGCGCTGACTGGTCTGGTCGAGAGAACCGCCGAGGAGGGTCTCGGCGACCTCGCGTACCCCTTCCAGGTCCAGCGGGGGCACCTCGATCCGTTCCGCCAGCTCGTCCTTCCACAGCGCGGTGATCGCATCCGGCACCGGGGCACCGTCCCGCAGAGTGGTGAGCACCACGGCGTGCTCGTGGGCCGCGAGGTGATACAAGAGAGCCGCTGAGGTCTGATCCAGCAGGTGCGCGTCGTCTACGCCGATCACCAGCCGATTGCCGCCACTGCGGCCCAACAGCGTCGCGGCGGTGGCTCTGATCAGCGCCAGCCGGTCAGCGTCGGCCGCCGGTTCGGCCGGCGCCAGGTGGGCGAACGCTCCAAGCGGAAGGTCACGGTTCCCGGGGGTGGCGACGATCCACACCGGCTCGGGGGCTGCCCGGCCGTGCACAGCGGTCCGAGCCGCGTACGACAGCGCCTCCTTGGCGAGCCGCGTCTTGCCGACCCCGCTCGCGCCCACCAGCACCACACCCCGTGGCCGCCCGCCACAGAGGTTCCTGGTGATGTGCGCCAGCGCATCGGTGCGCCCCACCAGCGGCCACGGCGGGTCCAGGTAGGTAGCCATATGCCGACGATAGGTACCTGGCCGGGGTGATCCGCCACTTAGTTAAGCAACCCGACACTCACGACGCGGACCGCGCGAAGTCAGACGATCGACGCATCGGTTCCTATTCATCAAGGGGGAGACATGACCGACGACGGAGGATGTCCCGAGTCCCGTGGAACTTCGGTGGCGGCCCGAGTGTGATCATCAGGCTGCGGTCACGTTGTGATCATCGCATGCGGCAGTGACATTTTCGGCGATCTCGGCTTCGAGTGCGGCGCG
>JBOGDE010000050.1:0-22939 GCA_050701695.1 Micromonosporaceae bacterium
GACTGCTTGTAGTCGCCGCGCAGCAGGTCAGCGACCGACCAGATGAAGCTCGCCAGTCGCGTGTGGGTCGTGCTCATCTATGACCTCTCTGAAGGTGTCGTTATGCTCATGCCAATGCCATGCATTCTGCTCCGGCACCGCGATCTTGGCAGTCGGTCAAGTTGTCGACATTGCCGTCCGCACGTCGTACACACCCTCTTGCGGTTGCCTGAGACGTACCTGCGTACTGGGCAGCGAGGGCGCACCACCACAGCGAGTCGCCCGACGGGCGCGTGGGGATCCGGTGCGCCGACCTGACGTTGCCCACTCGCACGGAGCCGAGCCTAACGGCATCCGCTACGGCCCGCCCCCGCCTACGCGGCGGCGTCAGGTGTTGAGGCGGAACGCGGGGCGGAGGTCGGTGAACATCGGAAGGTGGCCGACGTTCAAGGTAGCCAGCTCGTAGCCGCGTATGTCGCGACCCCGAGACAGCGATGGAGGGTGTTTGTTCTACACGTTCCGTGTCTGGTGCGATCGATGGCCGCGGAATGTCAGACCCGTCGGTACGATCGGGCACCATGAGCACCGACCGCGCCCGTGCCCATTCACTCATCGACGAACTAACCGCCGCCCCGGATGCCGCCGCCGACCGGGCGGTGGCGGTGTTGCACGCCCACGCCGCGAGTCTCGCATGGGTCCGGCAGACCCTCAGCGGCTCACCGGCACCAACCGAGGTGGCCGTGCGGCTGGATGCGGCTGCCGAGCTTCTCCGCACCGGTGCTGACGACCGCGACCCTGTCGCCGCGCTCGGCCAGACCGCGGTCGAGGCGCTCGCCGAGCATCGCGCTACCACCGCGGCGTGACCGGCTACGTACTCGACGACCTGGTGCTCGCTGCGGGTTTCGCCGGCGCCGAACGTCACCGTCGCGAGGTATCGCGACTACTGCACGACGCCGTCGACGGCGGCCCCGGCGTGAGCGTCCCCGCCCTGTGCCTGGCACACATCGCAGTCACCAGACCTGCGGTGGCCGACCATCTGGCGGAGATCATCGTTGCCGCTCCGCAGGACTCCGTGAAGGTGTGCGGACTGTCGCGCGGTGAGCGACTGGAGCGGCTCCGTGACGACGTCCCGGCGCTGGATTGGCGAGCCACGCACGCCGCGGTCGAAGCGATCATCACCGAGTGGCCAGTCCTCACCACCGACCCCCGCCGCTACGCGGGCGTCCCCATCGATGTGCTCTCGCTGTAGGGGTCGATACGGCCGCGCGGTAGAGCTACGGGTACGTGACGGGCCAGGGGTTGGCGGCTTCCAGGAGGCGGCAGACGGCCAGTACCAGGTCGTCGGAGTGGCGGGGGCCCACCACCTGGATGCCGACCGGGCGGCCGTCCGGTGTCACACCTGCCGGCACCGAGGCGGCGGGTTGCTGGGTGAGGTTGAACGGGTACGAGAACGGCGTCCACTGTGGCCAGTCGGTGAACTCGCTGTCCGGCGGTACGTCGTGGCCCGCCTCGAAGGCCGCAATTGGCACGGTAGGGGTGATCAGCACGTCGTACCGCTGGTGGAAGCGGCCCATCTGGATGCCGAGCGCGAGCCGATCGTCCTGCGCGGCCAGGTAGTCGCCGGCGGAGTACTGCTTGCCGCGCTCCCAGACCGTACGCAGCCCCGGATCCAGGACAGCCTCCGACCCGGAAGGGAACTTGTCGAGCCAGCGGGCGGCGCCGGTGTACCAGAGCGTGTTGAAGGCGTCGATCGGGTCGCGGAAGTCGGGGTCGGTCTGCTCGACGTACACCCCGGCGTCGGTGAGCGCCTGTACGGCGTTGCGGACCACCTCGGCCACGTCGGGGTCCACGTCGACGTACCCGAGGTCGGGGCTGAACGCGGCGCGGATGCCGCGGGCGTCGCGGCGTACCGCCTCCCGGTACGGCGCCCAGGGTGCCGCCAGCGACGTGGGGTCGCGGTGGTCGGGCAGGGACAGTACGTCGAGCATCAACCCGACGTCGTCCACCGAGCGGGTCATCGGGCCGGCGTGGGCCAGCGCCCCGAACGGGCTGGCCGGATAGAGCGGGATCCGGCCGTACGTGGGTTTGAAGCCGACGATGCCGCAGAACGAGGCGGGGATCCGGACCGAGCCGCCGCCGTCGGTGCCCACGGACAGCGCGCCCATGCCGGCGGCGACCGCGGCCGCGCTACCGCCACTGGACCCACCCGCGGTGAGCGAATCCCGCCACGGGTTGCGGGTGATGCCGCTCAGCGGGCTGTCGGTGACCGCCTTCCAACCCAGCTCGGGGGTGGTGGTCTTGCCCAGCAGGACGGCGCCGTGCTCGCGCAGCCGCGCGGTCACCGGTGCGTCGGTGTCCCAGGGCCCGGCGCGGTCGACCGCCCGCGAGCCCCGCAGCGTGGGCCAGCCGGCGGTGAGGAACATGTCCTTGATCGAGGTGGGTACGCCGTCCAGCAGCCCGACCGGGTTGCCGGCCCGCCAGCGCTCCTCGGACTCCTTCGCCTGCGCCAGCGCCGAGTCGGCGTCGACCAGGCAGAACGCGTTGCAGGCTGCGTCGTACTGTTCGATGCGGCGTAGCGCCTCCGTGGTGGCCTGCACCGGCGAGAGCTCCCCCGCCGAGTACGCCGCCACCAGCTCCGTCGCGGTCATCGTGTCGTTCACTCCGACCCCCATCGCCTCCCCTTCAGCCATCGGCCGCCTCCCTTTCGCCGCGAGCGCCGCCGCCCGAGGAGCTCTCACCCGAAGCGCCGCCCGCGCCTCCGCCGTTCGCCGCGCCGCTGGTCGCCGCGCCGCCGTTCGCCGCGCCGCTGGTACGTCCCGCGGTCACGTACCCGAGACGTTTGTCGACCACGTTGCGCAACGGGCGGCCGGAAACCCAGCGTGCGAAGTTGTCGGTGAACACCTCCACCAGAGCGGGCTTCCAGCCGATGAAGTCTCCGGACATGTGCGGCGAGATCACGACGTTCGACATCGACCATAGTGGAGAACCCGGCGGCAGCGGCTCGGTGTCGAAAACGTCCAGTGCGGCGCCGCCGAGCCGGCCGGTGCGCAGCGCCGCCACCAGGTCGTCGGTGACCACGTGCGCTCCCCGGCCGACGTTGACGAACCGGGCACCGGGCCGCATCGCCGCGAACGCGCCGGCGTCGAACATCCCGGTGGTCTGGTCGGTGAGCGGCGCCACGCAGATCACGTAGTCGGCTCCGGCCAGCGCGGTGTGCAGATCGCCGGCGGCGTACACCTGGCCGAAGTCGTCGTCGGCCCGGGCGGTACGCCCCACCGCGGCCACCCGCATCCCCACCGCGCGCAGCAGCCGGGCCACCGCGCGCCCGATCGGTCCGGTGCCGACCACCAGGGCCTCCCGGCCGGCGATCCGCTCGGTCTCGCGGTGCCGCCAACGCCCGTCGGACTGCAACCGCAGGGTCCCGGGGATGTCCTTGGCGAACGAGAGCACCAGGCCCAGGACGTACTCGGCGATGGCGCCGTCGAAGACGCCGCGCGAGTTCGTCACCACCACGTCGGAGGAGCGCAGCGCGTCGAACATCAGGGTGTCGACACCGGCGCTGGCGATGTGCACCCAGCGCAGCCGGCTCACGTCGGCCGCCGGCCAGGCGCCCGGCACCGCTCGGGAGGTGAAATCCCACACGAACAGCGCGTCGGCCCCCGACAGCGCGTCGGCGAGCCCGGCGTCGTCGCAGTGGCGTACCTCCGCCTGGTCTTCGATCTTCGCGAAGTCCGGCGGCGGCTGGGCGCCGAGGACCGCAAGCACTGGTACCTCCATGCGGTCCTCGTTTCCAGATCGGGTCGGACACGGAACAAGCCGATTTCGGCTATAGACCGATCGTAGAGTGGCTCGTATGGTTGTCAACAATCCGAGGATCTGTCCCGGGGCTCGTCACACAACACACATGCTCCCCGGGAGGTGATATTGGACTTCACGTCGTTCGAGGGTCCACTGGCGCAGCGTGGCATCGGCGTGATCGCGCCCTTCGACATGGCGCTGGAGCGCGAGCTGTGGCGCTGGGTCCCGGCCGAGGTGTCGCTGCACCTGGCGCGCACCCCGTACGAGCCGGTACCGGTGAGCCTCGAAATGGCCGAGCTGGTGAGCCAGAGCAAGCACGTTGCCGCGGCCACCCGCGATGTGCTGCACATCGAGCCGGAGGTGGTGGCGTACCTGTGTACGTCAGGCAGCTTCGTCAACGGTGTGGCGGCCGAACACGGACTGCGCAAGGTGATCACCGACGCCGGGGCACCCGATGCCGTGACCACCAGCGGTGCGCTGGCCGAGGTGCTGCAGCTGCTCGGGATCGGCAGGATCTCTGTGCTGACGCCGTACTACGCCGACCTCACCGCGCGGCTGCGGGAGTATCTTGCCGAGCTGGGGATCGCCACCGTCGCCAGCGACCACCTCGGGCTCGGCGGCGGGATCTGGCGGGTGGCGTACCGGACCATCGCCGAACACATCCACCGGGTCGACCGGCCCGACGCCGAGGCGATCTTCGTCAGCTGCACCAACCTGCCGACGTACGACCTGATCGCGCCGATGGAGGAGAAGCTCGGCAAGCCGATATTCACCGCCAACCAGCTCACCATGTGGGCCTGCCTGCGCCGGATGGACCTACCCGTGGTGGGCCCCGGCGGCTGGCTCACCGACCTGTGAGGAGCAGATGACCACCGTAGGTTTCCTCTACCCCGGCCACGCCGCCGAGGACGACTATCCGCTCGCCGCCGCCGCGCTGGGCGTCGAGCTGGTGGTCGAGCACACGTACGGCACCGACCTGCACGCCGTCGACGAGCTGCTCGACCTGGGCTCGGCGGACCGCCTGGCCGAGGGGGCTGCCCGGTTGCGGCGGCACGCGCCCGCCGCGGTCGTCTGGGCATGTACCTCAGGCTCATTTGTGTACGGCTGGCACGGCGCCGTGGTGCAGGCCGCACATCTGGCGGAGGCCGCCGGAGTGCCGGCCTCCAGCACCTCGTTCGCGTTCGTCAACGCCGCCCGAGCCCTGGGGGTACGCCGGGTCTCGGTCGCCGCCAGCTACCCCGCCGACGTGGCGCGGCTGTTCGTGGAGTTCCTCGCCGAGGGCGGCATCGAGGTGGTCGGGATGGCGAGCTACGGCATCGACACCGCGGCTCAGGTGGGCGCGCTGCCGGCCGACGAGGTCGCCGAGCTGATGGCCGCCCACGACCACCCCGACGCCGAGGCGATCCTGGTGCCCGACACCGCGATGCGCACCTTCGCGCTGGTCCCGGTGCTGGAGACGCGGCTCGGCAAGCCGGTGCTCACCGCCAACCAGGTGACCGTACGGGAGGGTCTGTCGCTGGCCGGGATGGCGGGGACTTGGCAAGATGCGGGGGCCCTGTTCCGTACCCCCGTGGGGGTTTCACCATGACCATTGACGAGATCGCGCCGGTCGAGCGCGAGTCGACCGCCGGGATCATCGCCCGGCAGCTGCGGCACGCCATCATGACCGGCGCGCTGGCCCCCGGCACCCAGCTCACCGAGGCGGAGCTGGCGGCCCGGTTCGCGGTCAGCCGCGGCCCACTGCGGGAGGCGATGCAGCGGCTGGTCCAGGAGGGGCTGCTGCGCAGCGAGCTGCACCGCGGCCTGTTCGTGATCGAGCTGACCGCCGAGGACGTCGACGACGTCTACCTGGCCCGTACCGCCGTCGAGCGGGCCGCGCTGGAACGCATCCTGGAGTCTCCCGAGCGCCGTGACGCCGCCGTGGCGGCACTCTCGGAGGTGCAGGCCGAGATGGCCGCGGCGCCCGACCCGGACGGGGTCTCCGACGCCGACCTGCGGTTCCACGAGGTGCTGGTCGCCGCGTCCGGCAGCACCCGCCTGGTACGCATGGCCGAGACCTTGCTGATCGAGACCCGGCTCTGCCTCGCGGAGCTCCAGCGCACCCACCGCGGCGTCGACGACCGGGTCGCCGAGCACGCCCGCATCCTCGACGCCATCCGCGCCGCCGACGCCGAGAAGGCGCTGACGCTGCTCGACGCCCACATGCAGGACGCCATCACCCGCCTCACCCCGTAACCCCGGCCGGGCTGCCGTGGGGGCCCGGCCGAGGCCAGCTAGAGCGAGACGGCCACGTACTTGAGTTCGAGGAATTCCTCGATGCCGACCTGGCCGCCTTCGCGGCCGATGCCGGACTGCTTGACGCCGCCGAAGGGGGCCGCCGGGTTGGAGACGATGCCCTGGTTGAGGCCGATCATGCCGGTTTCGAGGGCTTCGCAGACCCGCAGCGCGCGCTTCAGATCACCGGTGTAGAGGTAGCTGACCAGGCCGTACTCGGTGTCGTTGGCGGCGGCGACCGCCTCGTCCTCGGTGTCGAAAACGGTGATCGGGGCGACCGGCCCGAAGATCTCTTCGTGCGTCATCCGCGCCTCCTGCGGTACGGCGGTCAGCACCGTCGGCGGGTAGAAGTGCCCCGGCCCGTCGAGCCGGGTGCCGCCGGTGAGTACGGTCGCGCCGCGCCCCACGGCGTCGTCCACCAGCGTGATCACCTTGTCGATCGCGCTCTCGTCGATCAGCGGCCCGACGATGACGCCCTCCTCGGTGCCCCGGCCGATCTTCTGTTCGGCCATCCTGGCCGCGAGCCGCTCGGCGAACTCGGAGGCCACGCCACGCTGCACCAGGAACCGGTTGGCGGCGGTGCAGGCCTCGCCGATGTTGCGCATCTTCGCCAGCATCGCGCCGTCGACGGCGGCGTCGAGGTCGGCGTCGTCGAAGACCACGAAGGGCGCGTTGCCGCCCAGCTCCATCGACGTACGCAGCACCTTCTCCGAGGCCTGTTCCAGCAGTTTGCGGCCGATGGCGGTGGAGCCGGTGAACGACAGTTTGCGAGCCCTTCCGTCGCGGATCATCGGCTCCATCACCCCGCCCGCGTCGCTGGTGGTGACCACGTTGACCACGCCCTCGGGCAGCCCGGCCTCGGCCAGGATCCCGGCGAGCGCCAGCATCGACAGCGGGGTCTGTGAGGCGGGCTTGATCACCGAGGTGCACCCGGCGGCGATCGCCGGGCCGAGCTTGCGGCCGCCCATCGCCATCGGGAAGTTCCACGGGGTGATCAGGATCGACGGTCCGACCGGCTGCTTCATCACCAGGAAGCGACCGGCACCGGACGGCGCCGTGGCGTACCCGCCGTCGATGCGTACCGCCTCCTCGGCGAACCACCGGAAGAACTCGGCGGCGTACAGGACCTCGCCGCGTGCCTCGGCGACCGGCTTGCCCATCTCCAGGGTCATCAGCAGCGCCAGGTCGTCGGCCCGGTCGGTCAGCAACTGGTACGCCCGGCGCAGGATCTCTCCCCGCTCCCGGGGCGGGTACGCCGCCCAGTCCGACTGCGCGGCGACGGCGGCCGACAGCGCGTCGATCCCGTCGGCGGGCGAGGCGTCCGCGACCGCGCAGAGCACCTCGCCGGTGGCGGGGTCGTACACGTCGAGGGTCTTTCCGGACGCCGCGGGCCGCCACTTCCCGCCGATGAACAGCTCCTTGTCGACCGCGTCCACGATCGCCTTCTCACGTGCCGCACCAGCCATCACGCTCTCCTTGTGTCTCTTCCCGCTACCGTGTTATGCATATTGTCGACAATCCTACGAACCGATCGTAGGTGTACCGCCGACCTTCCGGGAGCCCCTGTGACTGCCCTTTCCCCACATCTCAAGCAGGCAACCGGGGTGCTCGCCGCCCGCGGCGAAGGCGTCCACCTGTACGACGAATCCGGCCGCCGCTACCTCGACTTCACCGCCGGCATCGGCGTCACCAGCACCGGCCACTGCCATCCTCGGGTGGTCGCCGCCGCGCAGCAGCAGGTGGCGACCCTGATCCACGGCCAGTACACCACCGTGATGCACCGCCCGCTGCTCACCCTGATCGAACGGCTCGGCGAAGTGTTGCCGGCTGACCTCGACTCTCTGTTCTTCGTCAACTCCGGCAGCGAGGCGGTAGAGGCGTCGATCCGGCTGGCCCGCCAGGCCACCGGACGGCCGAACCTGATCGCGTTCCAGGGCGGCTTCCACGGGCGTACGTTCGGCGCGGCGACCCTGACCACCTCCGGCACCAAGGTGCGCGCCGGGTTCGCCCCGCTGATGGGCGGGGTCTACCACGCCCCCTTCCCGTACGCGTACCACTACGGCTGGGACACCGCGGCCGCCACGGACTTCGCGCTGCGTGAGCTGGACTACCTGCTGGTGACCCAGTCGGCGCCGAACGACACCGCCGCGTTCATCGTGGAGCCGGTGCTCGGCGAGGGCGGGTACGTCCCCGCCAACCCGGAGTTCATGGCCGGTCTGCGGGAGCGCGCCGACCGGCACGGCATCCTGCTGATCCTTGACGAGGTGCAGACCGGCTTCGGGCGTACCGGTCGGTTCTGGGGCCACGACCATTTCGGGGTACGCCCGGACATCGTGATCACCGCGAAAGGGCTGGCCAGCGGCTTCCCGCTCTCGGCGATCGCCGCCCCGACGTCGCTGATGGAGAAGGCGTGGCCCGGCTCGCAGGGCGGCACGTACGGCGGCAACGCGGTGGCCTGCGCCGCCGCGCTCGCCACCCTCGACGTGATCCAGCAGGAGCACCTGGTCGAGAACGCCGCGGCGCAAGGCACCCGGCTGATCGACGGCACCCGCCAGATCGCGGACAAGCACGAGGTGATCGGCGACGTACGCGGCCTCGGTCTGCTGGTGGGCTCCGAGTTCACCGCCCCCGACGGCAGCCCCGACACCGCGACCGCGCAGCGCGCCCACGCCGCGGCCACCGAGCGCGGCCTGCTGCTGTTGACCTGCGGCGCGTACGGCAACGTGGTACGCATGATCCCACCACTGATCGTCACCGCCGACCAGGTCGACGAGGCGCTCGACATCTGGTCCGACGCGGTCAACGACGCCGTGACGGGAGGCGAGGCGTGAGCCGCTTCATCAGGATCAGCCTGGACAAGCGTGGTGTCTCCTGTATCGCCCGGCTACTCGACGCCGAGGCGCCGCGTACCGCCGCCGCGGTCTGGGACGCGCTGCCGGTCAGCGGGCCGGCGTACCACGCCAAGTACGCCCGCAACGAGATCTACGCCCTGGTGCCGCCGTTCGCCGAGGTCGAGCCCGGCCCGGAGAACCCGACCATCACGCCGATCCCCGGCGACGTGTGCTACTTCGAGTTCCAGCCGTGGCAGATCGGCAACACCGCGTACGGCTACGACGTGGAGTCTCAGGCACACAGCGCCCAGCCGACGATCGACCTGGCGGTCTTCTACGGGCGCAACAACCTGCTGATCAACGGCGACCAGGGCTGGATCCCCGGCAACGTGTTCGCCACCATCGAAACCGGCCTCGCCGAAATGGCCGCCGCTGCCCAGGACATGTGGCTACGCGGCGTCGAGGGCGAAACCCTCACCTACCACCCCCACCACCCCTAACCCGACCACCCAACCCGGCCGGGCGGCGGGCGGGGACGGGGTGGGATGACGGGGGTGTTACCTACATCGGGGGATTTCCCCTACGTTGCCTTAAGCGGGGCTCAAGGTTCGGCTTGAACGCTTTACCTCGGGCAAACAACCGGGGAAGCTTTCCCTCAACCGGACAAGCCCGCCTCGTACTTTCGGCGGAGGTCCGGGGATGAGGTGGACCTGGGGAGGACCTCTCAGCACCATCGCAGCGCCACCCACTGGCCATGCACCGCACGAGACGAAGGGCCGGCTACCCGAGCAGCCGGCCCTTCGTCCATTCCCGGCCCCCCGCCACGCCGGCTCAGCCGGAGGACTCGGCCACCGGTACGGGCTGACCCCACGCGGTCGCCTGGCGGGAGCGCCGGTGCCGGAGCACCGTGCCACCATCGCCGGGCGGAACAGCGCCGACGGCCGTTCCAGCATCGCCAGCACCTTCATGTACGGCACCGCCACCCGCTCGTCGGCGACCGCGGCCGCCTGCAGCCGTCGCATGTACCGCCCGATCACCCGGACCGGGGGCGGGCGCGGCCCCGGCACCTCGGGCAGCGACAGGTCGCCGCCGCAGACCATGTCCCAGGCCGGCTGGATCACCTTCGCCACCTCGCGGAAGAACCGCCGCGGATCGTCGCGACCGTCCCGCAGCCAGTCGGCGAGCACCAGCGACTCCTGCGCGGCCACCGTCATGCCCTGCCCGTAGATCGGGTTGAACGAGCAGATCGCGTCGCCGAAGACCAGCAGCCCGGCCGGGAACCGGCGCAGCTTCTCGTACCGGCGGCGCAGGCTTGTCGGCATCTGGTGGGTACGCACCTCGCTCGCCGGCGGCGCGGCCCGCAGCGCCGCCATCAGCTCCGGCGGGGCGACCCGTTCGGCCTGCGTGAGGAACTCGCCGGGATCCGCCGAGGGACGCCACCGGCCGTACCCGAACAGGGTGACCAGCCACTCTCCGCCCTCCACCACCACCGCCGCCGCCAGCCCGAACGGAAGCTCCGGTCGCGGCGCCACCAGGATCATCCGGTCCCCGTCGACGTCACCGCCGAGCCGGTACCGCCGAGTGACGTACGCCAGCCGGGTGTGGATCACGTCCTCGGCCGGCCGCCCGTAGCCGAGCGCCCCCCGCCCGTGGCCGAGCGCCCCCCGCCCGTGGCCGAGCGCCCCCCGCCCGTGGCCGAGTGCCCCCCGCCCGTGGCCGAGTGCCTCCAGCCACCCGGTGGTACGGCCGGAGCGGCCACTGGCGTCGACCACCAGATCGGCCGGCAGCCACGACTCGGCACCGGCGTCGTGCGGGAAGATCCGCAGCCCGGTGACCCGGCCGGTGTCGTCGGTCAGTACGCCGGTGACGTCGGTGGCCTCGCGTACCCGCCCCGGAGGCAGGGCGAGCACGCGCTGGCGTACCACGTGCTCGATGAGCGGGCGGGAGGCGCACAGTAGCGGCTCGCCGACGTCGAGGCGGGGCAGCACCCCGTGCTCGGAGACGAACCGGATCTGCCGGTTGCTGAGCGCCGTGGTGGCGCCCGCGGCCAGAAAATCCTCATGGATCCCGCCGAACAGCTCGCGCAGGATCTCCTCGCCCCGGCCCAACAGCACATGGACGTGGCGGCCCTGCGGTACGCCGCGGCGTACCTCCATCGCGGTGGGCATCCGGTCGCGGTCGACGAGCACCACCTCGGCGAAGTGGTCGGCGAGCACCCGGGCGGCGAGCAGCCCGGCCATGCTGGCGCCGATCACGACAGCGCGGTCCCGGGCTGCGGTGGTGTGGTTGGCGTTCATGGCGCACCTCCTGGTTCGAAGTCGCGCCCAGGGTCGCGCCGTTCGTTGCCCGCCCTCCAGACCGTTTCCTGCTCACTTTCTGCTCACCCGGCACCCCCCACTGCCAAGCCACAGACAAGCCGTGCCACAGACAAGCCGAGCCACAGACAAGCCGCCGAGGAGGCCCGGATTCACCCCAGTTCGCGGCGCCAGAGCTTGTCGATCACCCGCTCGATGCCCTGTGTCAGGTGCCGGCGGTACGTGCTGAAGGGCAGCCCGAGCAGTTCGGCGGCGATCTCCTGGGTGGGTGCGGGGCGCAGGTAGGTACGGTCCAGCGCCCGGTGCAGCTTCCCGTCCCGGGGATGCCCGGCCAGCTCGCCGGCCGCCTCCCGGATCAGCTCGGCGAGCCGCTCGGCGGGGGTACGGGTGCCGGCGTCGCGTACCAGCAGACCGCGGGTGAGCGGGTTGGCGGCGAGCCGTTCCGGCCGGCCCAGGTCCTTCAGCGCCTGCTTCACCGCGTCGGCGAACTCCGGGTACGACAGCGCCAGCTCGGGCCCGGACGCGGGCGCCGACGGCGCGATCGGCTCGCCCAGCTCGCGCCCGGCGAGCAGGTGCAGCCAGTCGACGGCGTCGCTGCCGCGGAAGTCCCGCCCGTACACCGCGTAGCACCGGTCACCGACCCGGTAGCCGGCCTCGTCGAACCGCGCGTAGTCGATGAACTCCATCAACCCGTCCTTCGCGCCGTCCTCGGCGAAGCTGATGAAGTCCCACGCCACGGCGGGGTCGGTGATCAGCATCTGGATGCTCAGTACGGCGCCGAGGTTCAGACTGCGCGACGGGGCCTGGTCGCGTTCGGCGTCGGTGAAGAACCGCATCAGGCTCGCGTGGTCGCCGGGGCGCAGCGGCCGGCGGGAGGCGATCAGCTCCCAGACACCGGCCACGGCGGGGTCCCGCGCCCGGTCGGACTCGTCGGTAAGGTCCAGCCGCAGCATCATGCCGAAGCCGGCGGGCTCCGGCTCGGCGGTACGGAACACCCGGAACGCCGCCGGCTGCCGGCCCAGCCAGTACCGCACCAGCGCCGCCTGTTCGGCTCCCTGGTTTCGTTCGATCATCGCCACCAGGTGCGCCGCGTCGCCGGGGCGGAGCTGGTCGGCGTACGCCTGGCCGAGCTGGGCGAAGTCCCAGTACGCCGCGGTGAGCGGGCTGCCCCGGTGCACGAAGACCAGGTGCATGATCGCCCGCTGCTGCTCGGCACCGGTCAATGCGCGGGCTCGGCGTACGGTGGCGTCCTGCAGCCGGCGGTGCAGCTCGGTGTAGCCGGCGGGGTCGCGCCACCGCAGGTCGGTGTCGAGCACCTCGCGGGCCAGGTCGTGCGGATGCAGCCCGTACGGCCCTTCCTCGACGAACGACAGCTCGCGCAGCCACGCTATCTGGGGACCCACGTCGGGGCCCTCCCGCAGCACGTCCCGCAGCAGGTCCTCGGTGGTGGTCCAGGCGTGGGCGCAGACCCGCAGCGCCCGCTCGTACGAGGGATCGGGCAGGGTGTCGACGTACCGCCGTACCAGCGCCCGCAGTACGTCGGGCGCGTCGGCGAGGCTGTCCAGCCGCAGCTCGGGGCGCTGCCGCAGCAGGTCGGCGAGCAGCGAGACCGCGAGCGCGTGGCCGTGGGTCAGCGCGGCGGCGCGAGCGTGGTGCCGGGGGTCGACGCCGGCGAGCCGCAGGTAGCCCAGCGTCTCGTCGCGGGTGAAGTTGCGCAGGTTCAGCTCGCGTACCAGCTCCTGCCAGCCAGGGTCGGTACGCCACAGCGGGTCCAGCCGCTCCCGCCCGGCGAGCACCACGACGGTGTCGTGCGGCAGCGACGGCAGCCAGCTCTCCCGGATCCAGGCGTCCAGGGCCCCGGCGCGCTCGTACGTGTCGACGGTGACCACCAGGTCACCCGCCGGATGCGCCGGGAATCCTCGCTCGGTCAGCTCGGTGAGGAACGCCTGCGGCCGGGCCTCGGTGGTACGCAGGTCGACCGCGACCGGGTTGGCCCCGAGCCGGGCAGCCTCGGCCCGGAAGGCGCGCAGCAGGGTGCTCTTGCCGACGCCGGCCGGGGCGTGCACGGCGAGCACCCGCACCGGGGTGTGCCGCCGTACCACCTCGGCGAGCAGCGCCAGCTCCGCCTCCCGGCCGACGAATCTCCGGGACCGCGCGGCGCGAAGCACGTCGGCGAACGTCTCCACAGGGTCATGATTGTCACCAGGACCCGCACCGCGCCGGGGTACGTCGGCAACCCGACCGTTGACGCGACCAGGCCACCGCCGTAGCGTCGTATTACCCTGGGTAACTTAGGAGGCAGAGGTGGCCAGCGACACCACACCCGACCGGTACGACGTGATCGTGATCGGGTCGGGATTCGGCGGCAGCGTCTCGGCACTGCGACTCACCGAGAAGGGTTACCGGGTCGGTGTACTGGAGGCGGGCCGGCGGTTCGCCGACGACGAGCTGCCGGAGACCTCGTGGCGGCTGCGCCGGTTCCTGTGGGCACCGAAGCTGGGCTGTTACGGCATCCAGAAGCTGACCCTGCTGCGTGACGTGCTGGTGCTCTCCGGGGCCGGCGTCGGCGGCGGCAGCCTGGTGTACGCCAACACCCTCTACGAGCCGCTCGCCCCCTTCTACACCGACCCCCAGTGGCGCGAGATCACCGACTGGCGCTCCGAGCTGGCCCCGTACTACGACCAGGCGAAACGGATGCTGGGCGTGGTGACGTACCACGGACAGACCGCCGCCGACGTCGTGGTCCGCGAGGTGGCCGAGGAGATGGGGGTGGGCGAGAGCTGGCACCACACCCCGGTCGGGGTCTACTTCGGGGAGTCCGGCGTGGACCCGTACTTCGGGGGTGCCGGACCGGTCCGGCAGAGCTGCATCCAGTGCGGCGAGTGCATGACCGGCTGCCGCCACAACGCCAAGAACAGCCTGGTGAAGAACTACCTCTATCTCGCCGAGCAGGGCGGCGCCCAGGTGCACCCGCTCACCACGGTGGAGAAGGTCGCCCCCCTGCCCGGTGGCGGTTATGAGATTTCCTGTGTACGCACCAGAGCCTGGCTGCGCCGGCAGCGGCGTACCTTCCACGCCGACCAGGTGGTGTTCGCCGCCGGATCGCTCGGCACCCAGCGGCTGCTGCACCGGATGCGCGCCGACGGCGTACTGCCCCGGCTGTCGCAGCGGCTGGGGGCGCTGACCCGTACCAACTCCGAGGCGATCCTGGGCGCCAAGTCGATGACCTCCACCACCGACTACTCGAAGGGGATCGCGATCACCAGCTCGTTCCACCCCGACGCGCACACCCACATCGAGCCGGTGCGCTACGGCAAGGGCTCCAACGCGATGGGGCTGCTGCAGACCCTGCTCACCGAGGGCAACACCCGCCGGGCCCGCGCGCGGAGCTGGCTGAAGGAGTTCGGGCGGCAGCCGGCGAAGGCGCTGCGGATGCTCTCGGTACGCAAGTGGTCGGAGAAGACGATCATCGCGCTGGTGATGCAGTCGCTGGACAACTCGCTCACCACGTACCAGAAAAGGACCTGGTACGGCCGCCGCAAACTGACCACCCGGCAGGGCCACGGCGAGCCGAACCCGACCTGGATCCCCACCGGCAACGAGGCGGTACGCCGGATCGCCGACAAGATCGACGGCTTCCCCGGCGGCACCTGGACCGAGCTGGCGAACATCCCGATCACCGCGCACATCCTGGGCGGCGCGGTGATCGGCGACTCCCCCGACACCGGGGTGATCGACCCCTACCACCGGGTGTACGGCCACCCCGGGCTGCACGTGGTGGACGGCGCCGCGATCTCGGCCAACCTGGGCGTGAATCCGTCGCTGACCATCACCACCCAGGCGGAGCGGGCGATGTCGTTCTGGCCCAACCAGGGCGAGGACGACCCGCGGCCTTCGCTCGGTGAGCCGTACCGCCGGATCGAGCCGGTGACCCCGAAACAGCCCGCCGTCCCCGAGCACGCCCCCGCCGCTCTCCGCCTCACCGCCCCCTGATCGCGGTTGACAGCATCCTGTCACATATGACAGGATGCTGTCATGACGACAGAGACGATCCATCTCGCTGTGTACGACATGCTCGCCGACTGGGAGTTCGGCTTCGCCACCGCGCACCTCAACATGCCCCAGTTCCAGAAGGCACCCGGCCGGTTCCGGGTCACCACCGTCGGCGAGACCGCCGACCCGGTGACCAGCACCGGCGGGATGCGGATCCTGCCCGACATCACGCTCGACCAGCTCGACCCGGAGCGGAGCGCGATGCTGATCCTGCCCGGCGGCTCCAGCTGGATGGACGGCGACCGCAACCTGGCGTACGCCAAGAAGGCGCGGGAGTTCGCCGACGCGGGGGTCCCGGTCGCGGCGATCTGCGGCGCCGCCATCGGACTGGCCGCGGCGGGGCTGCTCGACGACCGCGCCCACACCGGTAACTCACCCGACGAGCTGGCCGCCACCGGCTACCAGGGCGGAAACCGTTACCAGGACGAGCCGGCGGTCACCGACCGCGGCGTGATCACCGCCGGCGGGATCGCGCCGGTGGAGTTCACGCGGGAGATCTTCGCGCTGCTCGACGCGTACGAGCCCGCGGTGCTCGACGCCTGGTTCCTGATGTTCCGGCACCACGACATGAGCGGCGTGATGGCGCTCGCCGGTCCAGAGTGACCACCTCGCAGGACCTTCCCGAGCTGCTCAGCGGTACGGCGCTGACGGTGTTCCGGCTCAACGGCCAGCTCCTCGGTGTCGCCGAGGAGCTGGCCCGGCCGGCGGGGCTCACCGCCGCCTGGTGGCAGGTGCTCGGGGCGGTGCTGCGGGAGCCGCTGCCGGTGTCCGGGATCGCCCGCGCCATGGGCATCACCCGACAGAGCGTGCAGCGGATCGCGGACCTGCTGGTGGAGAAGGGGCTGGCGGCGTACCACCCGAATCCGGCGCACCGCCGCGCCAAGCTGCTGGCGCCCACGGAGGCGGGACGGGACGCGGTGCGGCGGATCGTCCCCGGCCACGCGGAGCTGGCGCGGCGGCTGGCCGACGAGCTGACCCCGGACGGCTTCGCCGCGGCACTCGCCGCCCTCCGCCAACTCTCGGCTGCCCTCGACACCATCCACCCCGACTGACAACGATCTCCCCGGAACGGTTGGCGTTTTCTTGGCGCCTCAGCCGCAGATCTCCCGGTACGCCGTCTGGGCGGCCAGGTCACGCAGCTCGTAGTGCTGCGGGCCGTGGTTGTGGTCGACGTACATGTCGAAGTACGAGACAAACACCGCCTGCCGATCGCGCAGGTAGCGCAGGGTGGACCGCAGCCACGCCGCCCGGCCGGTGCCGTCGTCGCCCTCGGCGATCGCGCTGCCGACCTCGGCCACCGCGAACGGCAGCCCTTCCGCCGCGGTCACCTCGGCCGCCCTGCCGAACAGCGTCGCCGGGTCGCGGTAGCCGCCCGCGCCCTCGTTGACGTAGTTGTAGATGTCCCAGGCGAGTACGTCGACGACGTCCCGGCCGGCGTAGTAGTCCCGCCAGTCGCGCCCGGACGGCGGCTCCACGCTGTAGCCCATCAGCACCAGCGTGGCGTGCAGCCGCGGGTTGCCGGCCGCGCCGGCGAGCACCGCGAGGTGACGCCACGCCGCGCGGTAGTCCGCCGCGCTGAACTCGCCACGCGCGATGTTGTCCTCCGGCTCGTGGAAATACACCCAGTACGTGTCCCGGGTCGTCGGCGCGGCCGCGAACCACTCCCGCAGCCGGGCGTCGTACGACCCGGCGAGGATGTCGCGCGGTGGCAGCTTGAACGAGACGATCGCCGGGCGACCGGAGGTGTCGAGCTTGCCGGGCCACGGCGCGGGCGCGCCGGTGTAGTAGACCCGCGCGATGTCCAGCCCGCCCAGCAGCCGGTCCTCCCGGCCCAGCGCCTCCTGGTAGGTCTCCCCCTCGGCCTCCGGTTTGAACGCCGCTCCACAGTGGAACGGAGCCGGCGGGGTGCCCGTCGGGCTCGGACTCGGGCTCTGCGAGCCGGTGGGCGCCGGCGACCCGGTCGGACTGGGGTCGGTGGTCCGGCTGGGGCTGGGGCTCGGGCTCGTGGGTGCGCCGTAGCCGACCAGCAGCCGGGGCGCGCCGGAGCCGTACTCCCGGGAGTTGACCACCAGCGCCGTGTCGGCGGTGCGGTTGACCAGCGCGAACGAGTAGCTGCCGGCGGCTCGTACGTGCCGGGTGACGTCGAAACGCAGCGTCGTCGTACCGGCGGAGGCGGCGGCCACGGCCACCATGTCCCCCGTCGCGGGGCGATCCTGGTAGCTGGTCTGTGACTCCGACCAGGTGGCCGACGGCACCTCCCGCAGCTCGACCCGCTGCGCATGCCCCTGGATCCGCTGCACGGTGAACGCCACCGTGACAGACGCGAGCGGCACGTCGGTACGCAGTCCGTCCACATCGAACCTGACGTAGGTCTTGGTGTGCCACTCGGGCCACCGGGTGGCGGTGAGCTTGGTCTGGGTACCGGGGGCGGCGGCGGGACGCTCGGCGATCACGTACGTGTCCGCGACCGCGTCCCACCGCTGGGCGGCAGCGTCCACAGTGGCCGGTGTGTCGTGCGACCCGACCGCGAGCCCCGCCGCGAGCGCGACGATGCCGATCACGGGCAGTGACACGAAGCCGGTCCAGAACCGGCGAGGGGTGTGCTGATCCACCGAACGTCCTCCTGGGGGCAAGGAGACTCGTCACCTTGGGTAGTGGGCCTCCGGGGATGGAGGCCGATGGGGGGTGCAGCGCCACGATCCGCGTACGCCGTTGACCTGCGCGAACTGTCGGATGTGCACGTTGTGATTGCGTGCGGACGCTACTGTGCGTATTTGTCGTCGGCGACCCCGTACCGAATCGGACTGCCGCAGCGCCGACTACCTCGCGTAGTCACTGAGGACCCCCGGGGTGTTGACAGCCGCGGGTATACCCGACATCAGGCGGCGCAGCGCCGGCCCGCCCTCCCAGATGGCGGGAGCTACGACTCTGCGTGCATCGACGCACCACGAAGCGCGATTAGCCCGATCGGGTGACCCGGAACGGCCGGGCAGGCCCGTCCAAGGTCAGCCCGGCCGTTCCGGGGGAGGACGTGTTACCGCACGGTCGTGCCCAGTGGCGGCAGGCCGCGTACCTCAGAGGCGAGCATTGGACGCTGCCTATGAGAGGCGGCGAGATGGCTTCATAGGGACCGTCCAATGCCTCGACGGTGGAAGCGGCGATCGGTAACCGGGCGCGGGAGCGGTGCGGCTCGGGGAGGCGGTCCAGTACCGGGGACCGCGTCGGCGGACAGGTACTTGTACGCCGTGGGGCAGGTTCGTTCCCGAATCGTCGATCTTGAACCGGCAGGGCGTCGGCCAGGGTCGCGGCACGACAACGGCCGGGCGGTCCCGTGGGGGACGCGCCCGGCCGTTGCGGGTCGGAGCCGTCAGCGCACGGTGGCGCCCAGCTTGCGGCAGGCCGCGTACACGTCGACCAGGCCGGTGCCCTTGTCGTACGAGCTGGTGTACGCGCCGACCGGCTCGTACGCCGCACCGTTGGTGTACTTGTACGCCGTGGACTTCATCGCGTCCTCGATCGTCGCCGGTGACGCGCCCGGCGCCACCTGGTAGAGCTGCGCGACGATGCCGGCGATGTGCGGCGCCGCCATCGACGTACCAGAGATGGTGTTGAAGGTGCCCACGTCGAGCAGGCCGGGACCGTTGCGCGGGTCCAGGCCGGTGGAGCAGACCACCAGGTACAGCCGGCAGGCCGAGGTGATGTTCTCACCCGGCGCGGAGATGTCCGGGTAGGTGGCCTTGTCGCCCTTCTTGCCGCGCGAGGAGTAGTCGGAGACGGCGCCGTCGCGGGCGCCGTTGTCCTGGTCGTAGTACGACGCCACCGAGATCACGCCCGGGGTCGGGTCCATGCCCGGCGGGTTGGACAGGCTCTCCGAGCCGTTGCCGCCGTCGTTGCCGTTGGCCCAGACCGTCATCACGCCCGCCTTGGCCAGCTCCCGCTGGATCTTCACGGTCGCGCTGTTCGGGTCGAACGAGCCGCCGCCGGACGGACCGTACGAGTTGTTGCTGACCTTGATCGGCGGGCAGGTGCTCGCCGGTACGCCCGCGCCACACGGCGCGGCGTGGTGCTCCAGCACCCAGTACAGCGCCGCGTCCGCGCCGATCACGAACAGCCCTGCGCCGACCGACAGGCCGTACAGCGCGGCACCGGGGGCGGCACCGTGCAGTTTGCCGCCGTCGGAGAGCGTGACGTCACGGGCGCCGACGATGCCCGCGACGTGGGTGCCGTGACCACCCACCGACAGCGTGTCGGTATCGGTGTTCATGGCGTCCAGGAAGCAGGCGTCGTTGTTGCCGCCGTCCGGGGGGACCAGTTCGGCGCAGACGTACTTCAGGTTCTTCTTGACCGCGCCGCCGGAGAACGCCGGGTGAGTGGCGTCGATCCCGGTGTCGATCACCGCGACCCCGACCCCGCGCCCGTCGACGGGCCTGCCGGACCCGTCGGTCAGCCCGGTGCGCGCCGCCGCGCCCCGGGTCGCCTTGTGCGAGGTCTCCATGTAGAACTCGAGCTTCTGGTTGCCTTCCAGGTACGTCACGCCGCGTGCCGCGCGGGCGCCGCGGATCTGGTCCGGCGTACCCTTCGCGACCACCACGCCGATCTTCGGCCAGGTGGTGATCGTGGTGAGTCCGGCGCTGGACGCCGCCGCCTTGGCGGCCGCCACGTCGGTGCCGTGCACCAGCACCGGCACCTTCGCGGTCGCCGACGCTGTGGACAGGGTGTTCGCAAGGACGTCGGACACCTTCGCCAGGGCCGGCGAGGTGGTGGATGCCGCCGCCTGGGCGATCCCGGCGACCGAGGTCACCAGCACCGCCGCGGCGAGAAGCGCGCGTTTCTTCACAGGGGCCTCCGTACGTGAGGGGTGGTGTGCGGTGCCCACTGTGTGAAGCCTCCCCGGGACAGCCGCATCGCCGTGATCGTCGCCCGGCACCGCAAGCCGGGACAAGACCCCCGACCCTGCACGTCACCCGATGGATTACGCGCCGGTAACGTCACCCAGCGCGGGAAACTCGCAGGTCGTGGCGTTTCGCCAGGCGGGCGAAGGCGGCGGCATCAGCCGGTGCGGCGGCGCCGGCATCGTTGTTGAAATAGACGTACACCGGGTGCTTCCGGGCGTAGGCCTCGGCGATCCGCTCCACCCAACTGGACAGTGCGCCGCGCCCGTACCCGGGGCGGTGGCGGCCGTGGTGCAGCCGCACGTACCCGAAGTCGGCGGTACGCCACAGCGGCGTCACCGGCCTGCTACCGCGGTCCGCCCAGCACAGCGCGGCGCCGTGCTTGGTGAGCAGCTCCCGGATCTCGTCGTTCCACCAGGAGTCGTGCCGGGGTTCCACGGCGACCTTGATCCGATCTGGGAACTCCGCCAAGGCTGTGGCCAGCCGCTCGGCGTCCGCCTTCAGATTCGGCGGGAGCTGCAACAGCACCGGCCCGAGCTTGTCCCCCAGCCCCTCGGCACGGTCCAGGAACCGCGCCACCGGCTCCTCCGGCTCCTTGAGTCGCTTGATGTGGGTGAGGAAGCGGCTCATCTTCACCGCGTACCGGAAGTCGTCCGGGGTACGGTCCCGCCACTCGGCGAAGGTGTCGCGCTCCGGCAGCCGGTAGAACGCGTTGTTCGACTCCACGGTGACGAACCGCTCCGCGTACGCCTCCAGCCACCGCTTCTGCGGTACGTCCTCGGGGTAGAAGGCCCCCCGCCAGTCCCGGTACTGCCACCCCGACGTCCCCACCCAGATCATGCGGGTACGCGTACCCACCGGGTCCCGCTCCCACCCGTGGTGCGCGGGGTGCAGGGTGCGTCAAGCGGGGCTGGCGGTGGTTACGGCTTCGGCGATGCGGCCGGCTACGGCGTTGGCGTGCGCTTCGGTGGCGGCTTCGACCATGACGCGTACCAGGGGTTCGGTGCCGGAGGGGCGCAGCAGCACCCGGCCGGTGTCGCCCAGGTCGGCTTCGGCGGCGGCTACCGCCGCCACCACCGACGGGGACTCCACCGCGACCCGCTTGTCGGCAACGGCCACGTTGACCAGCACCTGGGGCAGCCGGCGTACCACCGAGGCGAGGTCGGCCAGAGAGCGGCCGGTGTCGGCCAGCTCCGCGAGCAGGTGCAGCCCGGTCAGGATGCCGTCGCCGGTGGTGGCGTACGCCGGCATCACCACGTGGCCGCTCTGCTCGCCACCCAGGCTGTAGCTCTTGGCGCGCAGCTCGTCGAGCACGTACCGGTCGCCGACGGCGGTGGTGACCAGGGTGATGCCGTGCTCGCGCATCGCGATGTGCAGGCCGAGGTTGCTCATCACGGTGGCGACCAGGGTGTCGCCGGCGAGCGTGCCGGCCCGCTTGGCCGCCAGCGCCAGCACCGCCATGATCTGGTCGCCGTCGATCTCGGTGCCGTCGGCGGCGATCGCGAAGCACCGGTCGGCGTCGCCGTCGTGGGCGAGCCCGGCGTGGGCGCCGTGGCTGACCACCGCCTTGCGCAGCGACTCGGTGTGGCTGGAGCCGCAGCCGTCGTTGATGTTCAGCCCGTCCGGCTCGGCGTGGATCTCGATCACCTCGGCGCCCGCCCGCCGGTACGCCTCCGGTGCCACCGCCGACGCCGCACCGTTCGCGCAGTCGACCACGACCCGCAGCCCGTCGAGGGAGCGCGGCACGCTCGCGACCAGGTGGGCGAGGTAGCGCTCGTGACCGTCGGCGAGGTCACGTACCCGGCCGACGCCTTCACCGACCGGGCGGGTCCACTGCGCGCCGACCGCCGCCTCGATCGCGTCCTCGACGTCGTCGGGCAGCTTGTGGCCACCGGCGGCGAACAGCTTGATCCCGTTGTCCGGCATCGGGTTGTGGCTGGCGGAGAGCATCACGCCCACGTCGGCACCGGCCTCGGCGGTCAGGTACGCCACGCCCGGCGTCGGCAGCACCCCGACCCGCAGCACGTCGGCGCCCGCGCTGGCCAGCCCCGCGACCACCGCGGCCTCCAGCATCTCGCCGCTGGCCCGGGGATCCCGCCCGACGACGGCAACGGGCCGGTGCGACGCGTCACGCTCCGCGAGTACGTGGGCCGCCGCCACCGACACCGCCAGCGCCAGCTCCGGCGTCAGATCAGCGTTTGCCTTCCCCCGCACCCCGTCCGTGCCGAACAACCGCCCCACACCAACCACCTCACCGTCACGAGAAAGGCCGAACAGCCAAGACTGTCCGGCCACTCTCTGTTGATCTAACCCGAAGGCCCGTCCAGGTGTGCGCTGCCAAGGCCGCAGTGAGCGCCGTGTGCGAATTGTGCACACAAGCGAGCGAGAACGCCGGCAGCGTGCACCTGGGCGGGTCCGGCTACCTCTTCGAGTACTGGGGGGCCTTACGGGCCTTCTTGAGGCCGTACTTCTTGCGCTCGGTCTCCCGGGGGTCACGGGTGAGGAAGCCGGCCTTCTTCAGCGCGGGACGGCTGTCGGGGTCGAGCTCGATCAACGCCCTGGCGATCGCCATCCGCAGCGCGCCGGCCTGGCCGGTGAAACCGCCACCGCGCAGGTTGGCCACCACGTCGAACGTCTCGAGCTTCTCGACGGTGACCAGCGGCTCCTTGATGATCTGCTGGTGCACCTTGCTCGGGAAGTAGTCGATGATGTCGCGACCGTTGAGCTTGAAGTTGCCGCTGCCGGGCAGCAGGCGGACCCGTACCACGGCTTCCTTGCGGCGGCCGACGGTCTGCAC
>JBOGDE010000051.1:0-22818 GCA_050701695.1 Micromonosporaceae bacterium
GAGTCGGCGCCCGCCGGGTTCCCACTCAGTTGTGGGAGTCCGCCGCATCCGCCGCCATCGCGATAACCGCGTGGGCCCTGTTGACGCAGATACGACCTGCCGTGCCCGGCGCCGTGTTCGCCGCATCACTGGCCGCGTACACACTGTGCCGGCAGCTTCTGCTGCGCCTTCGCGCGGAGCGTCGCAAGTCCGCGCTCGGCGGGCCGCTCACCGCGGTCGCCGCAGCCGCCGCACTGGTGGCGGCGGGCGTGCTGATGGTTCTGCCGATTCGCTGACCTACGATCTGATGCTGTCGTGCCGGCGTCGCGCGGCGTTGCGCTGGCAGCCGCCGCGACCGGTCTGCTGCTCGGCATCGGAGCCGGCAGCGTGCTCGCGACCCTCGGCTAGGACCCGCCTGGGCGCCGGGCGCGCCGCTCTTGCCCCGGACCCCAGCAGCACCATGCCCACGCCGCCCAGTCCGACCTCGACGGGTAGGGACGCGTCCGGGTTAGACAGCGCCCGGCGGACGCCCAGCAGCCGATGCGTCACGATGTTGTCCACGATGGCCAGTCCACCGAGCGCGACCAGCCCCTGGTTGACCAGCGCGTCGGTCCTCGCAGTAATCACCCTCACGAGGTCGCCGGCGGCACGCCGTCAGGAGTAGAGCGTGTCCCAGGTCTTTCCGCTGTCCGTACTGCGCTGGATCCGGCCATCCTGGGTGGCGACGTACAACGCCCGGTCGTGTGCGGCGAACACGGTGGCCTGACCGGTCACCGTACCCAGGTTGGACCAGTTCGCGCCGCCGTCGGCCGACCGCATCACCTCGCCGTTGACTCCGACTGCCCACAGCTGGTCGTCGGCCAGCCAGTCCAGCAACATCACCGTGGCGCCGCCCTCGCTCCAGGTGCGCCCGCCGTCGGTGGAACGCATCAGCCCCTGTTCGCCGCTGGCTACCAGTGTGTCCGGATCGGACGGGCTGATCACGAAGTCCCGCAGCGCGACCTGACTCCGGGTGTCCCAGGTCTGCTTGTCGTCGCTGACCATCAGCTGTCCGGCGTTGTACCCGTACACCTTGCCGTGGCGGAAGCGCAGGGCGTGGAAGTCCGCCTGGTTCTCCAGCGAGACCGTCTTCCAGCTCTTGCCGCCGTCGGTCGACTCGATCAGTCCGAGGTTGGCCGGCCCGCCCGTACCGGGCGCGGAGTGACCCGACCCGAGGAAGTGGTCAGCGCCCACGATGGTGAACCCCATCGTGTCCTGCTCCCCGTCGCTCACCCGCTGCGCCTTGCCGCCGCCGCCGACCCGGACCACCCCGTTGTGCGCGGCCGCGTACAGCTCGCTGTCGGCCGGGTTGACCCCAAGCCCGTGGACATGATCGATCCGATCGCCACCCTCCGCCACGTTCGACCCGGTACGGGTCACCCAGAACACCACGAGCGCCACGGCCAAGACCACCGCCACCACGCCCGCAATGGCAGCCGGGGACCACACGGATCTCCTCGGTGGCCTGCGCCCCTTCCCACGGACCGGTCCTCCGGCCCGCGACGCCCGAGCAGGGTTGGTCTTGGTCGCCTTCTGCTTGGCCATGTGCTACGTCCCGTCCTCACGCGCCGTCCCGCGGCCACACGGCCACGTCAACCCTAAGCAGGATAGTAGTAACCGAGCGCTGGCGGCTCCCGCCCTTCGTAGAACATCTCGCGAGCACACCACCCTTGCTCGGTCTTCTCCTGCCAGGGCAACCGCCCGAGCATCCGCGATCACCAGCTCACCCACCCGTTGCGGGACAGTCCCCTGGCCCAGGAGAACCGCATCGCTGCGCAGCCGCGAGCATGATCTCTATGGATTCGGCCTCGGCGGCGTGGCAGCTTGGCGACGGCCCCTGGTTTGCCCAGAGTCCGCCAGGTCACCGGTCATCGCGTGCGTGCGGCCCCTTCCCCACGCAACGCGTCGTCTACCTTTGAGCTGGTCCCTCGCAATCTGGGGGTCAGCCCGCTCTCCTGACAAGGTTGTCACCGGCCGCTGTCTGCCTCTCTACCCAACCGCAGATCATGGTCGCCAAGACGTTGGCCGCCTGCTGGCGCTGCTCCCCCGTTATCGGAACAGTTTCCGGCTCGGTCAACACCGGACGCAGCACCCCCCGCCTCGATTGCCGTTTATCAGGTGTCGAGGCTCGCGCTCCCCCAGCGACCGCGGCACGATCATTCCCACGCAGGGCCCTCCGCTCTCGTTTGACTCTGTCCGCCATTCCAAGACTGTCGCACGCCAGTGCCGGAGGTCCAGCACAAGCAGTGCGTCAACTGCAACCTCGCTGGTGCCTGGGACCGGTTCGGGGCCGGGTCGTCAAGGGTGGGCCGCCAGGGACTCGAACCCTGAACCCGCGGATTAAAAGTCCGCTGCTCTGCCAATTGAGCTAGCAGCCCGTACGTGGTGCCAAGGCTACCGGTTGAGTGTGTGGGCCGGCATCCAGCATTACCTCTCCCCGTTGCGGGCAGCGGTCCGGGCTGGAAACCCTGCGGCCGCCGCCGTGGATGCCGACGGGCGGTAGTCCAGCGTCGCAGGACGTGCCGTTCGAACCGTTCGGAGACGAGCTCTGGGTGCCAGGCGGTGCCGTCGGGTCGGCGGAAGTACGGCCTCCCACCACATACCGCGATCGCCGTAGCTCGCTGACTCCACACGGCGGATGGCGACGTTCATTCCGATCCCTAGCGTGGTGAGCATGAACCCGCGGGTCATCCCGCGATGCGTCACCGCCCTTCATCCCTTCCCCACCACGGAGACCAGCCATGACTGATGACGGCACCCTGGACGTGGACGGGATCAACGCGGACGCGCTGGCGGCCGCCGGAGGCGTCGCGCCCTACCTGCGCCGTACCGCGGTGGAGTACTCCGCCGCGGCGTCTCACACGGTCGGCGCGGAGGTGTGGTTAAAGCACGAACAGCAGCAGGTCACCGGTAGCTTCAAGCCGCGAGGTTCGCTGACCAAGCTCACTGCGATGACGCAGCCCGAACGTGTTCGAGGAGTCGTGGCACCCAGCGCCGGGAACCACGGTCTCGGCACCGCGTACGCCGCCGCCCGCATGGGGGCGACGGCGCGGATCTACCTTCCCGAGCAGACCGACCCCATCAAGTTGACGGCTCTGTCGAACCTCGGCGCCAGAGTGAGCATGTTCGAGGACATCGAGACGGCCCGCCTGGCCGCGCTATTTGACGCTGACAAGCACGGCTGGGCGTACGCCTCCGCGTACAACGACAGGCACATGGTCATCGGCGCCGCGATGCTCGGCGGCGAGCTGGCGGAGGAACTTCCGGACTTCGATGTGCTGCTGGTCCCCATCGGCGGCGGCGGCCTCGCGGCGGGGATCGCCGTCGCATTGGCCGGTCTCCGCACCCAGGTGTGGGCGGTCGCCACGGAGGAGAGCCCTACCTGGATCAACTGGCTCAAGGCTGGGCATGCCGGGGACGTCACATTGGCCCCGTCAATCGCCGAAGGTCTGTCCGGGCCCATCGAACCGAACACCCTGACGTTCCCACTGGTACGCGACCTGGTGCCCCGCGTACTGGGCGTCGACGATGCGCAGATCGGTCACGCGGTCGCGTGGCTCGCGGCCACGCACCAGCAGATCGTGGAGCCATCCGGCGCCGCGGCCCTCGCAGCCGCCCTGAGCGCACCGGAGGAACTGGCTGGCGCGAGAGTCGGGGTGATCCTGACCGGCCGCAATATCGGTTTCGACCGCTATCGGGCACTCCTCGCGCGGCACCCGACACCGACGGCCTAGGCACCAACCCGGGCTGGCAACGAAGCTACCCAGCGAGGAGAAGAGAAACGTGAGCAGAGACAGTCACGGCGATCTGGTCGAGGTCCGCGACCTGCGGCACGGCCGAGACACCGCAGGCAGTCGCCGTCATCGCACGCGGCATGCGGGACAACCCACTGCATGTTGCGGCCTACGGCTCTGACCCGGACCGCCGCCGCCGCTGTCACGCGACCTTGGTGAACGCGGCGTTCCACGTACTCACCGGCCGCCAGCCCATGTGCGCGACCCGGAACGGCATCATCGTGGGCGTGACGGGCGTGGCCCCTGTCGGGAGTTGTCAGCCGACCCTGACTCAGCGCGTCCGGCTACTCCCCGACTCGCCGCTGTCGGCCCGCGGCGCGCGGCACGGGTGACCAGCTGGATGACCGCCTGGGCCGAGCGCGACCTGGACGAGCCGCACGTCCACCTGGGCCCACTGGCTGTGGATGCGGACCTGCAGGGCCGCGGGATCGGCTCGCTGATCCTGCGCGAGCACTGCCGCCGACTGGACCAGGCTCGCCAGGTGGGCTACCTCGAGACCGACAAGCTCGAGAACGTCCGGTTCTATCAGAGATTCGGGTACGAAGTCACCGCGGAGGCGACGGTAATCGGCGTTCCGAACTGGTTCATGCGTCGACCGACGGGTCGCCACGCCCAATCGCACAGCATGCCCGGGCATCACAGCTAGCCGGCACCGCCCGCCGCGTGGGGCGCCGAGCCTGTCAGCGGAGTGGTGTCGAGGTATCTGACCTCGTAGACGCGCTCGGTGAACTTCCAGCCGTCCGGGGTGCGCCGATAGCGGTCGTGGTACAGGGAGTAGTTCAGGTGCGAACTGCCGTCGCGCATGCGACCGAACTCTGAGAGGTACGCGCGGCCGACCGCGGTGTCGCCCACAAGCTGGATCGTGCCCGGGTGCACGGTCTGCACGAAGTAGTCCCACAGACCCTGCAGCCGCTGGACCCCGGCGCGGATCTCCTCCCGGCTGACGGCCTGGGCGTTGATGTGGGGAATCCGCACCGCACCGTCCTCTGTGAACAGCGACGCGAGCCGGTCGTAGTCGTGCATCATCAGCGCGTCGGTGAATTCGCCGCGCAGCGCCTCGATCTCGCAGCGGTCAGTGACGGCCTGAATGTCGCTCATCGGGTTCCTCCCTCGTCGGCCTCGAACTGCTCGGACGTGTGTACGCCGCTGAGGCGGTCACCAGCCGTAGGGGCCGAACCGACCCCAGGCGACGAGCGCGGCGAGCACGAAAAGGGCGGCGCTGACCGCCACTCCGGACGGCTCTCTACGGCGGATGTGCGTGGCCGCCGCCAGGACCATCATGACCGCCAGCCCGGTCCCCGCGATCGGTGTCAGGACGGGTGCGATACCGGTGGCGGCCGGCGCGATCAGCCCGACCGCGCCGAGCAGCCCCATCACACCGATGAACCGCACCGTCGCCGGGGAGAAGTCCTGCACCCACGGCAGCTTGCCGACCAGCTTGTCCTTCGGCTGGGTGGCTTTCATCAGGCCGGACATGGCGAACATGGCGGCCAGGATCGCCTGCACGATCCACAAGAACACGTTCATGGCGGGTCTCTCCTGTGTCGTTTGGTGTTCGTCTCAGCAGTCCGACGACACAACCCCGCAGAATGTGAGGCGAACGCGCCAACCTCACAGTTCGGTGCGATGTTTCGTCGGACTGGTGAGGGCAGCCGCGACCAAGGGAGCCGGCGACACCATGCGCACCCGATCCGGGCCAGGAGACGGCCGACTCGATCCGAGCCTGAGCGTGATCATGAGCGAGCGGCGTCAGTTGATCAATCTCGCGTACCGGCTCCTCGGCTCCCTGGCCGACGCTGAGGACGTCGTACAGGAGACGTACGCCCGCTGGTACGCCATGTCCCCGCAGCAGCGGGAAGCGATCGAATCCCCCGGCGGCTGGCTGACGAGGGTCGCCAGTCGCATCTGCCTCGACCAGCTCGGCTCGGCACGGGCCAGGCGGGAGAGGTACGTGGGCGAATGGATCCCGGAGCCGCTGCCCGATCGTACGGAGTGGATCAGCGGGCGGCCGGGCGGCACCACCGTCGACCCGGCCGACCGGGTCACCCTCGACGAGTCGATCTACATGGCCTTCCTCGTCGTACTCGAATCGATGACCCCTGCCCAGCGCGTCACATTCATCCTTCACGACGTCTTCCGCTACTCCTTCGCAGAAGTGGCCGAGATCGTCGGTCGTACGCCGGCGGCATGTCGCCAGCTGGCCTCGTCGGCCCGCCGCCGGATTCGCGCGTCGTCGCAGGCCACCACGGCCCCGACAGCCCAGCACGCCGACGTCGTCAGGGACTTCAAGCAGGCATGGGAAGCCAAGGACATCGACGCCCTGATCGGCCTCCTCGACCCCGACGCCACGGCGATCGGCGACGGCGGCGGCCTCGTGAGCGCCGAGCTCCGCCCCATCGAAGGCGGCGAGCAGGTCGCGCGCGCCGTCATCGACGTCGCCGGCAGGGCACCCGACATGACGATCCTGGAGCGTACGGTCAACGGTCAGCCCGGTCTGGTGGCTCAGCAGGACGGCGTCACCGTGGCGGTGTTCGCGTTCGAGGTCGTAGGCGACCGGATCAAGCACATCTGGGCAGTACGGAACCCCGAGAAGCTCCGGCCTTGGACGACGGGCTGAAAGGCGCGGGTAAGAATCGCGTCACCACTGACCCCGACCGTGGTCCGGGTCAGTGGTGCTCGCTAGTCCTCGGGGATGGCTCGGGTGAGGGCTACTCCGAGTAGGGCGAGGCCGGTCAGGGTCCAGAGCGCTGTGCGGTGGCCGTCGAGTGTCGCTGTGAGGGTGTCGAGTCCGGCGTTGCCGGCACGGTGGGACGCGGTGTCGGCGATGACGGCCACGATGGACAGTCCGACGGCGCCGCCGCCCTGGTAGGCCGTGGTGGCCAGGCCCGACGCGACCCCGGCGGCGGACCCGTCGACTCCCGAGGTGCCGACGACGAACGAGCTGACGACCGAGAGCCCGAGTCCGAACGCCCACGGTGTGGCGGCGAGCAGGAAGCTGGTGACGAGCGACCCGGACGCTGAGCTGGTCAGCGCCCAACCTGCCAAGGCCGCCGCCTGCACTGCCAAGCCGGCCCCGAGCGTGGTGCGTACGCCCAGGGAGCCGATGAATCGTGGCGCGAGCTGGGCGCCGATCAACATCGCCAGCGGCAGTGGCAGGTAGACACCCGCGGTCGCCAGCGGGTTGAGTCCACGTACCTGCTGGAGGAACAGCGTCACGAAGAAGAACGTGCTGAGCAGGATCGTGCCCACGAGAACGAACACAGCGCCCCCGACGACGACGTTGCGTCGCTCAAGCAACCAACCCGGGATCAGGGGCGCCCGCGCATGGACCTGCCGGAACGCGAACGTCGCGGCGAGGGCCCCGGCTCCCGCGAGCGCTGCGATCGTTGTCGGCGATCGCCATCCTGTCGATCCCAACTCCGCGGCTCCCCAGGTGAGCAGCATCAACGCGCCGGTGGCCGCTCCTGCGCCGATCACGTCGACCGGTGCCGGCCGGGAGATGTTGCTCGGCAGCACCCGCGACGCGACCAGCACCACGAGCAGCCCGAACGGGACGTTGATCCAGAAGATCAGGTGCCAGTCGGTCGCGGCCAGCACGCCACCGAGAACGAGTCCGGCCGGTGCCGCGATCCCCGCCACGCCGCTGAAGATTCCGAGGGCTCGGTTACGGGCGGGGCCCGCGGCAAAGACATCTGTGATGAGAGCCAACGCCGCCGGCATCACCATCGCGGCCCCGATGCCTTGCACGCCGCGACCTGCCAGCAGCTGCCATGGCTCCTGCGCCAGGCCGCACCCCACGGACGCCAGGGTGAACGCTGCCGTGCCCACGATGAAGAACCGTCGTCGCCCGACGACGTCGGCCAGGCGGCCGGCCAGCAGCAGGAAGCCCGCAAACGGAATGAGGTAGCTCGTCACGACCCATGTGATGTCGACCGCGGAGAACCCGAGTTGCTGCTTGATCGCGGGGATGGCGATGTTGACGATCGACGCGTCCATGACGGTAAGGAACTCGATGCTGGCCAGGATGCCGAACTTCAGCCAGGCCGACCTTGTGGAGACATCGGTCCGGGGAGTTGTTGTCACAACAGCGCTCCGCCGGAAGCGTCGATCCGTTGGCCTGTGACCCAACGGCTGTCGTCAGAAGCCAGGAACGCCACGATGTCCGCCACGTCGCCGGGTCCGGCGACACGGCCGAGCGGGGACAGTCCGGCGACCATCTCACGAGCGTGTCCGAGCCAGCCGGCGTTCATGTCGGTATCCACGACGCCGGGCGCCACCGCGTTGACGGTGATGCCGCGATCTCCGAGGTGCTTGGCCAAGGTCGCGGTGAAGACGTCGACCGCGCCCTTACTCATCGAGTACGCGATGAGGTCGGGCTGGCCCGCCCCCCGGGTCAGGTGAGCGGACACGTTGACGACGCGGCCTCCGTCGTGCATCCGGGTCAGGCCGTGTTTGGTCACGAAGAACGGCGCGACCGTATTGATCGCCATCAGCCGCTGCAGGCCCTCGGGCCGGATGTCCTCGATCGTGCCGCGGTCGCCGACGACTCCAGCGTTGTTGACCAGGATGTCCAAGCCATCGGCGATCTTGTCGTACGCCTCCCACAGCTGCGCCGCCTCCGCTTCGGCATCTCCGCCTCCGAACCGGGCGCCGAGTACGGCAGCACGTCCGCCGTCGGTCTGGATCTGCTTCGCGGTGTGGTCCGCAGCTGCGTGGTCGCTGCCGAAGTGCACCACCACGAGCGCCCCCTCGGCCGCCAGACGGCGCGCGATCGCCCGTGCAATGCCCCGTCCTCCACCGGTGATCAGAGCCGTCTTGCCGTCGAGCCTGTTCATAACCTGCACCATTCTGTATCGATCGCTACATAAGGACCGTACCACAATATTGAGCGGTCGCTATAGAATGGCTGGGTGACCGGCACACGAGGACGCCCGCGGGGCTTCGACCGCGACGAGGCCCTGGAAAAAGCGATGCTGCTGTTCTGGGAGCGCGGCTACGACGCCGTGGCGATCAAGGACCTGACCGAAGCGATGGGCATCGCGCCGCCCAGCCTCTACGCGGCGTTCACCGACAAGCGCACGCTGTTCGAGGAGGCCGTGGACGAGTACGGCTCTCGGTACGGAAGCTATATTCACGAGGCGATTGACCAGGAACCGACGGCACGCCAGGCAGTCGAGCGGCTGCTGTCTACGGCAGCTGAACAGCTGACGTTGCCGAGCCTCCCGCAGGGCTGCCTCATCCTCAACGGCGCCAGCAACTACGCACCGCGGTCCTCCGATGTGGCAGCCGCACTACGCGCTCGCCGCGCCGACAGTCAGAAGCAGATCGAACGCAAGATCGCAGCCGACGTCGAGGCGGGACTCCTGCCGGCGGACACCAACCCGCACAACCTGGCGGCCTACGTCGCGACCACCTGGAAGGGCATGGCCCAACAAGCCCGGGACGGCGCCAGCCGAACGGACCTGCGGAACGTCGTGGCGACCGCCATGAAGGCATGGCCGGACTGACCGCCGGTTCGTCCCGTACCCCTGCTGCGGGTGTGTGGGACGGTCAGTGGCCGGGCAGCCGCCTTGGCACCGTGTCCTCGGTGCCCGGCTCGACGATGACGAACTGGCCCATCATGCCGTCGTCTTCGTGCTCGAGCATGTGGCAGTGGAACATGTACGGCGTGTCCGGGTCGGTGTGGGTGCCGAACTCGACCGCGAGCCGGACTGTGGACTCCGGCGGTAGGTAGACGGTGTCCTTACGCCCCCGGGCGTGGCGTGGCGGCGGCTCCCCGTTGATGTCGAGGATCCGGAACGCGACCTCGTGGATGTGGAAGGTGTGTGGGATCCCGGGGTTCTCCACCGTCCAGATTTCGGTGGCCCCGGCCGGCACCACCTCATCGACACGCCGCATGTCCATCTGCTTGTCATTGATCTTCGAGGTGCCGCCGAGTCGGAAGGTGCGCTCGGTGGCGCCGGCCGGCGCGGTGATCTCGGGCGTGCTGGCCAGATGCTCCAGCACGGGGTCAGATTCGGTGAGCCGGTCCTTGGCCACGATCTTCATCAGGTCGAACTCGTCGTCCGCGCCGGCGATGCGGTCCTGGGGAAAGCCACCCGCCTGGCCAGGAGCGAAGCTGCGCAACACGACATCCTCGCCCGGCGTGAACTCGGCAACGATCTCGGCACGTTCACCGGGGGCGAGTCGTACCCGGTCCAGCCGCTCGGGTGCCGGGAGCAGGCCGCTGTCGGTGCCCACGAGCTGGAACGATCGGTCGTCGGTGAAACCGACGTTGAACGACCGGGCATTCGAGCCGTTGAGCACCCGCAGGCGTACCCGGGAACTGCTGACCTCCAGGTACGGGTCGTAGGTGCCGTTGACCAGAATCTGGTCTCCCAGCCGGCCGTACATGTCCTGTACGCCGAGCGGGCCACCGGTGCTCAGGTCGAAGGACCCGTCGTCGGCGAACCGTCTGTCCTGCACCACCACGGGGATGTCGTCGATCCCGTAGTCGTCGGGCAGGTTCAGCCGCCCAGACTCCTCGTCGTCGATGAGGAACATCCCAGCGACGCCGCGGTAGGCGTGTTCGGCGGTCCTGCCATGCGGGTGGGGGTGGTACCAGAGGCTGGCGGCAGGCTGATCGATCGTCCAGTACGGCGACCACGTCGCGCCGGGTGCGATGGGCTGGTGTGGGCCGCCGTCCATCTCGGCGGGCAGGCGCATCCCGTGCCAGTGCACGCTGGTCGTCTCCGGCAGCTCGTTCGACACGTCGATCGCCACCTTGTCGCCCCGCGAAGCGCGCAGAGTGGGCCCGAGATACGAGCCGTTCGCTCCCCACGTGTCGGTCTTGACGCCGGGAAGGAACTCGGTGCGCCCGGCCCGCAGACTGAGGTCGAAGTGCTTGCGTCCCGCCTTGTCCACGCTCGGCTCGAGCAGGGGCGGGATCTTCAGCGGGTTGCTGAAGTCGAGTTGGCCCACGTTCGACTCGTACACCGTGGTGTACACCCACGTGGCACCACCGGCCGTGACGACGAGCAGCACCGCCAACCCGGCCGCCAACCGGCGCAGCCAGCGACGGATCGGCCCACGGGAGTGAGGCATCGGGTCCTCCGCAGATGTCGGGATGAACGCTCATCGGAGCTGTCTGTCGCTGCGACGATAGAAAGAACCGGTGCGCGCTGCCGTCGGCGTCAGGGCGCGTCCGGCGTACCGCATCCGCGGTATGACCAGGAAATATCGGGGCGGAGGATGCCGCGTTGCCTATGCTGGCGGCGTGCCTTCCCGCTGGTGGACCGGGCTGGCCGCAGACCTTGCCGCGGCCGTGCTCCTGACGGCGGTGATGGTCGCCGCGACCGTGGCTTCCGGCGACCAGCCGGCGCGTCCGGTCGACGCGGTGGTGGTGGCATCGGTGATCGCCGTCGGGGTCTGGGTGGCGTTCGCGCGGCGTGCGCCAAGGACGGCGCTGGTCGGCGCGTGCGTGAGCTTCTTCTTCGCACTCGCGATCGGCGTACCCGCGTTCTCGCCCGCCTTGGCGCTCGGATTCCCGCTGTTCGTGGCGGCGGCGGCCGGTTACCTGTGGTGGGGTGTCGCGGTCGTGGGCCTGGTCGGGTTGACCAGCGTGTCGTACCGGCTGCTCGCCGAGGGTGCCGAGCCGTTCCCGGTGGTGGCGGTGGGCACCTTGTTCGACGTCACCCTGCTGACCGTGATCGTGCTGCTCGGCGAGACGCTGCGTAGCCGGCGGGCGCTGCGCGAGGAGGCGGTTCTGCGGCTGCGGCTCGCGGAGCGGGAGCACCAGCAGCGGGTCACCGCCGAACGGTTGCGTACCGCGCGGGGACCTGCACGATGTGCTGGCCCACACGGTGACCGTTGTCGGGATCCAGGCGAACGTGGCCGCGGAGAGCATCGATCGACAACCTGAACGCGCCAGAGAAGCGATCGAGTCGGTCCGCACCGCCAGTCAGGACGCACTGGCGGATCTCCGCAGCACGATCGCGGTGCTGCGGGCCCCCACACCGGAGAACGGCATCCCCCAGCCCGCGCCGGGCCTGGACCAGCTGCCGGATCTGGTCGACGCCGTCCGTGCCACCGATGTGGCCGCCTCGCTGCAGGTTCGCGGGGACACGACAGCGCTGCGGCCCACGGTCGAACTCGCCGTCTACCGCGTCGTCCAGGAGTCGCTCACGAACGCGCTCCGACACTCCGGGGCCGGCTCGGTGGAGGTCGTCGTCGAGTCCGGCCGCGACGAGGTGCGGGTCACGATCCGCGACGACGGCACGCGTGTGGCACGCGTGCTTCAGCCCGACCAGACCACGGGGTCGGGCCTGCGAGGGATGACCGAACGGGTGGCGGCACTGGGTGGAAAACTGCACTACGGGCCGGCCGGCGACGGCAAGCCGGGGTGGGCGGTCCGGGCCCGTATGCCTGCTGGGGGTACGCCATGGCGATAACGGTGGTGCTGGCCGATGACCAGATCATGGTGCGGACAGGCCTGCGTACCCTCTGTGAGCGGGATGGGGACATCACCGTCGTCGGTGAGGCCGAGAACGGGGCGGTCGCCACTGCCCTGGCCCGGGAACACCGGCCCGACGTGGTCCTGATGGACATCCGGATGCCGGTGCTGGACGGGCTGGCCGCGACCCAGCGTATCGTGGCGGACCCGCAGGTCGGCCCCGATGTCCGGGTGCTGGTGCTGACCACGTACGAGCATGACGAGTACGTCTTCGCCGCCCTGCGTGCCGGGGCAAGTGGGTTCCTCGCCAAGGACATCAGCCCGGACGGGTTGCGTGAAGCGATCCGGACCGTAGCCGCCGGTCAGTCGCTGTTGAGTCCGAACGCCACCCGTTCGCTGGTCGAGGCGTTCGTGTCGACGCCACCGCACCAGCCGGACGGCAGCCGACTGCGGGTCCTGACCGAGCGGGAACGGGAAGTGCTCGCACTCGTCGGCCGAGGACTGTCCAACATCGACATCGGGAAGCTGCTGTTCCTCAGCCCTGCGACGGTGAAGACGCATGTGAACCGATCGATGGCGAAGCTCGAGGCGCGTGACCGCGCCCAGCTGGTCGTGCTGGCGTACGAGACCGGGCTGGTGCGAGCCGGTGATCCCGGGCCGGAGGGCGCCTGAGCCGGCCCACCCGTAACGGATCATGCGGCGTGGGTACCGCGGATGCGGTAGCGCGAGCGGTCCGTGGGGTCGACGGCACCGGGGGTTCCCGTTCCTAACGTCGGATCCATGAGAACACTTATCGCGGTACGCGGGTTCCCTGACCCGGCAGCGCGGGTTCGCCCTGCCCGGGCGGGGGTCGGGTCCCATATCGCGGCCGTCGCTACCGCGCTCGTGCTTGTCACGGCCGGATGTGGACTTCTCGACGCCGATCCGGTGGACACAGTCGGCAAGGTCAGCTTCGACAATGCCCTGGCGATACCGCCGTTGGCGCCCTCACGGGTCGCCGCCGACGGCCGGCGCGTGTTCGAGCTGACGGCGCAGCCGGGGCGGTCGGAGTTCCGACCCGGCCAGCACGCCGACACCTGGGGGTTCAACGGCGCCTACCTCGGGCCGACGCTGCGGATGAGGCGCGGCGAGAAGGTCGCGGTGAAAGCTCGCAACGCGCTGCCCGAGGCCACGACCGTGCACTGGCACGGCATGCACCTGCCCGCGATCGCCGACGGCGGCCCACATCAGATGATCGACCCTGGCGATTCCCGTACGCCGTCGTGGCGAGTCGACCAGCCGGCGGCGACGCTGTGGTACCACCCCCACCCGCACGGCGCCACGGAGGGCCAGGTCCGCCGGGGGCTCGCCGGCATGGTCATCGTCGACGACGACGCCGAGGCCTCGCTGCCCCTGCCGCGCGACTACGGCGTCGACGACGTCCCGGTCATCGTGCAGGACGTGCGCCTCGACGACGACGGCCACCTGGCCGAGGGAAGGCAGGCCGAGGTCGGGCAACTGGGTGACACGCTGCTGGTCAACGGCACCATCGGCCCGTACCACGAGGTACGCGCCGAGCTGACCCGGCTACGGCTGCTCAACGCCTCCACCGCACGGATCTACGACTTCGGCCTCTCCGACGGTCGCGAGCTGACGCTGATCGCCACCGACGGCGGCCTGCTCGGCAAGCCGTACCGAACGGACCGGATCCGACTGTCTCCCGGCGAACGCGCCGAGGTCGTCGTGGCGATGGCGCCGGGAGAGGACCTCACCCTGCGGTCCTTCCCGGCGGACCTGGGCGCCAGCTCGAGCAACACGCGGGACGCGGGAGGAGACGACTCCTTCGACGTACTGCGGCTGCGGGCGAACGACACCTTGGCGTCGTCACCGCCACTGCCCGACCGGCTGGCGCCGTTGCAGCGTCTGAACCCGGCCGATGCGGCGCAGACGCGCTCTTTCGAACTGCGCTCGCGGCGGATCAACGACAAGAAGATGAACATGCGACGGATCGACACGGTCGTCACAAAGGACACGATCGAGGTCTGGAAGGTGGTCAACGGCCACGGCCGGCCGCACAACTTTCACATCCACGACGTCCAGTTCCAGGTCCTCAGCGTCGACGGCGCACCTCCGCCGCCTGAGCTGGCAGGCTGGAAAGACACCGTCTACCTCCCGCCACGTGTGCCGATCCGACTCATCATGCGGTTCGCCGACTACGCCGATCCGGCCACTCCCTACATGTACCACTGCCACCTGCTCCGTCACGAAGACCGCGGAATGATGGGACAGTTCGTCGTCGTCGAACCCGGCCAGCGGCCGGTCAGTGGTCGGTGACTTCGCCGAGTACGGGCTTCACGTCCACGATCGGCGTGCCGTCCAGGGCTTCCAGGCGGCGCACCCGGGCGCGGTAGGCCAGGTAGGCGAGGTAGGCGGAGGAAGCGACCAGGTCGCTGCGGGCGGGACAGGATCATGATGAGTCACGACCGTGACTCACATCGCTGAGCCTTCCGGGTGCTCAATTGGTCGCGGCGGTCCCCCTTACGGTGAGGTTGCGGAGTCGGCCGATGTTGTCGAACGAACCGAAGCCGACCCGGCCCGCGCCGAGCGAGGTGTTGGTCGCGGTCATCAGCGGGTGCTCGGAGTCGTCCACGTACACCGCGATCTCACCCGAGTCCGGGAAGAACACCACGCGTACCTTGTGCCACTCCTCGTCGGAGACGGCGGGTGTGGCGCCGAGGTACCCGGTCCACTGGTGATCGATCCGCAGCCGGTCGGCGTTGTTCACCACGAAGATGCCGTTGTGCGGGTAGATCGTGTTGTCGCTGGACAGGTGTGCGTAGTAGAACTCGGTGTCGGATCGGTAGCCGAACACGATGATCACGTCCCGGTTGCTGACCGAGACCGGGGTGTCCAGCCGCACCTCAGCACTGATCTCGACCGAGCCGAACCGCGGTCCCGCGGTCAGCACCGCGTACTCGAAGGGGCGGCGGGGGCCGGGGCGCGACGTGCCGGCCTCGGCGAGGACCACCTCGGTGCCCGGGAACCGCCACTTCGACGGGGTCACCGGTGCCCAGTCTCCGGCGCCCATCACGCCGGTGACCGTGGTGTCACCGGCGTCGCCACCGGCGAACCGCTTGGTGCCGACGACCTTCCAGACCTTGCCGTTCGACTTCGCGAGCAGGTAGAGCTCGCCGGCGGCGTCGCGGCCGAACCGCAGGTCGACCCGCTCCGGGTCGCCCGGTGCGCCAGGGCCGGACAGGTCCTGCATCCTGACCCGCTTACCGGTCGCCTTGTCGTAGAGCATCATCTGGTAGAGGTGGGCCAGGTGCTTGTTGCTGGTACGCATCTCGCCCGCGTTGGTGTAGAAGACGCGGCCGTCGACCAGGTCGGCGAAGATGTACTTGCCGTCCAGCTCGGGTACGCCCTCGCCGCGGTAGACGAAGCCGCCGGACACCGCGTGTCCCACGTCCGACCGGCAGTTCCAGCCCGGCGGCGGCTCGTGGTCATACGCCGCGACCGGGTACGTGTAGCCGTACCTGTCGTCGTCGGCGGGCAGCGGGTAGATCCGGTGGCAGGGGTTCGACGACGAGGTGTCGAAGACGAACGGGCCCTCCCGCTCGCTCCAGCCGAGGTTGTCGCCGGCTCGTACCTCGTAGATCGCCTCGACGGCGTGCTCGCCGATGTGCCCGAGGAACATCCGGCCGGTATCGGGATCCCAGCTGAACCGGTGCGGGTCACGCATCCCGATCGCGTAGATCTCGCCGAGGTAGCCCGGCCTGCCCACGAACGGGTTGCTCGCCGGTACGCCGTACCGGCCGTTGTCGCTGTCGGTGCCGCGCGGGTCGATCCGCAGGATCTTGCCCTGCGGGGTGCCCGTCTCCTGGGGTACGTCGGTGCCGACGCCCTTGCCACCGTCGCCCACCGCCACGTACAGCAGCCCGTAGTCCGGGGCGCCGGGTACGGCGGTCGGGTTGAAGTCGATCTGCTGGATGCCGTGGATCCGGCCGCCGAAGCCGATACGCAGCACCTCCCGGCGGGTGCCCTGGAAGGTGTCCGCGGCTGGATCGGCCGCCGTCCACTCGGTCACGATGCCGTGGAAGGCGGTGTTCGGCTGCGGCGTCAGGTCGGGCTCCCGGGTGGCGAGCGCGGCGTCCTCGGTGTGGACGGTGTAGAACTTCCCGTTCTCCGCGAACTCGGGATGGAAGGACACGAAGCCGAAGCCCTGCCCGAGACCCTTCTGGGAGTAGAACGCGGGCGCGAATGTCTCCTTGACGTCGAGGTACGGCTCAGGCTGGCCGTGCTGCAGCAGGTACAGCGTGCCGTTCAGGTCGGGTACGTACTGCCGGCCGGACCCGTCCGGCAGCTCACCGAGGTAGTTGATCCGGGCGTGCCGCATCAGGCGGCTGTCGGTGGGTGGACCCGGGTACGTCTCCGACTTCGGGAACTGCGCGTACTCCTCCAGCACCAGTCCGAGCGTGGACTGGGTCGGCTGCTCCTTGATCGGGTCGGTGATCGGGTCGCCGAGCGGCTGGGCATGGGCTGGCGGCGCCGCCAGCGTGGAGATACCGAGCGCGACAGCGAGTAGCGGGGTGGTGATCAGGGATCTGCGGATTCTGAACACGCGTCACTCCGTCCTCTTCAGGGGGTTCTGAGGGCTGGTTCGGTCACGGCCGCAACGAGGTCGCCAGGCGGTACTGCTGGCGGATCTCGTACGGGGTCACCGCGCGATCGAGGAACATCAGACTGTCCATGCGGCAGTTGCACGGATTGCCTTCGCGGGTGTTCTGGGGGAAGCTGCCGCCGATTTTGATTCCTCGCGGATCGGTGGCCGAGGTGTAGTGCGGACCGGGTCCGGAGACCTCCCACGGGTCGCCGGAACGTACGTAGAAACCGTCCAGCGGTACGCCGTTGTGGTAGAGCGCCATGGTCCCTTTGTGGAAATCGAAGGTCGCCGCGAGGAAGACCCATTCGTCGTTCGGCAGCAGGCTCCGCCAGTCGGCGTTCGCCGCGAACGTCTGCGAGTTGCCGCCGTCGATCCGCCGCCCCAGCGCCACCAGCCGCATTTCGCCGTCGACCTTGATCAGCTCCAGCAGCGCCCGTACGGCGTGCCCGTCGGAGTCGCCCGAGAGCACCCCGGCGAGCCCGATCGCGCCGTAGAAGTCGTCCGGGTTGGACGAGTTGGAGTTGGGGCTCGGGTTCTGGCCGGTCATCTTGAACCAGCCCATCACGGTGGTGCCGCCTACCCGGTTGAAGGCGTTCAGCGTCGGTACGCCGGTTGCGGAGTACATGCCGGCTTTCCAGTCATCGTTGCCGGCCAGGGCCGGGTTGATCTGCCGCACCTGCATCGAGGTGGCGCTTCTGCGGTGTGCGCCGTCGGCCACCCGCATCTCGGCCCCGCCGCTGACGAGGTGGAGATCGGTGCCGGAGAAGCCCTGGTCCTGTTCCCGCGCGGGGTTGCCGGAGACCGGGTGTTCGAAGTCGTAGTACGCGACCAGGTTCGGATTCAGACTCGGATGTACTTCCGGCACCCCGCTTTCTGCGTACGCGGGAGCCGCGGGCGCTACCAGTGCGGCGACGATCGTCACCAGAAGCCAGATGGGTTTCGACATCTCGTTCACCCCTTTTGGGAGGAGCCCTGGAGATCAGAGAAAGGGCTCTACGAACTCGATATATCGGCGGGCGATGGTGGCGACCACCTGTTCTGGCGGCGCCGCCCAGATTTCCGCGTTGAATATCTCGACCTCGACATCGCCCCGATAACCGGCGGCGGCCACCGCCCGGGTGAATCCGGCGAAGTCGATGTGCCCGTCGCCCACCATTCCGCGCGCCAACAGCGCGTCCGGCGGCAGCGGCGTGACCCAGTCACTGATCTGGTAACTGAGGATCCGGTCGGCGGCCCGCGCGATCTGCCGCGGTACGCCGGGCTCCCACCACAGGTGGAAGGTGTCGACGATGACGCCGACCGCCTCGGCGGGGAACTGCTCGGCGATGTCCAGCGCCTGCGCCAGGGTGGAGACCACGCCCCGGTCGGCGGCGTACATCGGGTGCATCGGCTCGATGCCGAGGCGTACCCCCCGGTCCAGGGCGTGGGGTACGAGGCGCGCGATCGAATCGACCACCTGGTGGCGGGCGCGTGCCAGGTCCTGGTCTCCGGGTGGCAGGCCGCCCGGCACCAGCACCAGCGTGCCGGCGCCCAGGGCGGCGGCCTCGTCGATCGCGGCCCGGTTCGAAGCCTCGGCGGCAGCCGGATCGCCGGAGGTGAAGAAGCCGCCCCGGCACAGTGAGGACACCCGCAGCCCGGCGGCCTGCACCCACGCCCGCGCCACGTCCACACCCACCTCGGCGACCGGCTCCCGCCACAGGCCGATGGCGCCCAGCCCGGCCGCCACGGTGCCGTCGATCGCCTCCCGCAGCGACCAGCGCGCGGTGGTGCGCTGGTTCAGCGAGAGCCGAGCCAGCCGTGGATCGCCGGGCGAAGGAGTCGGCACCCGGGCCGGCGCACCACTCGGCACGTCGATCGCGCTCAGCTCGACAGTCACGGCGTCACACTCACGGCGTCGGCACTCACGGCGTCACGCCCGCGGTCGCGAGCCACAGGTTGAGCCGGTGCGCGGCCATGTCGGGGTCGGGCAGCAGGCGTGCCTCGTTGGCGAGCGCGAACAGCTTGGACAGGTGCACGATCGAGCGCGCCGACTGCAGCCCGCCGACCATGGTGAAGCCCGGTTGACGACCGGTGAGCCACGCCAGGAACGCGATCCCGGTCTTGTAGTGGTACGTGGGCGCGGCGAAGATGTGGCGCGAGAGCGGCAGCGTCGGCGCCAGCTCGGAGTCGTACCGGTCCAGGTCGCCGGCGTCGAGGGCGGTCAGCGCCGCCGACGCGGCCGGGGCCACCGCGGCGAACACACCCAGCAGCGCGTCGGAGTGGTGGCTGCCGTCGCCCCGGATCAGCGACGGGTAGTGGAAGTCGTCCCCGGTGTAGAGCCGTACGCCCTCCGGCAGCGCGGCCCGCAGCCCGGTCTCGTGCGACGCGGACAGCAGCGAGACCTTCACCCCGTCGATCCGCTCCGGGTACGCGTGGATCAGATCCAGGAAGGTACGGGTCGCCACGGCGACGTCGTCCGATCCCCAGTACCCCCGCAACTGGGGATCGAACGCCTCGCCGAGCCAGTGCAGGATCACCGGCTCCCGGGCCTGATCGAGCAGTGCGGCGTACACCCGCAGGTAGTCGTCCGCGCCGCCGGCCAGCTTCGCCAGCTGCCGTGACGCCATCACGATGACCTGCGCCCCCGTACCCTGCACGAACTCGATCTGTTCGGCGTACGCGTCGAGCACCTCGTCCACCGAACGCGACGTCTCCCGGTGGTCGGTGCCGGCCCCCGCCGCGATACGCGCCCCGAGCGAGGCGGCCTGCGCGGCGCTGCGGCGTACCAACTCCTGTACGGCGGCCCAGTCCAACCCCATGTTGCGCTGCGCGGTGTCCATCGCCTCGGCGACGCCGAACCCGTACCGGAACAGGTGCCGCCGGAACGCCAGCGTGGATTCCCAGTCGATCGCCGCGGGGGCGCCCGGTACGTTCTCCCCCCACGGATCCGCCGCCACGTGCGCGGCGGCGAACACCACCCGCGAGCGGTACGGCTCGGGATGCTCCGCCCAGACCCGCGGCTCCCGCAGGTCGACCGTCCGCCACGCCCCGGCCGCGTCCGGGATCAGCAGCCTGGTACGCGTACTCAAGGCGTCACCTGTCCAAGGTCGACCTGCCCCAGCTGGACCCGCCTGCCGTCCCGCGAGGAGGTCAGCGCGGCCTCCACCAGCTCCAGCCCGCGTACCGCGGCGAAGAAGTCGTACGGGTGTGGCCGGCCGGCGTACACGTCGGTGAGGAACCGTTCCCACTGGGCCCGGAAGCCGTTGCCGAACTCCTGGTTGTCGGGCACCCGCTGCCACTGCGCGCGAAAATCCTGATCTGTGGGTACGTCGGGATTCCACACCGGTTTCGGGGTGCCCGCGCGGGGCTGGATCCGGCAGTCGAACAGCCCCGCCACGGCCGACCCCAGCGTGCCGTCGACCTGGAACTCGACCAGCTCGCCACGGTCCACCCGTACCGCCCAGGAGGAGTTGATCTGGGCGATCACGCCGCCGTCGAGCTCGAAGATCCCGTACGCCGCGTCGTCGGCGGTGGCCCGGTACGGGTTGCCCTGCTCGTCCCAGCGCTCGGGGATGTGCGTGACGGCCTTCGCGGTCACCGCGCGTACCCGCCCGAAGAGGTTCTCCAGTACGTAGTTCCAGTGCGAGTACATGTCCAGGACGATCCCGCCGCCGGCCTCGGCCCGGTAGTTCCAGCTCGGCCGCTGCGCCGGCTCCACGTCGCCTTCGAACACCCAGTAGCCGAACTCGCCGCGTACCGACAGGATCCGCCCGAAGAAACCGGCGTCGACCAGGCGCTTGAGCTTCAGCAGCCCCGGCAGGTAGAGCTTGTCGTGCACCACGCCGTGGATGATCCCGGCGGCCTTCGCCGCATCAGCCAGCGCGACACCATCCGCGACGGACTCCGCGATCGGCTTCTCGGTGTAGACGTGCTTGCCGGCGGCGATCGCCTTCAGGATCGCGCTGCGGCGCTCGCTGGTCACCAGCGAGTCGAAGTAGACAGTCGCGGTGGGGTCCGCGAGCGCGGCTTCGAGATCCACCCCGAACTCGGCGATCTCATGCCGGCGCGCCAGGTCGGCCAGCTTGTCCCGGCTGCGCCCCACCAGGATCGGCTCCACCTGGAGCCGGTCGCCGTCCGGCAGCACGATGCCGCCCTCGTCCCGGATCGCCAGGATCGAGCGCACCAGGTGCTGCCGATAACCCATCCGGCCGGTGACGCCGTTCATGACGATGCGTACGGTCTGTGTGGGCATACGCCTCACCTCTCCGGGAAGGCTCGCTCGGCGGGGCGACCCCCGAGGTAGAGCTCGCTGAGTTGGGGGTCGGCGAGCAGCTCCGGCGCCGGGCCGGAGATGTGTACCGTGCCGAGGTCGAGTACGCATCCGATGTCGGCGGTCTGCAGCGCGCGCCGGGCGTTCTGCTCGACCAGCAGCACGGCGGTACCGGCGTCGCGCATCCGTACCACCTGCTCGAACACCGTGCTGGTGGTCTTCGGGTCCAGCCCCATGGACGGCTCGTCGAGCAGCACCACCTTGGGGTCGACCATCAGCGAGCGGGCGAACTCCACCTGCTTCTGCTGGCCTCCGGAGAGCAGCCCGGCGAGGGAGTTCCAGCGCTCGGCGACGACCGGGAACAGCTCCTTGACGAACTCGGCACGCTCGGCGACCGCCGTCTTGTCCCGCAGCGTGTAGCCGCCCAGCCGTACGTTCTCGGCGACCGTCATCTCGCCGAACACGCTGTGTCCCTGCAGCACGTGCGCCAGCCCCGCGGCGAGCAGCTGCTGCGGCCCCCGGCCGGTGACCTCCACGCCGTCGACCAGCACCTGGCCGGCCCGCGGTTTCAGCAGCCCGCTGGCGACCTTCAGCACCGTGGACTTGCCGGCGCCGTTCGGCCCGACCAGGCAGACGATCGCGCCGGCGGGGACCCGTACGGTCAGCCCGCGCAACACCAGCGCGGCGCGGCCGTACCCGGCCTGGATGTCGCGCAGCTCCAGCAGGAATTCAGACGCCAAGGTAAGCCCCCAGCACTCGCTCGTCGGACCGGATCACCGACGGAGGGCCTTCCGCGATCGGGCGACCGCGGTCGAGGACGACGACGTGGTCACTGATGCCCATCACCAGGTCCATGTTGTGTTCGACGATCAGGAAGGTTCTGCCTTCGGCGTTGAGCTGGCGTACCAGTGCGCCGATCCGTTCGATCAGCGCCGGGTTCACGCCGCCCGCCGGCTCGTCGAGCAGGATCGTGTCGGGCTCGCTCATCAGCACGCCGGCGAGTTCGAGCAGCTTCTGCTGCCCGTACGAGAGGTTGCGGGCCTCGGTGTGCTGCAGGTGGTCGATGCCGACGCGGGCCAGCCAGCCGCGGGCGCGCTCGGTCTCCGTACGGTTGCGGGAGCCGCGCAGCGAACTCACCAGACCGCGCGGGCCGGCGCTGGCCAGCAGGTTGTCGAGCACCGTCATCCGCGGAAAGATCCGGCACAGCTGGAAGGTCCGTCCCAGGCCGGCGCGGGCGATCCGGTGCGGCGCCTGTCCGGTGATGTCCTTCCCGCGGTACGCCACCCGCCCGGAGTCCGGCTTGATCATCCCGGTGACACAGTTGAAGTACGTGGTCTTGCCGGAGCCGTTCGGCCCGATCAGCGCGTTCACCTTGCCGTCGTGGAAGGCGACGCTGGCGCCGTCGAGCGCGGTGACCCCGCCGAACGCCTTGCTGAGCCGGGTGGTTTCGAGCGTCATCGCCGGGCCTCCTCACGCGCGTTGGTGTCGCGCTCCAGAAGCTCGGCGGCGGTGGCCTCGCGGATCGAGACCTCGGCGGGCTTGAAGTACCGGGCAAGCAGCTGCGTCACCGCCGGGATCACGCCGTCCGGCATGAACATCACCACGGCGCCGAGCAGCAGGCCGGTCGCCACCAGGTGCAGCGGGGTGCTGCCGTACTCGAGCTTGAAGTACTCCAGCGCGTACC
>JBOGDE010000052.1:0-22548 GCA_050701695.1 Micromonosporaceae bacterium
CCGGAGTCACCCGTGTCGCCGGACCGGGCGTGGTTCGAGCTGTCGGCGTCGCCGCCGTCGCCCGAGTCACCGCCGCTACCGCCGGTGCCGTCCGCACGCGAATCACTGTCCGCGTCGGCGTCACCGGTGTCACCCGACGAGGTGTCCGAACCCGCGGTGGCGTCACGGTCGGAGAGAACGTCGAGGACGGAAATCGAGTTGTCGTTCACGGAGACACCGTCTCCGGTATGTGCTCCGGCTGAGGTCTGGCCCGCCAGGGTCAACCCGGCGATGCCGATGACCAGCAGACCTCTGGTCAGCCATTTAGGCATCAGAATCATTCCTTTCCTGAGTGGATATGAACCCATTCCGGTACGGATGCCACCACCCGCCACAGGTGGGCCGGCGTCCGTGGGAAGGGTCAACCGCCCTGGTGTGGCGGTCGTATGGAGCGCCCGGCGGCGTTGTCGTCGCCGGGACGCATCAGGCCGTACGGCGCCAGCTGGGGCGCCCAGGCCGCGCTCAGGATCGCTGTCATGGCTGCGGTGCTCGTGCCGCCCGGGGAATCCGGTACGGGAGCCGGCCGCTCGCCGTCGTACGGCACCCGCGGTGCCGGGGTGCCGTCGACAGCCTGGTCGTCGTGGCCGGCCGGCTTACCGGCTTCGAGCCACTGACCGGCGGTGCGCTCCGGGGCTGGGCGCAGCGTCGAACTGGCCACCGGTGGCGTGGGGCCTACGGGGGCCAGCTCCGGCCACACCTGGTCGGCCAGCACCGGCCCGACCACGTCGACCGTCGCCCGCACCACATCGACCAGAGTCGGGGTCAGCCCGTCCACCAGACCGGCCACCGACCCGTCCACCAGGCCGGAGCTGTCCACCAGGCCGGAGTCGGAGCGAGGGGTGGATCCGACGAGATCCGGGGCCGGCCCGGTCGGGCCTGCCACGGTCCCGGTCACGCCATCCACGGTGGAGGTCGCCGGCTCCGGCGCGGCCGGCGCGAGCGGCGCAACCGGCGCGGCCGGCGCGGCAGCCTCGACCGTCCTCGCCGCGTCGTCCACAGTGGAGGTAACGTCGGCCGCCGAGCCGGAGGTCACCTGCGCCTCGGATGTCTCCGGGGACGTATTACCGAGGCCGCGTGCGGTGTCCGCGGCGCCCGACGCGGCGCCGTCGCCCGTCGCCACCGGAGCGGCCGCAATCGACGCGGGAACCGGGTCGGGTTGGTCGGCGTACACCGGGGACTGGCCGTCGGCCAACAGGTTGAGCAGCAGGTAGGCGCCGGTCGCCGTCCCGGCGATGACGAAGGTGCGGAGCAGCCAGCGGGCGATCCTCGGCCAGCGGGCGGAGGCACCGCCCTGCGCTGTCGCCGGTTGCCGCACCGCCGCATCCCCTCCCGGATAGGTATCCGTCACGGGTGTCGCCGTACGGGCTTAGCGGCATATGCGCGCTCTGCCCGCATGTCAGGCGATTCGGAGTCCGATCGGGTGCGGATGGGTGCGAACACAGAAAGAACGTGACCGGTGCGGCGCACCGGTCACGTTCTGTAGCTCAGGTCCAGATGTTGCTCAGGTCCCGCTGTTTGCTCGGGTCCAGTCTCAGTCGCCCTGACGCTGCTGCGGGATGTCTCCCTGGAGCAGCGCGCGTACCTCGGACTCGCGGTAACGGCGGTGCCCACCCAACGTACGAATCGCGCTAAGCCTTCCGGCCTTGGCCCACCGGGTCACGGTCTTCGGGTCCACGCGGAACATCGACGCGACCTCGGCCGGCGTTAGCAACGGCTCTGGCTCATGTGTACGCGATGCCATTGGTCACTCCTCCACAAAGTATGACAACCCCGGCCAGGGTCCCGCCGGCCGACGCTCCTCCATCGTCCGGCCTGTCCCTGATGTCCGACATGGGCCGAACGGCTGATTATCCGTAACCTCTTGGCGGAATAATGCACCCTTTATGCCCGTTTGTCAGTGTCGGATTAGTTACAGCGCTCCAAAAGCTGCACTGAACGCCACCTTTCGACCAACGCCTGGTACGCCTGGGTGGCGGCATCGGCGTCCTCGCGTGCCAGCGCCGCCAGCCCGTCGGCCGCGAGCCCCGGAGAGTCGTCGTCGCGCAGCTCCTGATCGCTGAACAGCGAGGTCAGCCCGCCGTAGTCGAGCTCCACCACCGCCCTCGGGTGGAACTCCTCCAGCCAGCGGGTGCCCTCCTCGACCGCATCGGTGATCGGGGTGTCGCCCACCGAGCGGCGCAGCACCGACAGCGCGCGGTGGGCCCGGCGCCGCGCCCGCGCCATCGAGGTGCGGTAGCGCAGCTGCCGCTCGGCGCCGCGCAGCACCAGATCCTTCTCGTCCAGGTCGATGTAGACGAACCAGCGAAGCGGGATGGTCCAACCGGAGGAGAGCTCGTGCAGCCGCGGCGGGTCCTGGTCGGAGTGCCCACCGTTCTGCCACTCCGCGCTGACCCGCTCCGCCTCGGTGGCCAGCACCGACGGCACGAACGCCTCGGCCAGCGAGGACGGTACGCCCTGCCGCGCCGAGATCGCCGCCATCGCGGCCTGTTCCCGCAGCTGCCACGGGCAGACCAGCAACGACCCACCGTCGTCGAGGATGTACGCCTCCGGCGCCACGTCCGGCAGCCGGGTCCAGCCGACCCCGAGCGCGTCGATCACCATCCGGCGCTGCAGTGCCGGGCCCTCGTCGGTGCCGGGCGCGTGACCCTCGGCGGCGTACACCCGCCACTGCTGTTGCTGGGCACGGCTGAACGCGACCAGCGGCTCGTATACCCGCAGGTAGGCGGCGAACGGTGACGGCACGGCGCCGATCGTCCCACGAGGCGGTCTCGGCTCGGCCACGTCCCCACCCTACGCACCGGTACGACATACGCTCGGCAGATACCGGCAGACCCGCCGGAGCCAGGCGTGGCCCCACAAGGGCTCCGCCCCACCCCACGGTTCTCACAGGAGCGAACATGGGCGTATTCACCGTCGCCGACAGCCACGGCACCGGTGGCCAGACCAGTCACCAGCACGGCCACGAGCAGGTCGTCTTCTGCCAGGACAATCAGTCCGGGCTGCGCGCGATCGTCGCGATCTACTCCACCGCACTCGGCCCCGCCCTCGGCGGCACCCGGTTCTACCCGTACGCCAGCGAGGAAGAGGCGCTGCACGACGTGCTGGAGCTGTCCAAGGGCATGGCGTACAAGAACGCACTCGCCGGGCTCGACCTGGGCGGCGGCAAGGCCGTGATCTGGGGCGACCCGGGCAAAGACAAGAGCGAAGCCCTGCTCCGGGCGTACGGCAGGTTCGTGCAGTCCCTCGGCGGCCGCTACATCACCGCCTGCGATGTCGGCACGTACGTCGAGGACATGGACCTGGTGGCGAAGGAGACCCGCTTCGTGACCGGCCGATCGGTGGAGCACGGCGGCGCCGGCGACTCCTCGATCCTGACCGCCTGGGGTGTGTTCCAGGGGATGCGCGCCTCGGCGGCGCACGTCTGGGGCGAGCCGTCGCTGGCCGGCCGCAGCGTCGGCGTCGCCGGCGTCGGCAAGGTCGGCAAGCACCTGGTGAAGCACCTGCTCGACGACGGTGCGGCCGTCACGGTCACCGACGTCTCACCCAAGGCCCTTTCGTGGGTACGCGAGACCTACCCGCAGATCACGGTGGCCGACTCCGAGCCGGCGCTGATCTCGGCCCCGATCGACGTCTACGCCCCCTGCGCGCTGGGCGGCGCCCTCGACGACGACACCGTGCCGGCGCTGGCGGCGAAGATCGTCTGCGGTGCGGCGAACAACCAGCTCGCGCACCCCGGCATCGAGAAGCTGCTCGAAGACCGCGGCATCCTGTACGCCCCCGACTACGTGGTCAACTCCGGAGGCGTGATCCAGGTGGCCGACGAGATCGAGGGCTTCAACTTCGAACGCGCCAAGAAGCGCGCCTCGAAGATCTTCGACACCACCGCGCAGATCCTGAAGCTGGCCGGCACGGATGGCGTACCGCCGGCGGTGGCCGCCGACCGGCTCGCCGAGCGCCGGATGGCCGAGTGCGGCCGCCTGCGCACCATCCTCCTGCCGTAGCGTCCCGCCGCCTGCCGTAGCGTCCTGCTGCCGTAGCGTCCTGCTGCCGTAGCGTCCCGCCGCCCGATCTCCATGATCAACGGTCCGTTCATGTTGTCATGACAACATGAACGGACCGTTGATCTTGGGAAAGGGGGGTAGCGACCAGTGACTGTGCGATCCCCTTACCCGACACGAGCCCACAGCGAGCCCGGTGTCGCCGGGAAATCGGCTGTTTGAGTAGCTCGTCACGGTGGGGGCGAGGTGCCGAACCCCCATGCAGGCCTGTAACGTTAAGCCCACGAGAGATGCCTAAGTCGTCGGGGCCTGCCTCTCGAGGCCGCCCCGCAAAAGTGTGCGAGGGGGTCGAGCCATGGGGCGCGGCCGAGCTAAGGCCAAGCAAACGAAAGTGGCCCGGCAGCTGAAGTACCACACCCCGGATACCGACCTTGGGGCACTGGAGCGTGAGCTCGGTGGCTCGAAGTCAGAGTCCGGCGAGGACTTCGAGCGCCGCCACGACAGCGATGACGGCGAGTTGGAAGACTCGCGTTGGTCGCCGTCGGACCGGTAGCCCAGTCCTAGGCGTCACAGTCACGAGCCGTCCGAGTTCGGACGGCTCGTGACTGCGCGCACCGTCCTCCCGGCGCCGGCTGGCTCCTAGCTTCGCTAGAAGGTGAGGAGCATCCGGGTGTTGCCCAGGGTGTTCGGCTTGACCCGTTCCAGGTCGAGGAACTCGGCCACACCTTCGTCGTACGAGCGCAGCAGCTCCTCGTACACCTCGTGGGGTACGGGTGTGCCGTCGATCGGCGCGAAACCGTGCCGGGCGAAGAAGTCGACCTCGAAGGTCAGCACGAACACCCGGCGTACGCCGAGCCGGCGGGCGTTGTCGAGCAGCCCGGTGGCGAGCCGATGCCCGATGCCGCGACCGTGCCAGCCGGGGTCGACCGCGATGGTACGGATCTCGGCCAGGTCCTCCCACATCACGTGCAGCGCGCCGCACCCGACCACGCCCGCGTGCCCGGCATCGGCCACCAGGAACTCCTGCACGTCCTCGTACAGCGCCACGGTCGCCTTAGACAGCAGCTGCCGAGCGGGCGCGTAGATGTCCACCATCCGCCGGATAGCCCCCACATCCCGCGTCCGCGCCCGCCGAATGACTATGCCCTCACCCGCATCTTCATGCACACAGCAAAGCGTACCCCCAAGAAGGGGGTTCAGATCTAACCGTTGTGGCCGCGCTCAGGTTTCCGCTGGCAAGGCCGCAGGGAGCGCCGTGTGCGAACTGTGCACACAAGCGACCGAGAACGCCGCCAGCGGGAAGCTGAGCGCGGCCTCACCCCCGCGTGTGGTGGCCTACCATCTGCGCCAGGCCGGTGCCTTCGATGATCTCGCCGACCTGCCAGGTGTTGACGCCGCGACCGGTGAGCAGCGCGACGGCGCGGTCGGCGTCCTCGGGTGAGACCACCGCGACCATGCCGATCCCCATGTTGAAGGTGCGCTCCATCTCCTCGTCGTCGACCCGGCCCTTCAGGCCGACCAGGTCGAAGATGGGCTGCGGCCGCCATGTCGAGCGGTCCACGATCGCGTCGACGTTCGGCCCGAGGACGCGTACCACGTTGCCGGGGATGCCGCCGCCGGTGACGTGGGCGAACGCCCGTACGTCGCACTCCTTGATCAGCTCGAGGCAGTCCTTGGTGTAGATCTTGGTGGGGCTCATCAGCTCCTCACCGAGGGTGCGCTGCGTGCCCAGCTCCTCGATCACGGTGTCGAGCCGGAGCCGCCCGGCGCCCAGCAGGACGCTGCGTACCAGGGAATAGCCGTTGGAGTGCAGGCCGGAGGAGCCCATCGCGATCACCACGTCGCCGACCTCGACCCGGTGGTCGCCCAGCACCTCGTCGGCCTCCACGGCGCCGACCCCGGTGGCGGCCAGGTCGTACTCGTCGGGGCGCAGTACGCCCGGGTGCTCGGCGATCTCGCCGCCCATCAGCGCGACGCCGGCGTACCGGCAGCCGTCACTGATCCCGGCCGCGATCTCGGCGACCCGGTCCGGTACCACCTCGCCGCAGGCGATGTAGTCGAGCAGGAACAGCGGCTCGGCGCCGCACGCCACGATGTCGTCGACCACCATCGCGACCAGGTCGACGCCCACGGTGTCGTGGATGCCCATCTGCTGCGCGATCACCAGCTTCGTGCCGACCCCGTCGGTGGACGAGGCGAGCAGCGGGTTCTTGTATTTCGAGGTGTCGAACTTGAACAGCCCGGCGAAGCCGCCGATGCCGCCCACCACCTCGGGACGGAAGGTCTTCTGGACGTGGGGCTTGAGCCGCTCGACGGCTTCCTCACCGGCGTGGATGCTGACGCCGGCATCGGCGTAACTGGTGGTGCGCCTACGGTTGCCGCCGTTCCACGGCGTTACCTTCCGCGCCTTGCTCGGTCGCTCGGACACGTGGGTCACAGCTCTCCCCTTAAGGGCCGAGGGTGCCGGGCGAGACCGGGGTATTGGTCGCACCGGCAGGAGGGAGCCCCTCAGCCGTGTCGGACAGTTGTTCCGCAGCTCCCCGATCGCTGCTGTCATGGGTAGCCGCCGGCTCCTGGCCGAGCTGACGCTTGGTCAACCCTTCCAGGACATGCTTTCCGATCAGATCACCCGCCGGCAGCGGGATCGGATACTCACCGTCGAAACATGCCCGGCAGAGCCGGTTCGACGGTTGCTCGGTGGCGGCGACGAGCCCGGACAGCGACACGTACCCCAGCGAATCGGCGCCGAGTGAACGCCGGATGCCGTCGGTGTCCAGGCCGTTGGCGATCAGCTCGGCCCGGGTGGCGAAGTCGATGCCGTAGAAGCACGGCCACTTCACCGGCGGCGAGGAGATCCGTACGTGCACTTCGACCGCGCCGGCCTCGCGCAACATCCGTACGATCGCCCGCTGCGTGTTGCCGCGCACGATCGAGTCGTCCACCACGATGATCCGCTTGCCCCGGATCACGTCACGCAGCGGGTTGAGCTTGAGCCGGATCCCGAGCTGCCGGATGGTCTGCGACGGCTGGATGAAGGTACGCCCGACGTAGGCGTTCTTCACCAGGCCCATGCCGTACGTGATACCGGCTTCCTCGGCGTAACCGATGGCCGCCGGGGTACCGGACTCGGGCGACGGGATCACCAGGTCGGCCTCGACGGGGTGCTCGCGGGCCAGCTTGCGGCCGATGTCGACGCGGGCGGCGTAGACGTTGCGGCCGGCGATGGTGGCGTCGGGGCGGGCCAGGTAGACGTACTCGAAGATGCAGCCCTTCGGCGCCGGGTTGGCGAAGCGTTCGCTGCGCAGCCCGTGCTCGTCGATGGCGATCAGCTCGCCCGGCTCGACCTCGCGTACGAACGAGGCGCCGACGATGTCCAGCGCGGCGTTCTCGCTGGCCACCACCCAGCCGCGGTCCAGCCGGCCCAGTACCAGCGGGCGTACGCCCTGCGGGTCGCGGGCGGCGTACAGCGTGTGCTCGTCCATGAAGACGAAGCTGAACGCGCCCTGCAGGGTGGGCAGCAGCTCCATCGCGGCGGCCTGCACCGAGATGTCGGGGCGGGCCACCAGCAGGGACGAGACCAGCGCGGTGTCGCTGGTGGCCTCCTCCACGGCGCCCAGCTGGCGGGCCAGCTCGGCGGAGTTGACCAGGTTGCCGTTGTGGGCCAGCGCGACGGTGGTGCCGGTCTCGGTGGAGCGCAGCGTGGGCTGGGCATTCTCCCAGTTGGAGGCGCCGGTGGTGGAGTACCGCGTGTGGCCGATCGCGATCTGGCCGGTCAGGCTCGCCAGGGTCGGCTCGTCGAAGACCTGCGCGACCAGGCCGACGTCCTTGTAGACCACGATCCCGGAGCCGTCGCTGACCGCGATCCCCGCCGCCTCCTGGCCGCGATGCTGCAGCGCGTAGAGCCCGAAGTACGCCAGCTTCGCGACCTCGTCGCCGGGCGCCCACACACCGAAGACGCCACACGCGTCCTGTGGGCCCGGCCGCTGCGGATCGAGGTCATGGGTCAACAACCCGTCGCCTCGGGGCACCGGTGACTCCTCGGTCGCAAGGGGGAGAACGCCTCTGTCGCGGCCAGTGTACGCGAGGCTCAGCCCGTAACGCACCGTTGCCTTCCGATAGCATTTTGTAGTAATGGGCCTAACGGACGAGCGGGAGATATGCCGCCAGATCGGCTCGGTTTCCGCTCGCCGAAACCCTGCCGTCCGCCAGCGCGTCGGCCCATTCGAGCCGGCCGGACGCCAGCCGTACCCAGGTCAAAGGGTCTGTCTCCACCACGTTCGGCGGGGTGCCCCGGGTGTGGCGGGGGCCGGCGACGCACTGCACCACACCGTACGGCGGGACCCGTACCTCCACGGCCTTTCCGGGGACCGTGGCGGCGAGCACCGCGAGCGAGGCACGGACCGCGTCCCGCAGCAGCGCCGGCTGCGGCTCCCCGCCCGCGTCCAGCTCCGGGAGTACGGCGTCGAAGGCGGCCCGGACAGCGACCGGATCATGACGGACAGGCACACCGAAAGCCTATGCGGGGCCCCCGACAGACCGGCATGGACGGGGCGGGTGTGACGGGGCGGGTGGCTGGTGGCAGGCTCGACAAGGCATAGTACCCGACTGTGTACTGCGCGGGGGCTGTTCAGGGAGGCACAGTGAGCAACCGCAGCGGACGTTCGCGAGATGGTGCGGTACGCCGCCATGTCGCGCGGCGAAGCGTGTGGACGGGCGTGATGACGCGTCTGATCGCCCGGATCGGGCTGGTGCTGGGGGTCGTGGCCGGCCTCGGCGCCGTGGTGGCGGCGCCAGCGTACGCTCTTCCCACCGACCTGTCGGTGAGCGCCTCCGGCGGCGTCACCCTCAAGGTCGGCGGCGGGACGCAGCAGGTCGACTTCAGGGTACGGAACGAGGGGCCCAGGGCAGACGGTGTCAGCTTCACCGTCCAGGTGCCGCTCGGTGGCGACGGGGTCTCGATCAGCCATGGCAGCGACGGCTGCTCCGTCGACGGCAACTCCCTGAACTGCCAGGACCTCGACTTCCGTAACAACGAGTCGCGCAGCTTCTTCGTCAAGCTGTCGCCGCCGAAGAGCGGTGGCCCGGGCCCCGGCGAGAGCCGCGACGGCGAGGGCAAGGCCGAGGTCCGCTTTGAGGAGGACTTGAACGGCGACAACAACACCGCCGGGTTCAAGGTCACCCTCAAGGGCCCCGACAAGCCGAAGGCGGTCACCGGAGTCTCCGGCGTCGTGAAGGACGAGGCGAGCCAGAAGCCGGTCGCCAACGCCAAGGTGTCGCTCACCGACAGCGCCGGCAAGGAGCACACCACCGCCACCGGCACCGACGGCGGCTTCAAACTCGCCTCCACCCAGGACCAGCCGATCGCTGTCGGACCGTTGAAATTCACCATCACGAAGTCGGGGTACGAGACCAAAGAGCTGACCAAGACTGGCAACGACGGGCAGAACGTACGCGTCGAGACCACCCTGGTGCCGAAGGCCGCCGCCAGCGGTTCGGCCAGTCCCCCGGCCACCGAGGAGCCGGGCGACACCGGCGCGCCCACCGAGGCCACCGGCGGCGAGGAGGGGGGCAGCGGCATCAACTGGCTCGCCTGGCTGCTGTACGCGCTCGCCGCGGCCCTGGTGCTGGGCGGCATCGGCGCGATCGTCTGGCTGTTCCGGCGCCGCGACGACGAGGACGAGGACTACGACCCCGACGCGGCCGGCCCCGGCCCGCAGGGTGCGCCCCCCGGCTACCAGCCCGACCCGTACGGGGCGCAGACCACCGTGATGGTTGGGCCGCAGCCGACCACCGTCCTCGGCGCCGACCAGCCCACCTCCATGATGAACCGAGCCGGAATAGACCAGCCGACGTCGATGATCAACCGCCCCGGGGTGGATCAGGCAACGTCGATGATCGACCGCTCTGGCATGGACCACACGCAGGCGCACCCCGGTCCGCTCGCCGACGACGGTGGCGACGACGTGTACCCCGGTGGCCGGGAGAACTACGCGCCCGGCTCCGGTTACGGCCCCAGCTCCGGGTACGGCCGCCCCGAGCCGGACCCGTACGGCGCCGACCCCGGCTACGGCGGACAGGCGGGCGGACACCAGGCCGGCGACTACGACACTGGCCGGTCAGGCGGCGGCCGGCACTCCGCTGAGCCTCCCGCGGGCGGGTACGGCGGTGCCGACCCCGGCTACGGTGCCGACCCCGGCCACGGCGGTGACCGTGGCTATGGCGGCGGCGATCCCGGCTACGGTGACCCGGGCCGCGGATACGGAGCACCCGGCTACGGCGAGCCTGCGGGACCGGACCGCTCCGGCGGCTACGGCGAGCCGGGCCGCTCCGCCGGGCACCGCTACGACGACCAGCCACCCCGCCGAGGCGGCGGCCGCCACTCGGCCGGCGACGACGATCGCCGCCTGGACTGGTTCGAAGACTGACGCGCCGTCAGCCGAAGAGGCTGGGGAGGGTGGCCTGGTGGGCCTGGCGTAGCTCCGGGAGCGGCACGGTGAACTGGTCGGTCACCGTCAGCGCGTCACTGTCGGGTGCCACGGCGCCGATCTCCGCGTACGGGACGCTGTGCTCGCGGCAGCGGGACTCGAAGTCGGCCAGCTGGTCCGGCGGCACCGCCACCAGCACCCGAGCCGACGACTCCGAGAACAGCCACGCCTCCGGCTCGTCGGCGAACTCGGCCGGCACCGCGACGCTGGCGCCGGCACCGTACCGCAGGCAGGCCTCGACCAGCGTCTGCGCCAGGCCGCCGTCGGAGAGGTCGTGCGCGGCGGCGAGCAGTCCGTCCTGGGACGCGGCGGCCAGCAGCGCGCCCAGCCGTTTCTCGGCGAGCAGGTCGACGTCCGGCGGGGTACCGCCCAGGTGGTCGTGCATCACCCAGGCCCACTCCGAGCCGGACAGCTCCAGCTTGGTCTCGCCGAGCAGCACCAGGGTCGCGGCAGAGCGGGGCAGCCCGGACGCGATCCGGCGGCGTACGTCGTCGATCACCCCGAGCACACCCACCACCGGGGTCGGGTTGATCGCCGTCGTACCCGTCTGGTTGTAGAAACTGACGTTGCCGCCGGTGACCGGGATCCCGAGCTCGGCACAGCCGTCGGCGAGGCCGCGGATCGCCTCGGCGAACTGCCACATCACACCCGGGTCCTCCGGGGAGCCGAAGTTGGCGCAGTTGGTGACCGCGATCGGCCGGGCGCCGCTCACCGCGACGTTGCGGTAGGCCTCGGCCAGCGCCAGCTTCGCCCCGGTGTACGGGTCGAGCCGGGTGAAGCGGCCGTTGCCGTCCACCGACAGCGCCACCCCGAGCTGCGAGGACTCGTCGAGCCGGATCATGCCGGCGTCCTCGGGCTGGGCGAGCACGGTGTTGCCGAGCACGTACCGGTCGTACTGCTCGGTGACCCAGGTCTTGTCGCACAGGTTCGGGCTGGCGACCATCTCCAGCAGGGTGGCGCGCAGCGTGTCGCCGGTGCCGGGCCGGTCCAGTGTCTCGGCGCGGTCGGCCCGCAGCAGCTGCTGGTCCGCCGGCTCCCGGCTGGGGCGGGCGTACACCGGGCCGTCGTCGGCAAGGCTCCCCGGCGGTACGTCGACCACCGTGATGCCGTGCCAGGTGACCACCAGCCGGCCGCCGCCCTCCACATCGCCCGACGTGACCTCGCCGATCGGGGTGGCGAGCACGCCCCACTTCGCCGCCACCGCCAGCACCTCGTCGAGCTTGGCCGGCTCGATGATCAGCAGCATCCGCTCCTGGGACTCGCTGGCCAGGATCTCGTGCGGCTCCATCGACGGCTCGCGCAGCGGCACCCGCTCCAGGTACGCCCGCATGCCCGTACCCGCCGCGGACGCGGTCTCGGACAGCGCGCACGTCAGGCCGGCGCCGCCGAGGTCCTGGATCCCGGTGACCAGGCCGGCGTCGTACAGCTCCAGGCAGGACTCGATCAACAGCTTCTCGGTGAACGGGTCGCCGACCTGCACTGACGGGCGGCGGGCTTCGGAGCCGTCCTCGAAGGTGGCCGACGCCAGCACCGACACCCCGCCGATGCCGTCCCGGCCGGTCTTGGCGCCGAGCAGCACCACGATGTTGCCGACCCCGGCGGCGGCCTTGTTCTGCAGCCTTTCCACGGGCAGCACCCCGAGGCACAGCGCGTTGACCAGCGGGTTTCCCTGGTAGCCGGGGTCGAAGACCACCTCGCCGCCGATGTTGGGCAGGCCGAGGCAGTTACCGTACCCGCCGATGCCGGCGACCACCCCGGGCAGCACCCGCCTGGTGTCCGGATGCGCCGCGTCGCCGAACCGCAGCGGGTCCATCACCGCGATCGGGCGCGCGCCCATGGCGAGGATGTCGCGCACGATGCCGCCGACCCCGGTCGCCGCGCCCTGGTGCGGCTCCACGAAGCTCGGGTGGTTGTGGCTCTCCACCTTGAAGGTGACCGCCAGCTCCTCGCTGACCCTTACCACCCCGGCGTTCTCACCGATCCCGGCGAGCAGCTCCTCGCTCGGCGGCGCCTTGTCCACGAACTGCCGCAGATGGATCTTGCTCGACTTGTAAGAGCAGTGCTCGCTCCACATGATCGAGTACATCGCCAGCTCCGACTGGGTCGGGCGGCGTCCCAGGATCTTGCGGATGTTGTCGTACTCCTCCTCGCGCAGCCCCAGCTCGGCGTACGGCTGCTCGAGGTCGGGCGTGTCGGCGGCGCGCGGCACGGAGTCGACCCGTGGCAGCACCTCGGTCCGCGCCTCGGTGATGGTCTCGCTCATGCTCGTACTCCCAGCTGGCCCAGGTGGCTGAGCACCGAGGTGAAGATGCCCAGACCGTCCTCGGAGGCGCCCGTGAGGGCCTCGACCGCGTGCTCCGGGTGGGGCATCATGCCGACCACGTTGCCGGCGGCGTTGGTGATCCCGGCGATGTCGCGCTGCGACCCGTTCGGGCTGCCGTCGACGTACCGGGCGACCACCCGGTCTTCGGCCTCCAGCCCGTCGAGGGTCTTCGGGTCGGCGACGAAGCAGCCGTCGATGTTCTTCACCGGGATCACGATCTGCTGACCCTCGGTGTACGCGTTCGTCCAGGCGGTACCCGGGTTCTCGACCCGCAGCGCCTGTGGCCGGCACCGGAAGTGCAGGTGGCTGTTGCGGGTCAGCGCGCCCTGCAGCAGGTGCACCTCGCACAGCACCTGGAACCCGTTGCAGATCCCGAGCACCGGCATCCCGCCGTTGGCGGCGTCGACGATGCCGCCCATCACCGGGGCGAACCGGGCGATCGCGCCGGCCCGCAGGTAGTCACCGTACGAGAAGCCGCCGGGGAGAATCACCGCGTCGACGGCGTGCAGGTCGGCGTCGGCGTGCCAGAGTGCGACGGGCTCGGCGCCGGCGAGGCGCACCGCCCGCAGCGCGTCGGCATCGTCCAGCGAGCCGGGGAAGGTGACCACCCCGATCCGGGCACTCACGCCGGCTGCTCCTCGGGCGTGGTCTCGGGCGTGGTCTCGGGCTGGTCGACCCGTACCGTGAAGTCCTCGATCACCGGGTTGGCGAGCAGCTTGTCAGCGATCTGCTGCGCCGCGTCCAGGTCGGGATCGCCCTCGAACTCCAGCTCGATCCGCTTACCGATGCGTACCGACTGGACCCCGGACACCCCCAACCGGGGCAGGGCGTTGCTGACCGCCTCGCCTTGTGGATCCAGAATTTCGGGTTTGAGCATGACGTCCACAATGACGCGAGCCACGCGGCGCTCCCTGTCGATGAACTCCCAGGTCAGTTGCGGTCCAAGCCTACCCGCCGGCCCCAGCCACACCGACCGGACCCACCCGGGTACGCGCCTCGCGGCCCGGCCTTGCGGCCCGACCCTACGATCATCGGCACGCTCACCCCGGCGCACGACGCGGGACCACCCCGCGTACCACCCACTGACGCAGGAATCAGAGAGGCCCGACGGATGCGGAAACGTACGGCGACGTTCATCGGCGCGATGGTGGTTGCCCTCGGCGCCGCCGCGACGCTCACCTCGGTGGCAGCGGCGGAGACCACCTCCACGGCCACCTACAACGCGTGCAACCAAACGCTCAATCCCGACCGCCGCCAGGTCTACCGGCTCACCAACGGCGGCAACGTGCTCTCCTACGGTCGGGTCGTGGTCACCGCGACCCAGCGGTACTACCACCGCTACTGCGTCAAGTTCCAGACCGGTGGCCGCAAGGTCCTCCACAGCTGGGGGCAGGCCGGCTACAACCGGATCGACGGCAGGTGCGAGTACGAAGGCGCCAAGGGCAGTGGCGCCTACTGGACCTATGGATACAAGCGCACGGTGATCGTGCCCGACAAGTACTGCATCCGGGAGTCGTACTCCATCAAGCACAACGGCAAGTGGTGGACCGCCAGCTTCCTCCGCTACAACGCCTGACGCCCGGGTACCGGCCGGGCGCGGTCACGGGCCGGTCAGCCCCGACGCCGGCCCCACTGCCCTCACCGGGTGGTGAGAAGCCGTTTCACGTGTACGGGCTCATAGCGCGGCCCGGTGCGCGCCAGGCGCTCGGCGTGGTCGGCAAGCTGCCAGGCCTGACACGGATGCGGCACACCGCAACTCGCGCATTCACCCCGTCGGGCCGGATGTCGCTGGTACGTGTCCTGCGCGAGATGCCAGAGCAGCACATCCTCGACATCGGGCGGCGGCGCGGCCCGGTGCTTCACCGTAGGCCGGCCCGGCGCAGCGTGACGATCGCGTCGTACACGTCCGGGCACGGATAGCGGCCGCGGCACCTGCCGCACCGCCAGGTCAGCAGCCCGTGCCGCCGGTGCAGCGCCAGGACCAACCTCGCCCTTTCCAGTTGGTACGCCGTGAGCCGCACCTGGCCGGCCACGCCCACTCGTGTGCCGGCGTCCGAGCGCCGCAGCACCTGTAGCTCCATCTCATCTCCAATTCCATATCACTAGGAATCGATCCAGTCAGCCCGTGCCCAGTCGTGGTCCTCACCTTGCTCAGTCGAGCCGCTCGTAATCCGCCGCGATCCGCTCCAACTCGACCCGCGCCTCGTCCCCGAACACCGCCATCTCCTCCAGCGCGGTGAACAGCTCCACATACTCCGCAATATCCCGCGGATCCTTGATGGTCGCGGTCGCCGTCTTGGTCCCCACGATCACGAGCCTGTCGTCATAGATGTGAAATCCGCTGGACGGGAAGACCGAAGCCTCCATGCGCCAAGGGATGAGACCGAGCCGGAGATTGCCGAAATGGGACACCTCGGAGAGGTGCCGGATCTGTTCAACCATCATCGCCGGCGGGCCGATTCGCCAGCGCAATGATCCTTCGGTGTGGAGCATAGTGAAACGTTTCGTCTCGTCCTTGAGTATTCTCTGTCGCTCACGGCGGGCGGTCAGCCATCGCTCGGCATCCGCGCCCGTCAACTTGGTCCTCGCCACCCTCCGCATGTACTCGGTCGTTTGCAGAAACCCTGACACGATGCTCATCTGGAAGTCGCGCAACCAAGTTGTCTCAGCCTCGATCGCTCCGATCTCGTGCTGCTTTCGGTACGCGCCTCGCTGCAGGATCACGCGAGTGCTCTCCACCTCATTGCGCAGCGCGCGGACAAGGTCGAGGATCTCGCTGCGTTGTTCGTCGGATGCCTGATAACTCCGACACAACGCCGTCGCGTCATTCACCGACGGAAGCAGCAGCCCATTCTCGATCTTTGAAAGCTTAGGCTGTCCGAACCCGGCCCGCCGCGCCGCCTCCGCACCCGAGACTCCAGCCTCCGCACGGAGCCGGCGCAGCAGCTCGGACAGCTTCTGGCGCTCGTACTGCGCATCGTCAGGCGTGGTCATCGGGAGAGTCTAGGACTCCTTCTGGTCCACGTTCGTGGACTTGCCGAGCCCGTTCTCACGCCAGTACTCGGGATGAGCGTTCCAGTAATCCTGGAAGGCCACCGCCCGCTCCAGAGCCAAGTCTCGCTGCCTGCGGTAGTGGTCAAGCGCAGACTCCGGCAACTCCTCTGCGCCGAGAAAGTTGCCCTCATCGTCGTAGTGCATCCTAAGTAGATACCTATCGTCGAGGAGCCAGAAATCCTCATCGTCGAGACCTTCGGGGCGCGGGACATCCGCGGTGTCCAGGATGTAGATCTGTTCGCCAACCGAGGTCGTGTAGACGTAGCCCCACTCGCACTCGTAACGCAGATAGTCATTGAGTGGACTCTCCAGAACGTGGACGCGGTAACGCCTGACCCCCTTGGTGCGCGCCTCCGTAAGGCGCTTCGCCCAATCACCCCCCTGCGCCCACGTCGGCTCCGCTTCGCCTTGGAGGTAACGCCCCGCCTCCTCGGAATCGATGGCGTAGAAATCGCGCGCTTCCAGCCGGAATGCAGATCGGGTCGCCTGCTCGTTGATGAAGCGGCCCAGCTGTTCAACGCCGAGCATCAGGAGCCACCTCGGGCAACAGGCTGAGCGGAATCTCCACGGCAGATTCCCCGGGGGGCAGATCCAGCGCCGTCAGTGCCTCCGGGTCGTCGACAACGAACCCCTGCACGATGAACGTTCCACGATCGGTCGCGTACAACGTCGGGCAGACCTCGTTGGGGCTGCAGCTGCCTCGGAGCCTGGTGAGCTTCACGTCGTCCTCCTCGATGGTCAGTGGGTTTCGCTGAAGCTGACGAGCCAGTTCTCCCGCCAGAACTCCGGGTGCGCCGCCCAGTACTCCACGAACGGCACCGCTCGCTCCAGGGCGAGGTCACGCTGGCGCTGGTAGTGGTCGAGATCCGACTCCGGTGCCGGCTCCGCGCCTACGAAGATGCCCTCGTCGTCGTAATGCATCTTCAACACGTGGCCGTCGTCCAGCAGCCAGAAGTCCTCGTCGACCAAGCCGTCTGGGCGGTCGACCTCAGCTGTGTCCAGGATGAAATGTTCCTGTCCTTGCTTGGCCGAACAGGCATAGCCCCACTCGAACTCGTAGCGCAGGTAGTCACTCAGCGGGCTGGTCACGATGTGAACGCCGTACCAGCGCTTTCCGGCGGCCTCGTCCGCCGCGAGTTGATCGAGCCATGGCGTTCTGATGCGCTCGGGCTCGCCAGCGAAGTAGCGTGCGATGTTCTCGCGCTCGGCATCGACCGTGTACCTGTCCAGGGTCTCCAGACGAAATGCCGTCCGAGTGAAGTGCTCGTCGAAGAACCGGTCCAGGTCCTCAATGTCTAGCTTCATGCCCGTGCCTCCTTGTGCCTGGGAGGATTCCATACTTCGTGGAATCAGCACAAGGGGTAACCGGCGGGTAGCTGTCAGAGGATGTCGCCGGGGTGGTAGGCGGCGGCCTGGGGGTGGGCGGCGAGCACCGGCTCGATCAGGCCGACCACACCGGCGACCTGGGCGCCGGCGGCTCCTGCGAAGCTGGCGGGGTCGGCGACCAGGGACTGGATGTCAGGCCCGGACAGGCGTAGGCGCGAGTCAGCGGCTAGGCGGTCGAGCAGGTCGTTGCGGTCGGCGCCCTTCTCCCGCATCTCCAGGGCCACCGCGACCGCGTGCTCCTTGATCGCCTCGTGCGCGGTCTCCCGGCCCACACCCGCCTTGACCGCGGCCATGAGGACCTTCGTGGTGGCGAGGAACGGCAGGTAGCGGTCCAGTTCGCGGCCGATCACCGCCGGATACGCCCCCAGCTCGTCCAGCACCGTGAGGAAGGTCTGGAACAGCCCGTCGGCGGCGAAGAACGCGTCCGGCAGCGCGACCCGGCGTACCACGCTGCACGAGACGTCGCCTTCGTTCCACTGGTCGCCGGCCAGCTCGCCGAGCATCGAGACGTACCCCCGAAGCACCACGGCGAGGCCGTTGACCCGTTCGCAGGAGCGGCTGTTCATCTTGTGCGGCATCGCGCTGGAGCCGACCTGGCCGGGCTTGAACCCCTCGGTCGCCAGCTCCTGACCGGCCATCAGCCGCAGCGTCAGCGCCAGCGACGAGGGCGCCGCCGCGGACTGCGCCACCGCCGAGACCACGTCGAAGTCCAGTGACCGGGGATAGACCTGCCCGACGCTGGTCAGCACGTTCTCGAAGCCGAGGTGCCGCGCCACCGCCCGCTCCAGCCCAGCCAGCGCTCCCGCGTCGCCGCCGAGCAGATCGAGCTGGTCGGCGGCCGTACCCACCGGGCCTTTGATGCCCCGCAGCGGGTAGCGGGCGAGCAGATCCTCCAGCCGGTGGTACGCCAGCAGCAGCTCCTCCGCCGCCGTGGCGAACCGCTTCCCCAACGTCGTCGCCTGCGCCGGTACGTTGTGCGAGCGCCCCACCATGACCAGGTCGGCGTACTGGGCGGCGCGGGCGGCGAGCCGGGCCAGGGTGGTGACGACCCGGTCCCGGAGGAGGCGCAGCGAATCCCGGATCTGGAGCTGCTCGACGTTCTCGGTGAGATCGCGGCTGGTCATCCCCTTGTGGATGTGCTCGTGGCCGGCGAGGGCGGAGAACTCCTCGATCCGCGCCTTCACGTCGTGCCGGGTGACCCGCTCCCGGGCCGCGATCGACTCCAGGTCCACCTGGTCGACCACCTGGGCGTACGCCTCGATCACCCCGTCGGGCACCTCGATGCCCAGGTCGCGCTGCGCCGTCAACACCGCCAGCCAGAGCTGGCGCTCCAGCACGATCTTCTGCTCGGCGGACCAGATCCGCGCCAGCTCGGGTGAGGCGTACCGCCCCGCGAGGACATTCGAGATCACCGGCTTGCTCACCCGGCCATTCTCCCGCCTGCCCCCGCCGGGGCGCCCGCCGGCCCCGGTCAGGGCGTGACGATCTGCTGGACGGCCCAGGCGTTGCCGTCGGGGTCGCTGAAGAACACGAACCGGCCCCACGGGAAGTCCTGCACCTCGCCGACCTCCACGCCCCGCTCGACCAGGTGTGCGCGGGCCGCCTCGATGTCGGTGACGACGAGCTGCAGGCCGCGTAGCGAGCCGGGCTCGGCGTCGGTGGTGCCGGTGCCGATCGCGATCGAGCAGCCCGAGCCGGGCGGGGTGAGCTGCACGAACCGCAGGTCGTCGGTGACCCGGTGGTCGTGGTCGAGGTGGAAACCGATCTTGTCGACGTAGAACGCCTTCGCCACGTCCACGTCGGACACCGGCACCGCCACCAGCTCGAGCTTCCAGTCCATGATCCCGCGTTCCCTCCGTCGGATGTCCTTGACGGCACCCACGTTAGAGAGGCTTGCGGTCAGGTCCTGTCCTGAAGGCCGGTCACTCCACTTCGTACTTGAAAGAGATCCTCAGTTTGGTACGGAACGTGACGCCGCCGCCCTCGTCGATGCTGAGATCCTGCTCCATCACCTCGGCGACCCGCAGATCGCGGACCGTCTGGCTGGTGGTCTTCACCGCCGTGAGCGCGGCGTCCTCCCAGGACTGCTCGCTGGTGCCGATCACGTCGATCACCTTGTAAACACTCATGGGACCCCTCCTTGGGGGTGAGGATGCGTTCCTCCCACCCTGTCGGTAGTCCGGATCGTCCACAACCGGAACGGGAAAGATCAGCCGGCCAGGTCGCGCTCCAGGGGGGTACGGAAGCGCGGGACGAACCGGACCGGGCCGATCAGCGCGGCGAGCTGAGCGAGGGCCTTCTCCACCGCGGCGACGCCGTCCGCGCCGATGTCTTCCCGCAGCCGGTACGCGAGCTCGCCGTCGCCGCGCTGCGCCCAGCCGCCCACGATCCGGCCCTCCCACCAGATCGTCGGCCCGATGTTGCCGTTGCGGTCGAACAGCGACTCCTTGTGTACGCCGAGATACCAGTCGCGCTGCTGCCACCCCATCGGGGTCGGGTCCAGCGCCGGCAGCAGCGCCACCTCCGGCTCGTCGGGCGGCGGCACCGGATCGAGATCGTCGGCGAGCAGCAGGCCCGGCGTACCCCCGAGGTCGACGTCGGCGGGGGCGATCGCGGTGAGGGCCGCGTGGACCTCAGCCAGGGTGAAGCCGGTCCACCACTTGATGTCGGCGACCGTGCCGGGGCCGAAGCGCTCCAGCCATGCCCGGATCAGCGCGGCCCGCGCATCGGCGGCCGGAAGATCGGGGAGGCCGCCGGGCAGCCAACGCTCCAGCGGGGACCAGCGGTACTGGCTGGAGATCCACGTGCCGCGCGGCCGGCCCCGGACGATCCGGCCCTCCACGGAGAGCTGGTTGAGCACCCAGGTGGTGATGTTGGTCCAGGCCTCGTACTTCTTACCCTCGGCCATCAGCACCTGGGTACGCAGCCGCGGCTCGTCCGCCGACAGCTCGGCGGCGGTCGCCTCACCCCGGGCCCGCAGCGCCCCCAGCGTCGACTCCTGTACGTCAGCCAGCCACGCCTCGACGCCGGCGGCGCCCAGCTCCCGCACCGCCGGCGTGATCCGCTGGACCAGCCTGCGCCGCTCCCTGACAGCGACCGCGCGGGCGGCGGCGGCCTGCACCACCGGCGCGAACCCGACCGGCGCCACGAACATGGTGCGGCGCATCCCGAGCATCCGCACCAGCTCGCGCTCCTCGTACAGGGCCCGCTCGACGGCGCTGATGTCGGGCTCGCGCAGCCGGGCCAGCACCTGCAGGTGGACCGACGCCGGGTCGGTGGCATGCAGCACCACCACCCCGGCCGCCGCCTGCGCGGGATCCGCCGCCCGGTGCCCGGAGACCAGATGGTGCCGCCGCAGCAGCCGGGCCCGGCGCTCCGCGGTGTCGATGTGCCGCATGCCGGTTACGGTAGCCAGCCGGTCCGACAAATGGATCGACAGCCGGACCGGGCGCGCGCCACCATGGCTGCGTGGACACCATCGCGCTGCCGGCCGGGTACGTCAGCCGGGCGCCGTCGCTCGCCGACGCCGACGCCATCCTCGACCTGGTCAGCGCCTACAACACCGGCATCGTGGGGTTCGCCGACTACACCCTCGACGACGTACGCCACGGCCTGACCGAGCCCGGCTTCGACCCCGCCACCGACGGCTGGCTCGTCCTCGACGACAACGGCTGCCCGGTCGGGTACGGCTGGGCGCTCGGCAGCGAGGACGGCACCCTGGTCGACGTCGAAGCGCTCTCCGCCGACCCCGCGGTCGCGGCGTGGCTGCTGGACCGGGCTCTGGTACGGGCCGCCGAGCTCGGCCGGTCCCGCGGGCACGACCGGATCACGGTCGACCGCGGCGTCTACCGCGACGACGAGACCGCGCGCCGGCTCAGCGCCGGGCGCGGATTCACGGTCGGCACCACGTACCACCGGATGCGCATCGACCACGACGGGCCGGTGGCGCCTCCGGAGCCGCCACCGGGTGTGACGCTGCGGGACGCCACCGACGAGACGGTGCGGCGGACCGCGTACCAGGTGATGACCGCCGCGTTCGCCGACCACTACGGCGAGACCGCGACCTCCTACGCCGACTGGCTGGCGCTGCGGGAGGCGCGGGCGACGTTCGACTGGGCGCGGCTGACCGTGCTGGAGCGCGACGGGGTGCCGGTCGCGGTGTGCGAGCGCACCGACCAGTTCGTCGAGGACGAGAACTGCGGGTACGTCATCAAGATCGGCACGCTGCCGGCCGCGCGCGGCCAGGGGCTGGCCCGTTACCTGCTGCGCCGTACGTTCGCCGCCGACGCCGCCGCCGGCCGGGCCGGGACACTGCTGCACGTCGACACCAACAACACCACCCCGGCGCTCGGCCTGTACACCTCGGTCGGGATGCGCCCGGTGCTGGTGATCGACGTCTGGCGTACCGAGCTAACCACGTAGGTACGCCAGCACCGCCAGCACCCGGCGGTGGCCGTCCACGTCGGGCGGCAGGTCGAGTTTCGCCATGATCGAGCCGATGTGTTTGGCGACCGCCGCCTCGCTCACCACCAGGGTCGCCGCGATCGCGGTGCAGGTAGCCGACCGCCGCGCCGCCGGCGGAGTCGAGCGGCTCGGCGGCGTAGGTCTGCTGCACGTACTGGCTGAGCACCACCACCGCCAGCCGCGGGTACTCCGCCCGCAACGCCACCGCCGCCCGCAGCCCCTCGTCGGAGAACCCGGGCGGCATCCGTACGTCGGTGACCACCAGGTCGGGGGGCTCGGTGGCGACGGCGCGGGCTGCTGGTGGCCGTACCGGCGCTGCTCGGGATCGCGGAAGGGCTCGCCAACGACTTCGACGTGGAGGTCGCGGTACGCGTCCCCTGGCCGTTGCTGGGGACCCACTGGCCGGGTCACCCACGCCGCCGAGCACGGCGTGGCCCGGATCAGCTACGGCGGCCACCAATGGTCCGCCGAGTCCGGCAAATGGACCGCGACCAGAACCGCCGGCAACACCGTCACCGCCGAATTCACCGCCCGCGAAGGCTGAGACCCCCTTTTTATGCGGGTACGCGCATGACGCTTGACTCCGCTGGTGCCCCTCCCTACCTTTACAGATACTACGGTACGGGGAAGGGAAGCATATGGAGCTGCGACAGATTGCCGGCGGAAGCTGCAACGTAACTGGATAGGTCCCTGAATCGAGGCGTCTGGGAGCCGTGTGGGGGCTTGATGGTCAGGCGGTGGTGGGGATCCAGGGTTGGCCGGCGGCGGCTTGGATGAGCGCGTCGAGCATGCCGATGTC
>JBOGDE010000053.1:0-22546 GCA_050701695.1 Micromonosporaceae bacterium
CTCCAAGATCCGACTCATCAACCACCGCGGCTACGGACACCACAGCGCCGCCGCCCTCATCGCCATGATCTACCTCTGCTGCGGCGGACTCACCATCCAACTACCCACAGAAAGGTGAGGAGAACCGTCATTGTCGGCGACATCGACACCCTGGGCGACGCGTTCGCGAACGCTGTCGGCGGGGAGGGCGTGTCGTTCTACGAGCTGTTCACCCCGTTCGGACAGGACCAGGTCATCCGCGAGGGCACCGTGGGCATCCTGGGTGGACTGATCGGAATGATCATCCTCGGCTTCTTGATGATCATGGGCGGGATGGCCGTCTTCGCTGCCCTGCTCATCCGCACCCTGCTGCTGTACGCGGTTGTTGTGACCGGGCCGATCGCGTTCCTCGGGCTGGTCTGGTCGCCGGTGCGGCCGTGGTTCCGCCGCTGGGTGACCGCCGTGGTCGCGCTCATCTTCACCAAGCTCGGCGTGGTTGTGGTGTTCGGGCTCGGTATCTCGGCGATGAACAACCTTGACTTCGACGGCGGCATCCTCGAGGCGCTGGGCCGACTGCTGTCGGGCACCGTCCTGATGTTGATCTCGGCGTTCGTGCCGGTCGTCGCGTTCAAGTTCTTCGGCTTCCTCGGCGAGCAGACCGTCGAGTCCCTCCACGCCGGGGTGCAGACCAGCGTGCAACGCAGCAGAGAAGTCGTCGGTCAGCTCAGCCCGCATCAGGTCATGGACCGCGTGAACGGACAGTCGTCCAACAGTGGGAGCCATGCCGCCGGCGGCAACGGTGCCTCGCCCTACGGTGCGCAGCCGGCCGCTGCCCAGCAAGGACGACCGCCGCCGCACTCCACCGGCCCCGCAGGCGTCGGCGCCCCGGGCGGCGGTGATGGTGGCACACCCACATCGGGTGCCGGTGCAGCCGGAGCGGGAGCCCCCAGGGCCGGTGTCGGTGCCGTCGTCGGCGCGGGAGCCGTTGCCGCGGAGAAGGCCGGCTCGGCCGGCCGCCGTGCCGGTAACGCGGTTGCAGCGGACGATCCGTATGCCCATAACCCTGCGCCACCGCCGGGCGCCGGGACGCCGAGTCAGACATGAGTCGGGGCCCGTTGCTGGCGGGTGCGGTGGCCGCGGTGGTCGCGTCCCCGCTTCTGCTGGTCGGGCTGGCCATGTCCGGCGCCGCGGCGGACGACCCTGCGCCGTGCGTCCCGGCACCAGCCAGCCAGGTAGCCGACCTCGACTCCGAACAGGCCCGCAACGCCGGGGTCATCGTCACAGTGGGGCAGGCCGCCGCCGTACCTGCCTTCGGATTGCAGATCGCGCTGGCAACCGCGATGCAGGAGTCGTCGCTGCGGAACCTCCCGCACGGCGACAGGGACTCACTCGGGCTGTTCCAGCAGCGGCCGTCCGCGGGATGGGGGACTGCGGCGCAGGTGCAGGACCCGGTGTACGCGGCGCATGCCTTCTTCGGCGGCCCGACCGGCCCGAACGCCGGCGAGCCGCCCGGGCTGCTCGACATCGCCGGCTGGGAGGACATGCCCCTGACCGTCGCCGCACAGGCCGTCCAACGGTCGGCCTTCCCGCACACCTATGCGCGCTGGGAGACCGCCGCGGCCGCGTGGCTGGGCGACCTGCTCGGGACCGAGGGCGGGGTGTGCACACCAGGGGGAGGGCTGGTGTGTCCACCGACCGGGTTGGCCGCCGAGGAAGGGCTGACCCCGGACGCGCTGCGTGTGCTGCGCTGCATCGCGTCGCACTTCCCCCAGGTCACGACCTTCCACGGCGTCGGGGACCGTCCGAACGCCTCCGACCATCCCGGCGGGCGGGCCGTAGACCCGATGATCCCGGACTGGGCCACCTCGACGGGGAACGCGCTCGGCTGGGACATCGCCGAATGGGTGCGCGCCAACCAGGTCTGCCTGGGCGTCACCTACCTGATCTGGGACGCCACGATCTGGTCCTCGGACCGCCCGGACGACGGATGGCGGCCCTACCAGCACCCCAACGGGTGGACCGACGCGAACTCAGTGCACCTGAACCACATCCACGTCTCGGTCAAGGGAGACGCCGGCTCCTGCGCCGACGGCGCGTGGGTGGTCCCTCTGGCGGGCGACTACGTCGTCACCGCCCGGTTCGGAGACGTCGGCTCGCGTTGGGCGACGGCGCACACCGGCGTCGACCTGGCGGCGCCGCTGGGCCGCCCGGTGGTCGCCGCGGCCGGCGGGCAGGTGACCTACGCAGACTGGGACGGCCGGTATGGGCTGAAGGTCGAGATCACCCACGCCGGCGGAACCCGAACCTGGTACGCCCACCTGTCCACCATCAGCACCGACGGCGGACGGGTGGTGGCCGCGGGCGATGTGATCGGCCAGCTCGGCTCGACCGGGAACTCTACCGGGCCGCACCTGCACTTCGAGGTCCGCCCATCCCCGCAGGGCACAGCTATCGATCCAGAGCCATGGATGGCCGCCCGGGGAGCGCCGCTATGACCCACCCACAGGCGAATCCGGTTGCGCACACGGGCGCAGTCGAGCTGACAACCGCACGGAGAGGACTGGACCATGGATGACCTTGGTGTCTCCCCGAACTGGGACTTCATGCCCCCATGGGTGCAGAACCTGCTTCAAACCGCCGCAGGCACCGCGATGATGGTCGGGCTCGTCGTCCTGGTGATCGCGCTCATCATCGCCGGCGTGGGACTCGCGTTCGCCCGCAGCCAGGCATGCACGGCATGGGCGCGAACGCCAAGATGCAACTGCTCGCGGCCCTGGGCGGCGCCGTCGTTGTCGCCGGAGCGGCGTCGCTGGTGACCTTCTTCGCCGCCCAGGCCGGATAGCCCAGCCACCGTGACAGCTACGGAGGCCACAAGCCCGCGGGGGGCGCGGGCGGTCCGCTTCGCCCGCCGGTCCACCCGCGGCTGGCTGTACGGCATGTCCAAGACCCGGCTCGCGGTGGTGGCCGGCGCCTTCGTGGTGTTCACGGTTTCGCTGCTGCTCGCCGGCCCGTCTGGCGTCGTGATGACCTCGCCGCTGTGGGGTGCCGCTCTGGTGGTGGCCTACGCGCCGGTGCGGGGCCGCAAGATCGTGGACTGGCTACCGGTGATCGTGAACTGGTGGTGGCGCAGATCCGGTGGCCAGCACCGGTTCCGGGCCCGCCCGCTCAAGCCCCGACCGGTAGGGACGCTGGCTCTACCGGGTGACGCCGCCCGGCTGCGCGTCCTGCGTGACGACGTCACCGCGGCGGCGTTGGTCCACGACCCGCACGCCGGCACCCTCACCGCGGTGCTGCGCGTGAGCCACGGAGCGTTCGTCCTGGTCGACCCCGACATCCAGGCCGCGCGAGCCGACGGGTGGGCCAGGGTGCTCGGCGGGCTGGCCACACACGATCGAGGCATCACCCGGGTGCAGGTCCTCGAGCGGGCTCTCCCCGACGCCGGTGTGGACGTGGCCGCCTGGTGGACCCAGCACGGCATCGACGACGGCTCCTGGATGGCAACCGCCTACCAAGAGCTGCTCGCCCAGGCAGCCCCGGCCTCGGAACGCCACGAAACCATGGTGGCCATCACGCTGAGCCTGCACGCGGCCGCCGCGTCGATACGCGAGCAGGGCGGCGGGCTTCGCGGCGCGGCGGTGGTGATGCGGCAGCGGATGGCGTCGTTCGAGGCAGCCATCCGCAGTGCCGAGCTGGTTCCGGCGGGCTGGCTGGACGATGCCGGCCTGGCGTGGGTGCTGCGCACCGCGTCTGACCCGGAGGCCGCCCGCACGCTGGACGGTAAGCAGGTCGGCCGCGACGTAGCCACGGCCGGCCCGATCGCCGTGGACGAAGAGTGGGCCACGCTGCGGTCGGATTCCGGCTGGCATGCTGCCTTGTGGATCACCGAGTGGCCGCGGCTGTCGGTTGTCCCGGGATTCCTGTGGCCGCTGGTACTGGCCCCGCAGGTCCGCCGCTCGCTGTCGATTGTGCTGGAGCCCGTGGCGACGGCGAAGGCACTCAAGGAGGTGCGCAGGGAGCGGTTCGAGCACATGTCCGACCAGATCAACCGCGACAAGCGTGGGCAGGTCACCGACTACGCCACCGTGGCCGAACTGGAGGACGTGAACCAGCGCGAACGCGAGCTGGTGTCGGGGCATGGCGAGTTCCGCTACGCCGCGTTGATCGCCGTGTCAGCGCCCACCAAAGATGCGCTGACCGCGGCCGTGGACCAGATCACCAACGCGGCCATCGAGTCGGACTGCGAGATCCGCACGTTGTGGGGCGAGCAAGGGGCCGGGTTCCAGGCAGGGGCGCTGCCGCTGGGGCGGGGGATCTGACCGTGACATCGGAGAGCGCCCGACGGCACGCCACCTCGCTGCTGGTCCCGGCCGGTGAGACCCGCAAGGAACGGCGGGCGCGGCTGCGGTCCGAACGGGTGCTGGCCGCAGAGCTCCAACGCACCCAGAAGGCCGCGCGCCGCGAGCAGCTAGAGGCGGAGAGAGCGCAACGCCGTGACGCCCCGTTCCTACCCCGAGCGGGCGAGCCGGGACCGGCCGCTGGCCGGAACCACCGGCCGCTGCGGGTGCAGGCTCACCGGGCCACCAGCGCCACGCTGGCCGCGGCGTACCCGTTCCTCGCCGAGGCCGGGCTCGGCGGCGAGGGCATCCTGGTGGGCAGCGACGCGTTTTCCCGCCGGTCGTTCGTCTTCGACCCGTGGGTGCTCTACGAGAAGCGGGTCATCCAGGACCCGAACATGTCGGTCGCCGGATCGATCGGAACCGGCAAGTCCGCCCTGCTGAAGGCGCTGGTGTCCCGGTCGCTGTGCTTCGGCCGCCGCGCCTACGTGGCCGGGGACCCGAAGGGGGAGTGGACGGGCCTGACCCGCGCGGTGGGCGGGGTCCCGATCGAGCTCGGCCCGGGGATGCCGGCGCGGCTCAACCCGCTTGACGCCGGCGCCCGGCCGGCAGCGCTGAGCGACAACGACTGGGCGAGCCGGGTCCGCTCCCACCGGCTGAACCTGCTCACCTCGCTGGCGGAGTCGCTGATGGGTCGGCCGCTCGAGCCGGTGGAGTACACCGCCATCGGTGTGGCACTGGACCACGCCACGGTGAGCGGCGGCCGACCGACATTGCCGCAGGTCGTCCGCAACATCCTCGACCCGGACCCGTCCGTCACGCTGCCGCCGGGCGTCCCGAGTGTGACGCAGTTGTACGACGACGGGCGGCACGTCGGCCACGCCCTTGCCCGGCTGGTACTCGGCGACCTGGCCGGACTGTTCGACCAGGAGTCGACCGTGGGGTTCGACCCAGCCACGCCGATGATCTCGATCGATGTGTCCCGCATCGGTGAGGACAGCCCGCTCATCCCGTTGGTGATGACGTGCACCTCGGCGTGGATGGAGGCCGCCCTGCGCGACCCGCGGGGTGGGAAGCGGTGGATGGTCTACGACGAGGCTTGGAAGATCATGCGGCATCCACCGCTGGTGCGTCGCATGGAGACCCAGTGGCGGCTGTCCCGCCACTGGGGCATCTCGAACGTCCTTGCCGTCCACCAGTGGGCCGACTTCGACGCTGTCGGCGACCTGGGCAGCCAGACCCGCGCCCAGGCGAAGTCGTTGCTGGCCGAGACCAGTACCCGCGTGATCTATCGCCAGCCCGCGGACCAGCTCCGGCAGACCGCCGACGTCATGGGCCTGAATGCGACCGAGACCGGTCTGCTGCCCTCGCTCGTGCTCGGCCGCGGCCTGTGGCGGATCCTCGGCCAAGGCGGTCCGCGTGCGTTCCTCGTCCAGCACCTGCTGACCGAGCGTGAGCTGACGATGTTCGACACCGATGCCCGCATGAATTCGCCGGAGTAGACGGTGAACCCGCGCGGCACCGAGGACTACCTCGCCAACATGCTGCTCGGCCTCCTGGTAGCGGCCGCCGCCGTCGGCGGACTCCTGTGGGTCGCCGCCCAGGCCGCGGCCGTGCTGGGCGGGGCCGCGCCACCGACCAGTGGGCTGCTGGGCGGCTCGGTGGCGCTGGCGGATAACCCAGCCGACCCGGCGGCGGCGTGGGGCACGGACATCTCAGCAGGCGCGTACTGGGTGCTCGCCGGTTTGCTCGTGGCCGTGCTCGCTGTCGCCGGGTGGGCCCTCTGGCGGGTGTTCAGGTTCACCGCGCCACGTCGGGAGACCGACCCACACAAGTTCGCCGGGCTACCCACCGGCCGCGCCGCCGTGCTGACGGCCGGCGAGAAGGCGCTGGTGTCTCGCGCGACGGTCCTCCGACCGTCCCTGACCACGAACACCAAACCGGGACAGGTTGGCTATCTGGTGGGCCGGGTGCGCCGCAGATCGGTGTGGCTGTCGGTGGAGGACTCGCTTCTCGTGCTCAGCCCGCCTCGGTCCGGCAAGGGCATGAACTGTGTCGTTCCGATGATCGTGGAGGCACCCGGCGCGGTCGTCACCACCAGCCTGTTCACCGACAACATCGCGTTGACGATGCGCCAGCGGGAACGCCGCGGCCCGGACGCGGTGTTCGCCGGTCCGTGGCTGCGAGGAGCCGGACGTCGCGCAGCTGCGCGCGACCGCGCTGGCGGCGGGGACGGCCCGGGGGGTGGAGAACGCGTCGTTCTGGCGGGACAAGACCATTCAGGCGCTGTATCCGATGCTGCATGCCGCCGCGATCTCCGCCGCGACGACAGCCGACTTCGACCGGTGGTGCTCCGGCCCGCCGCTCGCTGAGGAGGCGGTGGCCGTGCTGCGAGATCATCCGCGCGCGGTCCCCGGGTGGGCGGACAAGCTGGCCGAGATCATCTCGGCCGATCCTCGTACTCGGGACAACATGTGGGCCGGTGTGCAGCAGGCCACGAAGTCGCTGAGCAACCCGAACGTGCTCGACGCCTGCTCACCGCGGCCCGGGGAGCAGTTCGACCCGGCTCGGTTCCTGGCCGAGTCCGGCACCCTGTACATCGTCGGCGATGACAAGGGAGTGGATGGGCCGCTGGTCGCCGCGCTGATCGAGGACATCTTCTCCGCCGCCAAGCACATCGCCAACACCTCGGCCGGGAACCGTCTCGACCCGCCGTTGCTGCTCATGCTCGACGAGGCGGCGAACATCGCCTACCTACCCTCCCTGCCCACCATGGTCTCCGCCGGCGGCGGCCGCGGCGTGACCACGGTGAACGTGTGGCAGTCCCGCGCCCAAGCCCGCGATCGATGGGGGCACGACGCCGAGCGGGCCATCTGGGGCGCCAGCACCGTCAAGCTCGTGCTCGGCGGGCTCAGCGACGCCCGAGACCTGCAAGACCTGTCCACGCTGGTCGGCACCCGCGACCAGCGGACCGAGAGCGCCAGCTGGAACCGCGACGGCGCCCGGACGACGTCCACCTCCTGGCGCGAGGTGCCGATCATGCGACCGGAGCAGATCGCGACCATGCCCAAGGGTGTCGCCCTGATGGTGCATCCCGGGCAGCAGCCCGCTCTCGTCGACCTCATCCCGTACACGGCGCGGCCATACCGCAAGGCGGTGGCCGCAGACCGGGAGGTCATGACAGCGCGCCTGCGCGGCGATGCCGTGATGCCGTCCACCAGTGCCGCCAGCGTGCGGTGAATTGTCATGCGCCCGCTGCGGCCCGGTGCGGCGATGAGCCTGCGCCGCCTGGCCTACCGCCGCCGGTACGCGGCCTACATGCGTAGCCGGGAATGGCAGCAACGCCGCCGCGCCTGGCTGCGCACCTTCCGCCGCCGCCACGGCCACGACCCGACCTGCGCGGTGTGTGACCGACCCTGGACGCTCGACCACGACCTGCACCACGTCCGATACGACAACCTCGGCACCGAGCGCGATGAAGATCTTCTTGCCGCCTGTCGAGGCTGCCACGAGGCCCTCCATCAGATTCTGGACAGCTCGCGAGCCTGGCGGGCCATGCCCCGACCTGCAGCCACCGCCGGAATCATCAGCACCCTGCGAGCCCGCCGCGGCGCGGTCGGCTGAGCGGTGTGCGGTGCCGGTGCTCTCACCGGATGGACAGAGAGCGAGTCTCGAACGCCAACGCCGCACATGGACTCATCCCGCGGCCGAGAACGTCGCAGCGGCACCCGGCCGGTCCAGAAGGGGAGGATCAGATGACGACATCGCCGTCGAGTGCGCCATCCTCCGACCTGACGCGGGTACGCACGGCCGCTGATGCGGCCGGCTGGCTGCGCCACCGCTGCGGGCAGTACGTCGCCAACGCGGAGAACGAACCATCGCAGGTCCATGCTCGAGCGCTGCGTAAGACGGCGCTCACGCTCCACGTCCTTGCCGCGACTCTCGACCGTGAAGGCGGCGATGACGTGGCCGCCGCCGACTCGCTGATGCGGCTGGCCCGCAGCTATCGGCAGACGCATCGGGCAGACCTGCCGGACCCGAAGTCCGCCGATTACCAGCTGGCGTGCGCGCACCTCGCCGACACCTTGAGGGCCGTGGGGGCCCGACTCACCCACGCCACCGCGCCCGAACGCACCGCTCGTGCCGGGCTGCGGAGCTCCCAAGAGGTGACCCGGCACGGACGGGACCTGTGAACAACTCCGGGTCTATCCACAGGGCTCGCGGTTGGTGTTGACCAGATCCACACCTGGGAGAGGAGCCTGATCGGCATGAGTATCCAGATTCCCACCCAGCCAATTCCCGCCGACGTTGCCGAAGCCTGCGCCTGGCTATCGGCAGCCGAACGCCACACTGGGCCACCGCACCCGGCGCGGCTAGAGGAGCGGCTTGACGCCGGAGACGTCTTGGACATTCTCCTCGCCGTAGACCCGCCCTACCCGCCGATCGACACCTCCAGGCCGGCCATGCCGCTCGCCGCGGCCGCCCCGAAGGCGATCCAGGCGTTGCAGCGCGCCATCCAACAGTGCTCCTCGCCAGCGCAGCGGCTGCAGGCGGCGCGGGCGTTGGGACAGTTGCAGCAGGTGCAACGGTGACCGGATTCGAGGCCGACCTAAGCTGGCCACCCAGCTTGCCGCCATGGTGGCCGCCCCGGCGGCCACCACCGCCGCGACCGACCAGGAGTCGGTTAACCGGGCCAGGGTCGGCCTGCGCCGCTGGTGCCTGCAGATGCTCGACGACGTCGCACCCGCCCACCAGGCACACGTCGACCGCCAGCCGCGGCTGGTGGACCTGGCGCTGCAACCAGTCGGTGTGCTACGCGTCCTGCTTGACGCCGACCCGCAGCCAGTGACGCTGCGCGCGCCTTTGCACATTTCTCGGGGCGTCGTCACCGCCAATGAGCAGTGGAGGCAACTCGGGGCCGCGGTTGAAGTCGCCACGTACGGATGGGTCAGCTCAGATCCGGTATCGCGGCCCACCGGAGAACGGGCGTGGGCCACGGTGGCCGACGTCGCCGCTGTCGCCGAGGCGGCAGCCGCGCTGGACCGTGAGCTGATGGATCGTCAACCGGACAAGCACGGTATGCGACAGGTGCGCGAGTGCAGGGAGATCGCCATCGCCGCCGAACACGTCCGCAGGTTCGCCACCAGCGGGCCGCTACCCCGCCCCGACCCTCTGCGGCCGGCCCCGCACCGACTGCGACCGCAGCCGGTGCGGACCCTGGCCGACCTGCCGGCAGCACTGGCCAACCTGGCCACCCTCGTCACCACCGCCGGTCACCTTAGACCCGAGACGATCGGGTCATTTGCGTCCGCACACGCCCGCACCCTTGACACGCTCGCCACAGCGCTCGCCGCCACCTCACCCCCGGCACACCGGGTCGGGCGGCGACGGTTCGCCGCCACCCTGCGCGCGCATGGCGAGACGCTGTCGAACATCCGGGTCGCGTGCCGGACGCTACGTTCCATCGACGCCGACGACCCCCGCCCGGCGATGCAGATGCGGGAGATCCGGATCGGGCTGCGTGCCCTTGCCACCTACCCTGCCCGGGCGGGCGAGCCGCAGGCGCAGAAGGCGCTGCTGGCCGCGCTGAGACCCGCCCTGGGGTTCGCCCCAGCAGTGTTGAGCGCAGCCGGTTCGCACGTGCGGTCCGGTCGTTGGCTGATGCCCGCCGCCGGGACCCGACTGGGCTGGGCGGCGGTCAGCCACCACCACCCGATCACCGACGCCGTCGAACTCGCGGCGGCACACGCCCGCGGGCTGACCTACCAGTTGCCGCCTCCTCGGCTGACTGGTTCGCCGTACCGGGCAGCGCCCGAGGTCCTCGCATCCGAGCTCCTGCGCCCCGACCGGAGACGCCCACTCAGCCCAGCCGGACCAGCCCCGGTGATATAGCGGGACCAGACGCCACCCGACCACCAACATCCGCACATCCGCGGGTGAAGGGACGAACCCAAGGACCGGCGGGCAGCAGGCTGCGGCTGTCTGACGGAGAGGCTAGAATGTCGAACACAGAACAGAACATGGTGGCGGCGTGGAAATCGTGAGCCCGGAGGACATCGAGTGGGACGACGCCAACCGCGAACACGCCACCGGTCACGGCGTCAGCGAGGAGAGATCACCCAAGCCCTGGTGAACCACCCGACGGTGCGACGCAACCGCAAGGGCCGCGTCGGCGACTTCTACGCCATCGGGGTCACCGACAGTGGCCGACGGGTCGTCATGGTCATTGCCTGGGATGCCGCCCGGCGGGTCGTACGTCCGATCACGGCATGGGAGGAGGATTCATGAGTGACAAGCCGGTAAGCGAGATGAGCGAGGCCGAACTGGCCGAGTACTACTTCGCCCACCGCCATGACCCGGACATGGCCGGCGACCAGGTCGCCTACACGCCCCCGCGTGGTCAGCGGGTGGCGATACGGCTTAGCCTCGACGAAGAACGTCGCGTGCGCGAAGCCGCCCAGGCGGTCGGGATGACGGTGTCGGCGTTCCTACGCCGGGCGGCCCTCGACGCCGCGGACAACGGTCGGGTCGTCGACATAGAGCGTCTTCGCCGCGACGTCGGAGTGGCCCGATCTCGCATCGACGACGCCTGGCAAGCCCTCGCCTAGGCCCGCACAGCAGCAGCCGTCCTCATCCTTCGCACAACGTCATAATGTCGAGGGTCGGATGCATCCTCAACTGCCGATGAGCGTGCGCGACGGTGGCGGTGGCTACCTGACCTGACGTGAGGACGTATGCCGGCGCCCTACTCCTTGGTCGCCACCACCATGTACCCCTCAGCCTCCGGGTCGAACGTGCTCTTCTCGACCCGTAGTCCGAGGCTGTGCAACTCGGATCCGAGTTCGTCGTATCGGTACGGCCAGCACGACAACAGTTCCGAGCGGACAAGGACCGACCCATCCGCCGTGACTTGCGCGACAGCAATCTCGATGTGGTGCTCCTGCTCCCAGTGCGGCGCGATCTCCCAGCGATAGATGACGAGAGCATCGCGGCCATTCCGGCGGACCAGGTGGTCACGGATGTCCAACCGGGAGCCGCCAGCGCGCACGAGTTCCCAAGTGCGGGAGGTGAGAACCAAGCGTCCCTCAGGGCGCAGCAGCCGCGACATAGATTCCAGCGCAACAAACCTGCCTCTCGCCCCCTCGGCATGATGCAGCGAGTTGCCGACGCAGAACACCATGTCGAAGCTGGCGACGTCGAAATGGTCGGTCAACTCATGCCAGTCAGCTCGAACCGTCCGCAAAGATGCGCCGTATTCCTCAGCCAACTCCTCAGTCCGACGAACCATCGCTGCGCTGGCGTCGGTCGCGACAACCTGCATGCCGAGACCGGAGAGACCAACCGCCAGCTGCCCAGTCCCGCATGAGCAATCGAGGACGCGGGCGTTTGACGGAAGGAGACGGATGACGTCATCGAACGCCGCGGCGAACTCGGCGGGGGTCAACTTCGCGTCCGAGATAAGCCACTCGTACACCTCGGCAAGCGCGTCATAGCCCGTCACAACGACTACCTCCGTCAACGGCAGACCCAAGGTGGCACACCAGTACATCAGTGGAGTAGGTCAGTCACCACCGCTTTCCCGAGGAGTAACCGTCCCCCCCATGCCGCTGTCGGCGCGGGACGCCTGACGTCCCGTTGTCTGATCACCCGCGGCACGCGGCTACTGGGCTCGGCAAACCCTCCAGGGGGCGAGAAGGGGGCGAGTGGCTGCACGCTTCACGACTCAGCAGTGACGCGCTCGAAACCGGAGAGGCACGGCGCCGGGCACCCCGACAACAGCCTGGCCCGGCTGCCGCCGTAAGAGAATTCAACAAGTAGGTTCCCCTCTGTGTCAAGTGCGCGGTCTCTTGGCCTTGGAGTGTCCGCCGGCGCTTGTCGCCGTCAAGGTCGTTCGTCCGGTGGGGCGCTGCACCTTGACGGCTCCTGCGCGACGACGCGAAGGGCTGGCCGCCGAGGCCGCGTGGGGATTCGAACGGGGCTGCTGTGCGGGTAGCGTCGGGTGTGCGGGTCCGGGCTGTGGCTTGTCCGAAGAGCCGACGTCCGGGGTCAGGTCGGCCGCGCTGGATTGTGTAGTCGCCCCCGAGTGCCCTCCCGGACCCGCCTCGTGCTCGATCACGGCGGCAGCGGTGGGGACTGCGTCTGCGACGAGCTGGCGGTAGACGGCGTCGGAGAGCCGCCGCTTCAGGCAGCGCAGCGCCTCCATGGGTGTCTTGGACTCGGCGAGCTTGCGTCGGTAGTAGGCCCGGCCCTCGGTGTCGTGGCGGATCTGCACGATCGCGGCGATGTGCAGCACGTGGTTGAGTCGCCGGTTCCCGGCACGCGACAGTCGGTGTCGGATCTGGTCTCCGCTGGAAGCGTCCAACGGGGCGGTGCCGGTCCAGGACGCGAAGTGATTCCGGTCGGGGAATCTCGCCACATCGCCCACGTCGGACAGGATCCTGGCGGCCCCGGCGGGTCCGATGCCGTAGAGGTCCATCAGGTGCGAACCGCGGGCCCGCACTGCCGCGCGCAACTCCTTCTTGATGGCCTTCAGCTTGGCGTCGACCGCGACCAGCTCGCCGATCTCTTCGGCGGCCATCCGCCGCATCGTCTTACCTACCAGGGTTCTCGGCCTGACCGAGGCAACGAGCCTCTTGGCCTGCAGCGCCGACAGGTCACACTTGGCGCCGCCCGGGATCAGTTCCGCCAGGAGTCGATGCAGCCGGTTCACTGTCTGCACCCGACGGTGCGACAACTCGTCGCGACGATCGGTGAGCAGCCGCAGCGCGATCAACTCCTCATCGAAGGTGAGCCGGTTCAGCCGCGGGGTCCGCAGCGCAACCATCGCCACCGCATGCGCGTCGGTGGCGTCGGTCTTGCGGGCGTTGCCGGTGTCGAAGACCCGCACCCTGGCAGCCAGTTTCGCCGGCACGTCCACGACCGTCTCGCCCTGGGCGAGCAGCCGTTGCGCCAGTGGCCGGCCCACACCGTTGGCACCCTCGACCGCCCAGCGACGATCGGACCATTGGTCCCGCACGTAGCGCAGCATCAGCCGATACCCGGTGCTGTCGGTGCCGAACCGGCCGGTGGCCAGCTTCTGGCCCTGCTCGTCGACAGCCTCGATCGTCACCGACTTCTTGTGTGGGTCCACACCCACGATCACTCGGCTCATCACCTGACCTCCTCGCTCGAGTCGCTCATTCGGCGAGGACGGGCAGAGCTACTTCGAGCCGGGCAATCCCCTCTTGAGCCACGCCTCACCAGCGGCGCCCGGCGAGACCGCATGCCAGATGAGAGCCACACCCAACCAACGGGTGGGCAGCCGCTGCTGAGAGAGCGTCCCGCCGGGCACCCCGACAACAGCCTGGCCCGGCTGCCGCCGTAAGAGAATTCAACAAGTAGCCGCAGTTGGTGTGCTCGGCAGCGGCAGGGATTGCGCGACCTATTCGTAGCTGGTCCAAAATCGTTGCGACATGGCTCGCCGCGCGATGATCACCGCTTCCCGTGCAGCTCGCTGCCAGCACCGACAGACCGACGAGTGCCGACGCCCAACGGCGCCGGGTCACGCCGACGGCAGCCAGCGGCGCATGATGTCGCGCCCGCGGTCGCCGGCAACACTGCGCCGGTCGGCCCACGACGGCCTCCAGGAAAGCGACGGTGTCGGTGGCCATCAGCTCGTAGGTCAGCGGGCCATCGACGTCGGGGGCGTGCCCGTGCCCGCGCCGCTCTGGCGTGAAGACGTGGAACCGTGCGGCAAGCGCATCAGGTTCGGATCGAACGCACGGGCATCGGCCAGCCCGGGGTGCAGCAGGACGAGTGGCCCGCCGCTGCCGCATTCGTGGTACCAGGTGCGCACACCAGGCCGGTCGGCGTGGCTGGGCACGGTGATGTCCTACCCTGCCCGAGCGGCCGTGGACGGTTCGTTCGGGTGCGGTTCTGTGCTGTCGATCGGCGTGTACAGCGGGCACCAGATGGCGTCGGTGCGGCGCAGCACGAGGTTAGGCAGCGCGAGGATCTCGCACCCGGCGTATCCGCGGACCGCCGCGATCACCATGGACAGCCCGAAGAACAGGAAGATCGCGATCCGGTCCATCGGGGTCAGGAACGTCAGCGCCGTGCCCACCCCGAGCACCACGCCGATCACGATCACCGCGGCCCCGGCCTGTGCTGCCGACCACGGTGCACGCGCGCGGCGAGCCATCCCAGGTCGGCGCCCGTACGCGCGGTCGACCACCCACGCCGCACCGACAGAGATCAGCGGCAGCAGGACGAGGACCGCGACGGCGTCCCACCACCCGATGCCCCGGCTGGGGTAGTCCAGGCCGATCGCCACGGCCACGATCAGTACACCAACAGCGATCCTCACGCCTGTGCCGATCGGCCCGATGCCTCGTGCAGCTGTCATGTCCACCCTCCTTGTGATTATGTTGTTACTTCGTAAGTATACACTTTAGAGTAACGACGAGAGGACCGGCCAAAATGGCACAACGGCCACGACGGGCGACACTGATGCGCCGGACCGAGCGCCGGCAGGCGCTGCTAACGGCCGCAGCTCACGCGTTCGCCGGCGGCGGCTTCGCAGGAACCAGCCTCGACGACATCGCGGCCGAAGCCGGAGTGAGCCGGGTGCTGATCTACCGGCACTTCGACTCCAAGGATCAGCTCTACCGAGCCATCCTCGACCAGACGCGGGATGACCTGGCACGGGCCACGGGTGCGCCGGATCAGCTGGGTCCATCGAGCCTGCAGGCGCTGATTCAGGTGGCGCAGGCCCACCCCGACGAGTTCCAGTTGTTCTTCCGCCATGCCAGCCGGGAGCCGGACTTCCGCGCGCACGCCGACTGGCTGCGGGTCGCGATGACCGAGACAGCGTTGCCGTATCTGCGCCCACTACTGCCCGATGATCGGTTGCGCATGTGGGCGGCCGAACTCATTCCGGCGGCCACGATCGAGGCCATCATCGCCTGGTTGCATGCCGGCTGCCCGGCTCCGGAGCGCGCAGCCGAGACCATCGCTGCCATGATCGGCGCCATCATCGACGCCATCCGCGAGGCCAGCCGGGCCGGCGAGCCATGATGGACTTCACCGTGCCGGCACGCCTGGCGGCAGCGTCCGAACGCGACTCGCCGCCCGCCCGCCGAAGGTGGCTGGCCAGGCTGGCCGAGATCGTGGACGATCTGCAGCACCGGTGGGGGCTCACACTCGGTCGCCCGTTCCACCCGGGCGGCCAAGCCTCCTGGGTCGCCCCCGCGTCGGATCGTCGTGGCCGCGATGTCGTACTCAAGGTCGGTTGGCGGCATCCCGAGGCGGTCGACGAAGCGGCCGGGCTGCGCGCATGAAACCGCGACGGCGCAGTCCAGGTGTACAAGTGGTGGTGTGATCGTCTCACCAGTGCACTCCTGCTGGAACGCTGCGCGCCCGGCACTGCCCTCAACCGCGACACGTCAGAACCGGAACAGGACATGGTCATCTCAGGGCTGCTGCGCCGGCTGTGGCGACATCCCGAGGACGGCCATCCATTCCGGCCCTTGCGGCAGATGTGCAATGCCTGGGCCGATGAGTTCGAGCTCGAACTGGCGAGCACGCCCGGCTGGTTGGATCCCGGCCTGGCCCGAGCCGGCATCGAGCTGCTCCGGTCCCTTCCCGCCGAGTCCGTCGAGTCGGTGGTGCTGTGCACGGACCTCCACGCCGGCAACGTGCTCGCCGCAGAACGCGAGCCGTGGCTGGTCATCGACCCCAAGCCGCACGTCGGGGACCGCACCTACGACGCCCTGCAACACATCCTCAACTGCACCGAACGGCTCAGCCGTGATCCGCGCCGGTACACCCGGCGCATGGCCGACCTGCTCGACCTGGACACCCACCGCCTCGAACTGTGGCTGTTCGCCCGCTGCGTCCAGGAATCCATCAACGACCCCGCCCTGCGGCACGTCGCCGAACAACTCGCACCCAGCTGGTCAGACGAAGGTCCACCATGCCCGAACAGCATCCGGCCCAGAAAGACATCGAGCGGACGCTGATCGACGCCGACGCCACGACCCTGTCAACGCTGCTGAACGAGGAACCGACAGCTTTCGACACCCCTATCGGCGGTCTCCCGCCGCTGCTGCTCCTGCTGCGCCGGTCAACCGGCGCACCCTCGCACATCCGCGACTGTGCCCGGCTGCTGCTTGATGCGGGCGCCGACCCGGACAGCCATACCGTCGAATGGGGCGGCGAGGGCCGCCGGAGCGCCCTTTTCGATGCGGTCGAGCGGCACGACCTCGACCTCGTCCGGCTGCTGCTCGACCGAGGTGCCAGCAGCGACGAGGACGCCTTCTACCACGCCTGCGAACAGTCCGACACAGCGTTCCTGGATCTGCTCCACCGGCCAGGGTTTGAGGACCTTGTCAATCACAAGCTGGACTTCGAGGACGCCCCCGGGCTGCGCTGGTTCCTCGACCGCGCGGTCGATGTGAACCGGCACCGCTGCCTGCACCACGCGATCGGCCGCGGCCGCGGCCTGAGCATCATCACCATGCTCCTCGACGCCGGTGCCGACGAGAACCTGCCGTGGGACCGGTGGGACACCGGCCGCCGCCCGCTCGCGCTTGCTGCCCGCTGCGGCCACCTCGCCGCCTATGACCTGCTCGCCGCGCGCGGCGCCACCGCCAAGCTCGACCCGGTCGATACCGCCGTACTGGCCATCGCCCGCGGCGAGTCCACCCGGCTGCCCGCCGCGTCGCCACCAGTTCTCGGCATCCCCACCCGTGACCGCGGGTACGGCTGGATCCTCGGCCAGTTCGCCCTGCTCGGCCGCGCCGACGTCGTGCGCAACCTGCTCGATGCCGGGATGGCCGTCGACACCCGCGGCTGGACCAACTTCACCCCACTCGACCAAGCCGCCATGCACGGCCGCGCCGACACCGTTCGTTTGCTGATCGAGCGCGGAGCGAACCTGCACGACACCGCATTCGACGCGGACGGACCCACCCCGCTGGACTGCGCCCTGTGGGGTGTGCGAAACAACCGAGCCGACGACGGCGACTACCCCACAACCGTGCAGGCCCTGCTCGAAGCCGAAGCACCCACCAGGTACTCCGGGCCGACCGGTGACGACATCATCGACGCCCTGCTCACCGCCCACCGCAAGGATTCTTAAACCCGATGCGCTCCCACCGAATCCACGCCGCCTTCTACGACACCATCACCGCACCACTCGAACGCCAGGTGCTCGGACCACGGCGGACATCGCTGCTGGCGAGGCTGACCGGTCAGGTCCTCGATGTCGGTGCCGGCACCGGCGCCAACCTGGCGCATCTGCGCCAAGCAGCGCACATCGTCGCTGTCGAACCCGACGCGGCGATGCGCCAGAAGCTGGCGCAGCGGGCCGCGGAGGCCCACGTAGCCGTCGACGTATCCGACGCTGCCGCCGAGGCACTGCCCTTCCCCGACGAACAGTTCGACGCCGTGCTCTTCACCCTGGTCCTGTGCACAGTCAGCGACCCGGAACGCGCCCTCGCAGAAGCCCACCGGGTGCTCAAGCCGGCCGGCCCGCTGGTCGCCATCGAGCACGTCCGCGGCACCGGCCGGCTCGCCCGCTGGCAGGACAAGATCACGCCACTGTGGCGTCACCTGGTCCCCGGGTGCCACCCGAACCGCGACACCCGCGCGACCGTGCAACAGGCCGGATTCCGCTGGACCAACATCGAGGACTTCCAGCCCATGCCCGCATGGGTACCGGTTAGCCCGATGCTGCAGGGCATCGCCGTGAAAGATCTCGCCCGTTAGATCCCGACGGTTACATGACGTGGTCTGGGTGGGCCGGCGCAGCCCCGAACGCGGCCCCGTGCGGCCAGACGAGAACGATCGCCGGTGCATGTCACGGCGACCCGCCGAGCTGGGCGGCGAGTTGGGGGAGTCCGATGCCGCGTGCTTCGAGCTGAAGCCGCACCGGATTGGGCCGCCCGACGGTGAAGCCGAAAGGACCAGTTCTCGACGGCTGCGCCGGCTGAGCTGGGTGCCAGCGGGTCGAGGGCGTCCCGGAGCACCCCGTAGAGCAGTTGGTCAGGCCCGATACCGGAATCGCCTCGGCCATCGGCGAACCCAGCGGCGATCTCGAACGAGCGCTTGGCCAGAATGTAGACGCACAACGGGTCGGGCCGAGGGTGCCCACCCCGCCAGCGCGGCCCGGTCCGAAGGTCGCCTCGAGGCGCCGCCGTACCTGCTCGACGTCCACACCGATGCTGCGTAGCGCACCGGCCGGATCGGCGGCAGGCCCCAGCGTAGGTGCCACCTGGAGCAGCTCGGCACGCGCGGTCGCCAAATCCAGCCCGCACGCCCGCAACAAGGTGGCGGCCCGGCTGGCGCCGTGACCAATAACACCCAAAAGCACATGCTCGTCGGCCATGCACGGGTGACCGAGCTCACGCGCCTCGTCGAGCGCCATCTGGAGAACCAGCGGGCAGCTCCGCCCGGTCATTGACCACACCTTCCCGTTCGATCAGACGCTCGAGGCGATGGCCTACGTCGAACACGGCCGCTCCAACGCCGGCAAGGTCGTCGTCTCGGTAGCGCCGGACGACAACTGAGGTAGGACCAGCCGGCAGACGCCATTCCGCATGGCGGTCACGGTGGGGTTCACCGGCGCTGCCGTCATGGGCGCCGTCGTCGCCGTGGCAGCCGCGGACACGGTCCGCCATTGGGTGAACCACTCGGCCCCGAGCGCGATCGCGGGGAACCTCTTGACCCAGGTAATGCCGAGGGAGAGCGCCAGCTGAATCTCCGGTGGCCGTCGCGACGCCCGGAAGCTGCGGAAGTCCCGCGGCCCATGAGGCAGCGAGCGCGCTGGCATGGAATCCCGGCGCAACCGTGAACGCGGAGCCCTCCTCCACAACAGCCACGACTCGACACGGATCAACAGCCTGGCCGTCGCCATCCCGTTTCCAGAGCAGAGCGCCCCGCTCCCGGTACGGATTCAGGCGAGGGTCGAGGGCCTCACGAGCCGCCGCAAGCGGTGGCCACCAGGACACCGTCGCAGCCTCTCACGGGTATCCCCGCAAACCCCGGCAGCGGCCCGCGGACGACAAGATCAACCTTCCACTTCTGCCGCGCTCCGCTCGGTTCTGCCGAGAGTCGGATCCATTTGGTGATCTTGCTGACATGCCGAAAGTCGGACGGATCGGCGACCGTATCGGTATGCGTTTTATGCATAGATGCGCGCCGCATGCCGCCCGTGTCCTTCAAACCGGGTCAGTTCGCCGCCGCGCCCTTATCTTGATCGACTGGCTACGGCGGCGTTTCCGAAATGGCGCGTATGAGGTAGCTGAGCGGGCACTTTCACCGGGCGGGCCTTGCGGGACGCCCTACCGGCCTCGATTGCTGGAGCACTTGGCCAGTGGTTCAGTGCCGTCCGCAGTAGGTTCCCATTCGGGAGTCACCTGGGACACAGGGGATCCAGCGTCCCAGACGAGTGTGGTCGGAGATCAAGCGTCGCTCCCGCGTCGCCGGGACCTTCCCGAACTCCGCCGCGGTCATCCACTGGTCGGAGCCATCCTGATCGACATGCACGACGAGTGGATCGCAGGCGACCGCCGCTACCTCTCCGAGGGCTCCATGGCCAAGCTCTATGACACCAGCGATGATGGAGACCTCGCCGCGATCGGGAGCGGCGAGTAGGCACCGAGGGCAGCCTCAAAGCCCACCATCCAGCGGGGCGCCGCCCCGCTTTGCTGCGACTACCATGTGGAAAAGCCGAGGGATCACCGTGCGATACGACGACTGGGGCGTCCGGTCGCAGCAGTGGGCGGGGTTACGCAGCGTGTCGACGAGCGTGTGCGGCGTGCCCGTGCACTATGTCCGCGCGGAGCCCGTTTCGGCGGCGGCTCACGAGGCACCGGTTCACCTGCTCGTGCCCCCGATGACCGGCAGCGCGAGCATGTGGATCGACCTCGTTCCTCACCTGAGACAGCTCGGGCCGGTGATTTCCGTCGACCTCCCGGGGACGATTACGGGCCACACCGGTGCTCCGTATAGGCGCGGGCCACGCGCGGACCTCGACGCTCGCTTCGTGTCGGCCTTCGTCCGGCAGCTCCGCCTCGAAAGCCGGGTGGTGCTGCACGGCTGGTCGATGGGTGGCCTGGTGGCGGCGCTTGCCGCGGGGATGATGCCCGAGAAGACTCGGGGAGTCGTCCTGGTGGCCCCGGCGCTGCCGTGGCGCCGGGCATCATCAGCCGAAGCGCTCGGGTGGCAGACGCTGGGACGCCTCGCCGTCGCAGCCGGCCCGCCCACGACACGCATCGTGCTGCGACTGGCTGGTCGGCGCATACTGGACGCCGAGCGAGCCGCGATCAAAGATGCGGGTGCCGTCTCAGCTGGCCGCGCCGGGCTGGTCGGCGGAGACCCGGGCCGTGTCTCACGCGCGCAGGTCGACCTGTGGCTCGATGGCCTCGAGGCAGCCCGCGAGCACCCGGAACGGCTGGCGGGCACGGCCACGGCGTTCGCGTCGGTCCTCAAAGCCATGTTCATCACCCAGCGGCCGACAAACGAGGCGCTCGATTCCGTGCGGGTGCCGGTACTTGTGCTGTGGGGAAGGGACGATCCGCTGGTCGACGCCACGTCGCTCATGCAGCACGCCCGGCGGCCTGGCTGGACACCCAGACCCATCGACGAGGTTGGCCACCTGCTTCCCGTCGAGGCGCCCGACCTCTGCGCGCAGGCAGTCGGCCAGTGGCTCGCCGACATCGGGGCGTGAGCGCCGACAGTCTTGATACTCGCGGAATCGGACGTCCTACATGGTTGGGGCGTCTTCCCAATCCCAGCAGAGCATCGTCTTGCGGGCATCCAGACCCGAGCGCCAGGCGGCATCAACGGCAGCGGAGGCGCAGGTCGCTAACCGCTTTCGCCAGGACACGCGCTGCATAAACATGCGGACGGAGCGATTCGAACGAGTGCACGACCATGCCGCGGGTGGGTTGTTCGGTTGCGAAGCGGCACGATGGTTCTGTGGCGCTTACACCGTGTTCCGATCTGTCGGCAGCGGGCTGGATCATGTTCAGTGACCGACTGTGGCAGCAGCTGGTCTGCTTTGGGCCTGAGGGCTTCCCGGCGTACGCCAGGTTGCGCTTCTTGCCCGATCCTGCCTACGAGGGACAGAGCGAGAACGACGTCGATGTCGACGAGGATGCCCCCACCGAGACCGCGCTGCTTCGCGCCGCCCTGCAGACGTTGGCGCGCCACACGCGCACCCCTGAGGACTGCTACTTCTGTCTGTGGGAGGGCTGGGGTTCGGAACTTCAGGGTGGTGGCGGCGTGTTCGTCGCCGACTGGCAGACACGCACCGTTCGCCCGGGGCCGCGGAGAGCGCCATTCCCGCCGTCGGTGCTTGCACGGGCCGAAGGTCGTCGTACCGAACCGCGCGTACTTCCTGTTCCGGGGGTCATTGTCCGACTTCGGCGACTGGGGGGCAGCCGAGGAGTGGCCGGGTCAACCCCGACTGCACATGCCCGACCCCGCGTTCATCTGGCCGGCCGATCACGCCTGGTGCATCGCCAACGACGTCGACCCGCATTGGGCCGGGATCGGAGCCGACTTCTCGGCAATTGAGCAGGTTCTGGCCGATCCACGTCTCGACGTCGTCGCAGCCGACCCACGCCGGGACCAGCCCGCCTACCGGTAGACACCCGAATGGCCCAAAAGACCGTCGGAACCGAAGTCAAGAAAGCCGCCGACAACTGGCATGGGCACCAGCCTCAAGGCGCCGCTGAGCGAGTTGATCGACTTACCGCTTCTGCCGCGTGCCGGTCGTTTGGCATGAGCCGAGCGGGTGCTGAGACTGATCGCGGTCCGCCGGCTCTGGGAGCATAACCTGCTGTGGCGGCGGGACGGCGGCAGTGGAACCATAACCTCCATTACCACCCGCTGTGGGCTTCCCCTCGTAGCGTGGAGACATCGCCTATTCGGGAGGGGCGATGGAGACGCGACGCAAGTTTGATGCGGAGTTCAAGGAGGGCGCGGTTCGGATTGTCCGGGAGACGGGTAAGCCGATCGCGGTGGTGGCCCGGGAGTTGGGTGTCAACGAGGGCACGCTGGGGAACTGGGTGAACCGTGATCGCCGGGCCCGGGAAGGCGACGGTGAGCAGCCGTTGAGTGGCCTGCCCCGCGTTTTCCGGACAGCGGAATTTGTGTTAACTCATGCCGCACGCTGCCGGTTTAGGTACTCGTTGCGGACCTCGTGCGGGGTTCGATAGCCGAGCCCTGAATGAATTCTGCGTCGA